>JBDTVQ010000082.1:0-19656 GCA_040007195.1 Acidobacteriota bacterium | reverse complement strand
CGAGCGAGGTGGCCATGCGGTAAAGTTCGTTGGCCGCGGCGGGGACTACGCGGGCACTGACGCGGGACCATTCGGCCCCGACCGATTCCACCTTGCCTTTGCCACGCGAGGCGCGGCGCGCGAGCATGAGGCGGATGGCTTCCTGGCCCTGCGAACTCAGTTCGTTGGGCGTGGTGCAGAGATCGAGCAGGAGCTTGCCGGAGCGGGCGGTTTTCGACGGGCGGAGCCAGACGAGCACGGGCACGCGCATGCGCATGCACCAGCGTCCCCAGGCGCGGCGGGCCGGTTCATCCTCGCCGGCAGCGGCGCGGAGGAAGCCATCGCGACGCGCAGCGGCAAGCAGGCGCTGATGTCGTTTGGAGAGCGTCATTCCGTCACAGGAATGGTGGCCGACGGCGCGGAAAGCTCTCAGGGGGCAATGCGGAAGGCAGCCATCTCGGTGGTGTTACGGACGAGCAGGATGGCATTCGAGATGGCGGGGTTGTTCCAGGTTTTGCCGTCGAGGGCAGAGAACTTCGCCAGTTCCTGCTGGGATTCAGGCGAGGCCTTCAACAGGACGAGTTCGCCTTCTTCGGTGATGAGGACGATGTGGCCCCCGGCGAGCAGCAGCTGGCCGAAGCCGTAGCGGCCACCCTTCCATTTCTGCTCTCCAGTGCGGGCGTCGAGGCAGGCGAGGATGCCTTCATCGAGACCGTACAGGTAGCCGTCATGGAAGACCGAGCTGTTGAACTTGTTCTTCATGCGGTTGGTGAACCAGACCTGTTTGGCGGCATAGGCCTTGCCTTGGGCGGTGATTTCGAGCAGCACAGCTCCGTGGCCGTAGCCCGCGGAGAGAAAGAGGGTGTTGGTTCCGGTGGGGATGGGCTGGGCGCTGTTGACGTCGTATTCGGTTTTCCAGGGGAACTCCCAGAGGAGGCTGCCGGAGGCGGGGTCGAGGCCGAGGGCGCGTTCCGCGGTGACGATGACGACCTGGCGCTTGCCGGCGAGTTCCATGAGCATGGGCGAGGTGTAGGCCTGCTGATCGTCGAATGCCGTCCAGGCGCGCTCCCCGGTGGCCTTGTAGTAGGCAACGACGCTGCGGCCGTTGGTACCGCCGGGCAGGACGATGACCTTGTCGTCGACGACGAGGGGCGAGGCGGACATGCCCCACTGGAGATTCGTGGCGCCGGTGTCCTGGAGGATGTTTTTGCGCCAGACGTTGACGCCGGTAGAGGCGTCGATGACGCGCAGTTCGCCTTCGGCGCCCATGGCGTAGATGCGGCCTTCGTGCCAGATGGGCGTGGCGCGGGGGCCGTCGCCGCCCATGGATTCGCGGAACTCGGCATCCCACGCATTGGTCCATCGCTCTTTGCCGGTGAGGACGTCGTAGGCGGCGAGGACTTCCTTTGAGCGGCGTTGCTCGATGGTGAAGGCGGTTCCGTTGGCGATGACGAAGGACGCATAGCCGCCGCCGATGGGTTGTTTCCAGAGGCGCTTGAGACCAGCGGCGGGCCAGGTGGTGAGGATGGGTGTTTGCGAATAGACACCGAGCCGTCCGGGGCCACGGAAGTCGGACCAGTAGGCGCCGTCGGCGACCTGAGCGGGCATGCCGGATACCGCGGCAGGGGCGTCTGTGGTGGCGGGAGATGAGGCGGGGGTGGCGGCCGCGGTTTCAACGGAAGCGGGGGGAGTGGGCGCGTCCTTTTGCGCGGCGCGGTTCCGTTCGAGTTCGGCATCGTGCGCGGAACGGCTGCCGTAGGTCAGCATAGGCCGGGAGCCGGTACCGTCGAGTTCAAAGCGCACTCCGGCGAGATAGGCTGCACCGGCGATGCCCACAAGGGACGACGCGGCGATAAACAAGACTTTGCGAATGGAGGGCAAAAGAATCCTCTTCTTCAGTTGTATACGAGTTTGAGATGCCGGCGTGAGCCGGGTAGCTCCTAATCTCCGCGTTGCGTTACAGTGGGACTCTCATTCCGAGTCATGACGCCCGACCGCATGCGCAAGCTGGCACGCGCCCTGGATCTGGTGGCCGAAAAGGACCGCCAGGAACTGGCGCGCCAGGAAGCCATTGAGCAGATGCGCCGGGAGGCGGCTTTGGAGCTGTACGGAATCTGCCGCAAGTTCGTCGACGATCTGAATCTGATCATGGAGCAGGTGCGGCTGGAACTGTCACCGGCGGACTATGCCTGCCGGAACTACAACGACAATGGACCCAATCTATTCCAGATCAACCTGCATGGGCGGTTGATTCAGATTACGTTCAAGCCTACCGATACGGTGACGTCGACCGACAACTACCGCATTCCGTACACACTCGAAGGGACGGTGAACTCGTTCAACCAGCAGTTGCTGGAGCTGGATGAGATACGCGATCAGCGGCTATACTTCTGCCTCGAGCGGAGCGGCAATCACTGGCGTTTTCAGGAAGGCAGCAGCGGCAAGCAGGGTGTGGTGGACAGCGACTACCTGGCCGGGTTGCTCGAGAAGCTGACCTGAGCGGGTGGACCGCACCGGGAATTTAGAGCGAACCTTTTTCCAACAGACGCAAAGCGGCCTGCGCGCCGAATTCCGAGCGCAGTTCCAGGGCGCCCGAAGCGAGCGCGTGATTGGGGAGCTTCGACGTGATGGCGCCGAGGGTGCGGATGCCGAGGGCTTCGATGAGTTCGCGGGCGTCGGCGAGAAACTCCGCGGGATCAGGCGAGGCTTGCGTCTTTGCGGCGAGCTTTGTTGCCCCGTTGCGAACGGTGGCGGCGTTTTCCCCGGCGAGGGTGCGGATCAATTCCAGCGCGGGGAGCGGGTGCGCGGGGGCGGCGGCGAGGATGGAAGCGAGCGCGGTGGGCCCATGTTCGGCGTCGCGATTTTCTTCGAGGCGTTCGGCGGGAAACTTCTGCGCGATTTCGAGCCAGAGATCGAGGCGGCCGGAGGTGGCGGCGGCGTGGGCGAGGGCGGTGACGGCGCGGATGGCGTCGTCGGTGGTGAGCGCGTAGGAGGCGACGGATTCGATGAGCTTGTGGGCGGCGAAGTGGTCGTCGCAGCGCTGCATGGCTTCGGAGAGCTGGGCCATGCCGTCGTTACCGAGGCCGCGTACGGCAGGGGCGAGCTTGGGGATGCCAGCGAGCCACGGTTCGCGCGCGGATTCGGGGCAGCGCTGATACCAGGCGAAGAAATTTTCGAGAACGAAGGCGACGGTTTTGCGTTCGGGGCGGGCGGCGGAGGCGGTGTCGTGCCAGGCGTGGAAGACGACGATGGCTTCGTTGGGGGCGAGCGTGGCGGCGTGAGAGCAGGCGTCGCGGAAACCTTCGGGGACGGAGAGTTGCTCTTCGACGATGAGATCGATTAACGAGGCCGCGGCGGCGCGGACTTGCGGCGAGGCGATGTCGCGCAGGGAAGCATACGCGGGCGAGATGGACTTCGCCAGGCGATCGATGGTT
This sequence comes from Acidobacteriota bacterium, assembly GCA_040007195.1. GTDB lineage: Bacteria > Acidobacteriota > Terriglobia > Bryobacterales > Bryobacteraceae > JAFLBB01. The sequence continues at coordinate 16,243 of JBDTVQ010000082.1, read as the reverse complement.
TCCTCTGTAGTCAGAGGTTCAGGCATGGGGTCAGGATACAATGCGCGCGTGGAGCAACCGCGGTGGAACTATGAACAGGAGCCGGGAAACGAGACGGGAGATGAGACGACGGTGAACCTGCGCGCGTATTTGGACCGCATGGACGATGGGAAGATGCGGGGCTATGACGCGGCTTGGACGGATGAGCGGTTGATGGAGTGGTGCGGGGATTTTCGCGACGATGGGTTGTTGTTTTTGCCGTGCTCGGAGCGCGATGTGGACGTGGCGGAGTTCCGGCGTGAGTTGGAGGGGGCGCGGGCGTATCGCGAGCGGGTGAGGGGCGCGTGACGGAGAACGAGATTGCGCTGAACGTCGCCATTGCGGCGTTGGGGGGCGCGGCGGTAGGCGTGGAGCGGCAGTGGTCGGGCAATGTGGCGGGTCCGCACAGGGACTTCGCGGGCGTGCGGACGTTCACGCTGCTGGGGGCCATTGGCGGGGCGGCGGGAGCGTTGTGGAGCGCGGGGCTGATTCCGCTGGCGACGGTGTTGGTGGCGGGTGTGGCGGCGTTGATTGTGGCCGCGTATGTGGCGGCAAGCCGCGTGGATATCGATGGGACGACGGAAGTGGCGGCGCTGCTGGTGGTGGGCGCGGGGACGCTTTCGGGCCTGGGAAATTGGCGGGTGGGTTCGGCAATCGCGGTGGCGACGGCGCTGCTGCTGGCCGAGAAGTCGCGGGTGCACCAGTTCGTGTATCGCATCACGGAGCCGGAGTTGCGGGCCGGGTTGCGGTTCGCGGTGATGGCGGTGGTGGTTCTGCCGTTGTTGCCGGTGGGTCCGTATGGACCATGGGGCGGGATCAAGCCGCGCGAGTTGTGGGCGCTGGTGCTGTTCTTCTCGGGGCTGAGCTTTGCGGGGTACATTGCGCGTTCGGCAGCGGGGCCGAAGGGATATGTATTCGCGGGGCTGCTGGGCGGATTGATCTCTTCGACCAATGTGACCTACAACTTTTCGCGGACAAGCCGGACAGACACGGAGGCGCACCGGGCGCTGGCGTTGGGCGTATTGATCGCTTGCTCGGTGATGTACTTTCGCGTGCTGGCGGCGTGCGCCGTGCTGTATGCGCCGCTGGCGTTGGCGGCGTGGCCCTACCTGGCGGCTCCGGCTGCGGTGGGTTGCGCGATTGCGCTGGTGGGCGTGACGAAGGGGGACTTGTCGGGCAGCGCGTCGACTCCGCCAGGGAACCCGCTGCAGTTACTTTCGGCGCTGCAAATGGCGGGGTTGTTCCAGGTGGTGATGATGATGGTGGACGCCGTGCGCGAGCACTTCGGCGCGGCGGGCCTGCTGACGTCGGCGGCGGTGCTGGGGTTGACCGATGTGGATGCTCTGACGATTTCGATGGTGAAGTCGGCGCAAACGGGCAGCGCGGTGGCGACGGCGGCAAAGGCGATTGCGATCGGCATGGTGGCGAACACGCTGTTCAAGGGCGCGGTGGCGGTGGTGTTGGGCAAAGGGTCGTTTCGGGTGTGGACGGTGGTGGGGCTATTGGTGCTGGCGGTGGTGTCGGGCGCGGCGCTGTGGGTGGTGGGATAAGGGCGTTAGTCGTCGGCGCGGACCCAGCCGTGGGCGGCGTTGTTGGGGAGGCCGCCGTCGTGAAGGTAAGCGGATTTGAGGCGGGAGAGAGCATCGGCGGGGAGGCCCCGGCGCTTGGCTTTGACGTCGATGTTGTAGAGCTTCGCTGAATTGAGGCCGAAGATCTTGGCCTTGTCCTGCTTGGTGAGTTTCTTGTAGCCGTACTTTTCGCAGTACTCGTCGGAGATCTGGAACCGCTTGAAGGCGTCGATGACCCATTGGGGCGAGCCCCACCAGATGCAGTCGGTGCCCCAGAGGACGCGGTCGACGCCGTAGTGCTTGATGTTTTTGCCGATGCCGTGCATGGCGAGGCCGGGGTGCTGGATGATGAGCGGTCCGAAGAAGCTGCCGATTTCCGGATAGACGTTGTCGATTTTCGGATTGCGGATCTTGATGTCCATCAGCTCTTTGTGCCAGGCCATGTCGCCGGTGACGGGGTCGACTTTGGCGGGGTCCTTGAACTGGGGCTCGCTGACGCCGTGCTGGAGGGCGGAGTGGTAGATGACGAAGGTGAGGTCGGGGTTATCGAGGGCGGCGCGTTCGACGTCGCGGGGGTGGGCGAGGTGGCCGAGGGTGCGGGACTGATAGGAGTAGCCCTTGTGGACGCTGATGAGCTTGATGCCGAACTTGCGGGACTGTTCGTAGAACCAGGCGGCGTTGGGGTCGTCGATCTGGAAGCCATTGCCGGAGCGGCCGGGGTCGGTATGGCAATACCACTTCCAGGAGCAGATGCCGTACTGCTTCACTTCGCGCTCCATCTGTTCGAGGAGGGCGGACTTGATCATGGAGTTGGTGGCGCGGTCCCAATAGTGATTGGGGGCGAGGTTGCCCTGGTTGAGGGCGCGCTGCGAGCCGGCCAGGGTATTCAGTTCGCGCGCGGCTTCGGACATGAGCCATGAGGGGAGGATGCCTCCGCCGCGGGCTCGGCCTTCGAGGGGCTTGCCTTCGGCGTCGCGCTGATTTTCGCGGCCGGGGACGCCGGAGAGAACGATCATGTTCGTTTCGGAGTCGAAGAACATCTCCTTGACGAAGTTGCGATAGGAGTAGGCGTCGACGTCTTCCTTGAGGTTGAAGCCCATGCTCTGGATGGCGGGATCGGCGCGGAAGCCGAGGGCGTAGCCGTTGGTGAAGTGGGCCTGGACGTCGAAGATGAAGTACTCGCTTTTGGGGTACTTTTCGGCGGTGGCCTCGGGTTCGAGCATCTCCGCGGCCTGGACTTCGAAGTGCGGGCCGTAGACGGTGTTCATCGCGGTGAAGGCGGTGGCGAGGCCCATGGAGGTGCGGAGGAATTGGCGGCGCTCCATGCCAAGGCGGCGGGCGTTGGCGGCGGAGAGTTCGGCGATGAGACGTTCGACGTGCTGCTGGGCGGGGTTTTGGCGGCGGGGGATGAACTCCTCGGTGGAGACCATTTGGGTGGGGAGGGGGGAGTCGACGCCTTTGCGGCGGTCACGTTCGTGTTTGCGGATCCACATGGGGGCAGAACAAATATAAGCCGCAGATGGACGCAGATCAACGCAGATGGGGATTACCGCGGCGGAGGTGGAGGGGGAGGTGGAGGCATCAGACCAATGCCCATCAGTCGCAAGCCACGCATTCGCCACACACCGTTCACTCTGTGGAACGTGACGAGATACTCGTACCGGCAGCCGCTCCCAAAATCCATTTCCGCCATGGCAATCGTTCGATTCGCGTTGAACTGCGGCGGTTCGAGCGGGAGTGGTTCACCAAACTGAAAGGCCTTGGCGACGCGTGTTATTAAGGACGCCAGATCCCGGTGCTGCATGGCCGGGGGCTTCGATTCGATGTATTCGATCGCTTCCTTCAGGTCAGTCTTGCGGCTATCGTGCACATTTCGAGCATCAGCTGAGGCAAGGGCTTCCTTCAAAAGCTGGAGGCTCCGCGGTGAGGCGATCAATTTCAATGCGAGAATTGCACAATCTCCTTCCGAACTGCTGAACTTGCCATTTGCGGCATCCTGAAGGAGGTTCCACTCTCTTTCGGTTTCTACATCGAGAAATCCGCAAAGCACTGGTGGGGTATCGGTGTTGCTGAGCAGCCGGGGGATGCTTTCGCGATGGCCGAGAAGCGTCAGGACGGCCGCGCTAGCCTCACCGTATTTCTTGTCAGCGAGCAGAATCGTGAGGGGCCGGCGGAGCCGATCTTCGTAACGAACGAGCGCGAAGAGTGTTTCAGAATCGAAGTGGAAATTCTCGAAAAACGATATCAGGGCATTTCGTTGAGCCGTGCCGCGAAGGGCAGCGATGTGGGCAAGATCGCGCTCTGCGCTAGTGGTCGGTGACTGTGCCCATGCCGGAATGATGTAAGAGCCCAACGTCAGAGCGGGGATCAACACCGGGAGTATGCGCAGCCGTTTCATGCCGGGGCGATTGGAATTATTGTCGCACTTGCAGTTTGAAGTGCACGCCTTCGGCTTGTTGGAGAGCCGTAAGGATGCTGGAGAGATTTGCCGCCGAGGGGCTACCTTTGGGACCGAGCATGCGCATGAGGCTTTTTGCGGGGATGCCGGAGCGTGATTCGAGATCCTGAAAGCCGACGGTGGCGTTGACGTAGTCGCGCAGGACGGCCTTCCCGGTTCCGAGGTCGCCGTTGAGAATGCATTCGACCGCGCCGCGCAGGAGCGCCTTGCGGAATTTTGGGTCGCGTTGAGCGCGAGCGCGGATGGTTTCTTTGAAGTCGTGGGTGAGGGGCATTAGTTATTCTCCTGTCGCTTCCGCCGCTTGTAATCTACCCAGTAGCCTTGCGCCTTAGCGATGTCGGCTTGCTGCCGCTTCTTCGTACCGCCGGCCAGGAGGATGACCAACGTGTCGCCATCGCGGCCGAAGTAGATTCGATATCCGGGGCCAAAGTCGATCTTGTATTCGTGCACGCCCTCGCCGACGCTCTTGACGTTGGACACCATGCCTCTCTCGATCCGAGTGAGGGCGATGGTCACCTTTTCGGCGGCAGCAGCATCGAGACGGTCGAACCACTAGGCGAAGCGGGCACGGCCTGAGGAGTCGACATAGCCTCGAAGCTGGGGCATCCAAGACTGAAGGTAACATATTCGTTACCACGCGAAGTTATTGCGGACAGGGCTAAAGCGGGACCGCTACATGATGCTTCATTCGGTACACTCTTCCCATGCTTGTGTGCCCGGTTCGGGGTTGCCGCGAGGCGTTGGTTCGGGAAGAGAAGCGGGCGGTGTGTGGGCGGGGGCATTCGTTCGATGTAGCGCGCAGCGGGTATTTGAATTTGCTGCAGCCGCAGGAGCGGCGGTCGAAGGAGCCGGGGGACACGGCGGAGGCGATTGCGGCGCGGCGGCGGTTGCATGAGCTCGGGGTGACGGGGCCGTTGCTGGAAGGGATTGCCGAGGCGGCGGGCGTGGGAGCGGGGGCCGGCACGGAAGACGTCGTGCTCGATGCGGGGTGTGGGGACGGGTTTTACTTGGGCATGCTGGCGCGGCGGTTGGGGTTTGCGGGGCATGGGGTGGACATTTCGACGCGGGCGGTGGATGCGGCGGCTCGGCGTTACAAAGAGTGCCAGTGGGTGGTGGCGAATGCGGACCGGATGCTGCCGTATGCGGATGGGTCGTTTTCGCTGGTGATGTCGATTACGGCGCGAATGAATGCGGGCGAATTCCGGCGGGTGCTGCGCGACGACGGGCGGCTGCTGGTGGCGGTGCCGGCGCCGGAGGATTTGATTGAGCTGCGCGGGGCGGGGCGCGACCGGGTGCCGCGCACGGTGGAGACATTCGCGAAGGAGTTCACGCTGGCCGAGCAGCGGCGTGTTACGACGGTGGCGGAGTTGGATGCCGACGGGGTGAACGACCTGCTGCATTCGATCTACCGGCCGATGCAGTCGAAGCCGGCGGAAGCGGGGCGGGTTACGTTCGCGTTGGACCTGCTGTTGTTCCGGGCGGGTGTATGATCTTTGGCGATGCACGAGAGGGTTGATCACCGAAACCGGCGGCGATTTTTACAGTTTTTAGCGGGGAGTCCGCTGCTCAGCGGGGCATTTGGGCAGGACGCGGCGAAGCTGCTGGCGAATCCGGCCGATGCGCTGAACGTGATGGAGTTTGAGGCGGTGGCGAAGTCGTTGTTGCCGCCGGCGCACAAGGGCTTCATGATGACGGGGACCGACGACGATGAGACGCTGGCGGCGAATCGCGAGGGGTACAAGCGGTTTCAACTGCTGCCGCGGCGGCTGGTGGACTTCAGCAAGGTGAACACGCGGACGGAGGTGCTGGGGCTGCCGTTCGAGTCGCCGATTTACCTGTGTCCGGTGGCGTCGCACCGCATGTACAACGCCGAGGGCGAGTTGGCCGTGGCGCGGGCGGCGAAGGCGCGGAACACGGAAATTTTGCTGTCGACGAACACGAGCACGGCGATTGAAGAAGTGGCGCGTGAGCGTGGGAAGCCGGTGATGTACCAGCTCTACACGGCGCCGCGGTGGGAGATCACGGAGAAGCTGGTGAAGCGGGCCGAGGATTCGGGCACGCAGGTGATGGCGTGGACGGTGGACAACCTGGCGGGGCGAAACACGGAGACGTACACGCGGCTGCGGCGGATGGACGAGAGGAAGTGCGAGACGTGCCACGGCGCGGGCGGTCCGGCGCGGATGGAGCGGCGGGTGATGTACAAGGGGATCGACCTGGCGCGCGTGGGACAGCCGGATCCGCCGCACACGTGGGATTCGATTGAGCGGCTGAAGAAGATGTCGAAGATGAAGCTGCTGATCAAGGGCATTGTGACGGCGGAGGATGCGATTCTGGCGCGCGAGCATGGGGCGGACGGGGTGATTGTTTCCAACCATGGCGGGCGGGCGGAGGCGAGCGGGCGGGGTTCGATTGAAGCGTTGAAGGACGTGGTGGACGCGGTGGGGCCGGGGTATCCGGTGCTGCTGGATGGGGGCGTGCGGCGGGGAACCGATGTGTACAAAGCGCTGGCGCTGGGGGCGCGGGCGGTGGGCATCGGGCGGCCGTACATTTGGGGGCTGGCGTCGTTCGGGCAGGCGGGCGTGGACCGCGTGCTGGAGCTGCTGAACGCGGAGCTGGTGCTGGCGATGAAGCAGTTCGGGACGCCAGAGATCACGAAGATCTCGCGAAAGTCGATTACCTGGCGGTAGCGCCGCGGTTGATAATTTGCAATCTTTCCGGCCCGCTGTGCAATCTAGTAGTAGTGGGTTTCGGAGGAACAATGCATATCATTTCCCGCGCGCTTCTTTACGTAGCGCTGGTAGGGCTGCCCGTATGCTGGGCGGATCAGATTGTGATGAAGGACGGCGACCGGGTGACCGGATCGATCGTCAAGAAAGACGGCGACACGGTCACAATCGACAGCAAGAACTTCGGCATGGTCACCCTTAAGTGGGCCGACATTGCAACGGTCACAACCGATCAGGCGATCAACGTCGAACTGCCGGACGACCGAACGGTGAAAGGCAAGATTCAAACCCGGGACGGGAAGCTGGAACTCTCGACGGCAGGCGCGAAGCAAATAGCCACGCCGAACGAGATTGTGGCGTTGCGGAACGAGAAGGAGCAGGCGGCGCATGAGCGCTTGCTGAATCCGGGACCGTTCGATCTGTGGGTGATCACGGGGAGCCTGAACATCGCCGGGACAAAGGGCAACGCGGCGACATCGACGCTGACCACGCCATTCAACTTCGTTCGCGCTTCGAAGACGAGCCGAACGACGGCGTACTTTAATTCGATTCGCGCCAAGGCGACATTGGACGGGCAGAGCGAGTTGACGGCGAAGGCCGTGCGCGGCGGGTGGGGCTTCAGCCGCAATGTCACCAAGAAACTTTATCTGAGCACCTTTAACGATTACGAATACGATCAGTTCCAATCTCTCGATCTGCGCGTGGTGCTCGGCGGCGGTGTGGGTTACGACCTTTGGAAGGGCGAGCGGGGACGCTTCGCGCTGGTTGGCGGTTTGGCGTGGAACCATGAAAAATTCGGCCCCGCAGATGCACCGGCATTTACGAGGAACTCGGCTGAAGCGTATTGGGGCGACGACTTCAATTACAAGTTGAATGCGCGCACGAGCCTGACGCACGGGTTCCGCATGTTCAACAATTTGTCTAACGGCGGCGAGTATCGCCTGAACTTCGATGTCGGTGCGGCCACGCAATTGACCAAGTGGCTGAACTGGAATGTTTCGGTGAGTGACCGCTATTTGAGCAATCCCGCGGCAGGCCGCAAGAATAACGACCTGCTGTATTCGACAGGATTAGGATTTACGTTCGCGAGGTAGACGCTATGACTTTATTTAGCAAGAGTTTGTTTTCCGCCGGTGCCCTGATGTTCGCGGCGACGATGCAGGTGTGGGCGCAGGGCAGCGGTTCTGGAACGGGTTATTTGAAGACGAGCGTCGACCCGGGCCGCGCCGGTGTATTTGTCGACGGAAAGTATATGGGCCCGGCGGCGAATTTCAAGATCGCGCGCAAGTACACTTTGACGGTAGGCGAGCATGAGGTTCGCATTGTGGACCCGCGGTATCAGGAAGTGACGCGCAAGGTGAGCATCGCGCAGGGCAAGACGACGACGATCGCCGAGAAGCTGACGCCGGTTCCCCTGGCGACGCCGCCGTTTGGTAAGCTGCGCACGGATGGGTTCGCGAAGTTTTCCGCCGTGTACATCAACGATAAGTTCTACGGGCACACCGATGAGTTCAACAATTTCGCGCAGGCGATGCTGTTGAATCCGGGCGAGTACAAGATTCGGATTGTGCCGGTGGACGGTGGCGCTGCGCATGAGGAAACCATCAAGATTGAGGCCGACAAATTGACGATCGTAAAGGGGAAATAATGGCAATTGCGAAAGTGAGCGAGATCATCGCGTCTTCGGAGAAGAGCTTCGAGGATGCGATTCAGAAGGGCGTGGCGCGTGCGTGCAAGACGTTGAAGCATGTTTCCGGCGCGTGGGTGCAGGATCAGAACGTGATCATCAAGAAGAACAAGATTGTGGAGTATCGCGTGGCGTTGAAGGTCACGTTTGTGCTGGAGGACTGAGAGGGCGGCTATCGCTCCTTAGCCTTTTCGATTTCCTGCCGCACTTCGGGCGTGACTTGTAGGCGGCTGCGGGACCAGCGGTCGTAGACGATGTAGCCGATGATGATCGAGAGCGCGACGATGATCCACGTCAAAGTTTTGCTCATGGCGTTCTACTTCAGGCTGGCGGTGACCCCGATCTCGATGAGCGCGCCGGCCCAGAGCTGGGCGATGCCGATGCCGGTTTTGGCGGGCTTGTGGGTGGGGAAGAACTCGTTGTAGACGGCGTTGGCTTCGCCGAGGCGGTTGTAGTCGGTGAGGTAGAAGTTGGTGTGGGCGATGTGGTCGAGCGAGCTGCCGCAGTGATCGAGGATGCGTTTGACGTTGAGCAGGGCCTGGCGGGTTTGGGAGGCCATGTCGGGTCTGGCAAGCTGGCCGGTGGCGGGGTCGATGCCGAGCTGGCCGGAGACGAAGACGAGATTGCCGAGGATGGTGGCCATCGAGTAGGTGTCGTTGGCGGGCGGGAGGCCGGGGATGGTGACGGGTATGGGTTGGCTCATGGGTGCTCCTAGGCTGGCGCGGCGGTGCGCTTCATTTTATCGAGTACGGGCTGGAGTGTACGGCGGGCGGCGGCGGCTTCGGGCCCGGCGTTAGGGGGAAGGGGACGCTGCTCGTCGGGGTCGGCGGGGACATTGAAGAGGCGGCCGTCGCGGTAGAGCTTGAAGCGCTTGGTGCGGGCCCACTCTTCGAGTTTGTATTCGTCTTTGTCCCAGCCGGGGCGAGGGTCGTGCCAGCAGTAGATCCAATCGCGGGGGTTGCCGCGCTGGCCTTTGAGTTGGGGCAGGAAGCTGCGGCCATCGAGCGGGGTTTCGTTGGGGCCGAGGGCGCGGGCGGGGTTGACGCCTGCGGCATCGAGCATAGTGGGAAGGAAGTCAGTGGTATCGATGAGGTCGTCGCAGACCTTGCCGCGCGGGGCTGTGCCGCGCCAGTAGCCGAGCATGGGCACGTGGGTGCCGGCATCGGTGGGGAGTCCTTTGCCGCCCTGAATGACGCGGTCGCCCATGCGGGAAGTGATTTCGCGGGGCGTGCCGTTGTCGCCGAAGAAGAGCACGATGGTGTTGTCGAGGACGCCCTGTTTATCGAGGCCGGAGATGGTGCGGCCGACGACCTCATCCATGTATTCGACCATGTCCTTGAAATAGACCTTGTCGTTTTTCAGGCGCTTGGTGGTCCAGCCATCGCTTTTGGGCGTGGGGTTGAAGGGGCCGTGGGTAAGGGCCATGGGGTAGTAGGCGAAGACGGGCTTGCCTTTGTTGGAGTCGAAGAAAGACAGCAGGTGCTGGGACCAGTGGTCGTCGCCGTATTGGTCCTTCATGTTCTTAAAGAGCTTGCCGTTCTCTTCGTAGGTGGGGTCGCCGTAGCGTGAGCCTTTGTCTTCGGTGTGGCCGGCGTGCCAGACGGAGTAGGTGTCGAAACCGGCGTCTTTGGCGAGCATGCCTTTGCCGCGGTCTTCGGGATGGTAGTCGGGCGGGTTGTAGCTCCAGAACTGCCACTTACCAGCCATGGCGGTTTTGTATCCGGCGCGAGACATGCGGTGGCCGAAGGTGGTGGTTTTCGGAGGCATGAGTCCGAAACCGAGCCAGTTGCGGTTGTTGTAGAGTCCGCTCATCAACTGGAGGCGGGTGGGGGTGCAGAGGGGCTGGGCGTAGCCGTTGGTGAAGCGGACGCCTTCGGCGGCCATGCGGTCGAGGTGCGGCGTGCGGTAGGATGTGCCGCCATTGCAGCCGAGGCATTCGTAGCCGAGGTCGTCGGCGAGGATCATGAGGATGTTGGGGCGGGGGGTTTGGGCCTGGGCGGTCAGCGTTGTGACGGCGGCGCCTGCGGTTGCGCCGAGAAAGTGGCGTCGATTGAGCATGGGAGGAGTTTCTCATAGATGAGGAGGACGAAGCCGAGGGCGAAGATCGGAAGCCCGATAATTGCCGGGGTGGAAAGGACTCCGAGTCCGACAATGCACCCATTCAGGAAGTCGGCAGCGCCAGCGAATTCGGAACATGGAGGCGAGTGCGATGACGGCGCCGCAGAGGCCGAGTTCGATGGGGATAAGAACGGACCCCGCGAAGCAGTTGCCGCAGAACCGGGCTCAAGAAAAGCGCGGCAGAGATTGGAACCAGAGCCATTGTTTGATTGCGAAGCAGACGGCCAGGAGACCGGTGAGCAGCGGCAGGAAGCGGGCGGTGGTGCGGAGCAATCGAATCATGCTGTAGAGATGACGCGCGGCACCGGCGAATCGCCGATGGCGAAGAGCAATTGAAACCTGAGAGGATGGGAGTTCGTCTGGCAGAACAGCATGAAACGCCTCATTTTGTTATTGGCCGTGACCGCGCCGGTGTGGGCACAGACTCCGTTTCGCAAGCACAACTTCTCGCTTGGGGGAGGGGTGGCGATGCCGGGAGGGGAACTGGATCCGTACCTGCGCAACACGCCCGCGTTCCGGTTTGGCTATGGATACCGGTTCATGCGGTACGTTCAGGCCGACATTGGGTTGGACGTGGGGTTTGGCGCGGCGCGGATCAAGGACTTTTACGATTCGGAGTTTGGCGAGCTGCGGATACGCGACTACCAGTACATGCTGCCGCTTGGCGGGCGGGTGGTGATTCCGCTGGCCGATGAGAAGATCCAGTTGTACGCGGGCGGGGGGACGGCGTGGCTGAAATATGCCGAGGTGGTGCGGCAGCCGTTCGCCAATTCGGGTTACCGGATTGATTGTCCGGTGTGCCGGGAGCGGAGCGGATGGGGCACGTACGGGTTAGCGGGTGCGAGCGTGGCGCTGGATCGCGGGAAGATGTTCCGGCTTGGGGTGACGACAAAGGTCTACCGGGCGACGACAGATGGCGACAGTTTTGGAACGCTGCCTGCGATTCGCACCAAGGACCGCTGGGTGAATGTCGCGGGCGAGTTCACGATCAGCTTTTAGCCGCCCTTCGCTTGTTTGGCGACGGCGTTCAATTCCGGGTTCGATGCGTTCGCCGGTTCCTGGCCCCAATTTTCGCGGATGACCTGGGATTGGTCGGAGAAGAACGTGCGGCGGCCGGAGTTGCCGAAAGCGGTGGGGTCGGCGTTGATGGTGTAGCCTGCGGGCGTGACGGTAAGGGTGAATTTGTAGCCGCCTTTGACGCCGAGCGCGAGTTCGCCCGGGATGAGATTGGCAGCGGAAGGGCCTTCGGCGCCGCTGGCGGGCGGACCGAGTTCCTGGAGCGTCGAGGCGTACTTGCCGAATTGCGACATGTATTGGAGCTCGGCGCTGTGGAGTGTCGTAATGTGTCGAACGGCGGCCATTTCGCGGGCGTTCATGAGGGCCGCGCCGACCTTGGGGGCGGCGATGGCGGCGATGATCATGAGAATCGCCACGACGATCAGCAATTCCATGAGGGAGAAGCCTGCGCGGCGGCGGGTGAGGCGGCCGGCGGGGCGAGCGCTGAGGGGGCGGACGGAGTGCTGGCCGGGGCGGTGGACGGGGGTGGCGCCGGAAGGGCGTGAAATGGACGGCATAGTTCTTCTTTCCTTACTATATGACGCGCGGAAAGGGCGGCGCGTGGAGGAAAAGTGGCACCGAGGAGGCTGGCGCGACTAGAAGGGACTCGAGAACGGCCGGAAGGTGAGGTCGACGGCGTGGAGATCTTCTTCCTTGGTACTGGTATCGCTCCAAACAGCTTGGCCGTGGGTGTTCACGGAGAAGCTCATGACGGGCCGAACTCCAGCGGTAGTGGCCAGTTGGCGGGATTGGCCGGAGTCGAGATCGACCTGGAGTAGAACCGAGGAGCGAGTAGGAATGAACTCTGGCCAGTAGAGGACGGCGCGGCCGACGAGACGCCAGTTTCTGCGATGCAGCTCGACCGGGCCAGGCACCAGCGTTTCGTCGCCCGTTGCAAGTGTGTGGCGGAACAGGTTGGAGTGTTCGTTCGTTCGGATAAAGAAAAGTTCCCGGCCGTCATTGGATTCGAAGGCTTCGATTCCTCCGCCGCGAGTGATCTGGACAGGGGAGCCGCCGGTGGCGGCAACCCGCCAGATTTCGGAGCGCCCGCCACGGTCGGAATGGAAATAGATGGATTTTCCGTCTCTCGACCACGAAGGGGAACTTTCACCGGAACCGGCTAAAACGACGCGGGGGGCTTCGCCGAGCGCGCCGGAAACAACCAGGTTGTACTGACCGTTTGCCTTGACGACGTAGACGATCTGCCGCCCATCGGGCGACCAGCGAGGACATAGTTCGACCTGCTGCTCGCGGAAGGCGGTAATCTGCCGGGCATCTTTGCACCCCGGCTCGCAAACCCAAATGTTATTGACGCCAGTGCGTGACGAGCTAAAGACGAGGCGGCCGTCCTCGCTAATATCCGGGTCCTCTTCCGGTTCGTTGGTGATGGCTACGGGAGTGGTCGCATGGGTGGAGAGGTTCATTAAGGTTAGATCGGTGTTCCAGAGCTCCCTATCGAAGCTGATACGGATGGAGTCGTTTCCGATCGCTACGGCCTGGGGATAGCGATTGACGCCGGCAGCGCCGACGATGAGAGCCGGTTCGGCGGGATTGTCCGCGGGTATGCGAAATATTCCATCCTGGCCGTGCACGGCCCCACTAAAGATCGCCCCGCGGCCAAAGGGAAGCCAGTCGACGCCTACAATCCAGTCCTGCAGATAAGTAAGCCGGATTGCACTCGATTCGCCGTACTTCGCCAAGTACACATCTCCTTGCCCGAAGCGGGGGTAGCGGGCAAGAAGCAGGTGGGTGCCGTCGGCATCTGGCACTCCGAAAATGTCACCCCAAGAGCCGGGTGGTGGAAATGAGACTTGCCGCGAGCGGGATCTGGCCAGATCTAACTCGTAGATGGCCGAGGTGGGTGCACCGTGCGGGCGGTGGGCATAGAGGACTGCCGATCCGTCCTGCTTCCACGAGAGTTCGGGGCCGCCGGTGCCCAGTGAGCGGAAAGAGCGGCCAGTGGGATCGATTAACCCGAGCTGCCATTGGGCAGTTTCATCCTTAAAACTCACGGCGATTTGGCTTCCATCAGGCGACCAGCGAAGGCAACAGACGGGGGCGTGCTCGCTCTCGTAGATTTTGCGGGGAGGTTCGACGTCCAACTCTTTCACGTAGACACGGCCAAGCGAAGTATAGGCGAAGCGCTTCCCGCCGGGCGCAAATGAAGCGTGCGACTCTTCGTTGGGATAGGCGGTCAGGATCCTGGTTTCGGTGACCGGATTCCAAGCGGAGCGCGAGCGCCAAATCGAACCGATGAGGATGAGGAAAATTAGGAGCGCAGCGACGGCGAAGAGCGCTCTTCGCCGGAGGGTTGGCTGCTTCTCCGACGGAGGGGTCGTGCGGTGATTCCGCCAAGCGTCAAGTTCTGACTTATAGGCGACGACGGATCCGCGCTTCAAGTGTTCCAGACGGCGGACGGGCAAACCCTCTTCGCGCTCCCACCTCCGGACGGTGGTGACCCCTTTACCTAGATAGGCGGCTATCTCTTTCCAAGAATCGAGCTTTCCGGAATCGCTATCCGCGACCTGGCGATTAGGACCATTTGGCACTTGCATGAGGAATTTCGGATCAGCTTACACGGTATTGGAGTGAATCAAAAGCGTCCACAGGTGTCCAAAAGTGTCCAAACGGACTAGTTCTGGCGTTTGCCATTGTACTTAACGGCCTGGCGCTTCTAATATTCGGGGATGCGTGAGGCTAGCCTACAGCCCTAAGTGCATAGGGACGAGGGAGGGAGTCGAGGCTGCCGATTCGGGTCCAAGCATTCGTTGAGGGGGAAGAACCGTTGTGAAGCATGTCACCAGACAATTAGCGCGCCTACTCTTTGTGTCCACGTGCGTTGTAAGCGCGGTCCCTGCGCAAGAGGCCTGGCAAAGTAGTTGGGCCGAGTTTATCAAGAGCTATCAGGCGTGTCTGGACAATTCTGTCTGCGAGCCATCCACCTTTTTAAATAAGGAGGTGATCTGGCAGGGGACGTATAGCGGCAAACTTCAGAGCACGACCGACCCAAATATCATCTACCAGGTGACGAAAATGTCCCCGGCCAAAGTGCGAAGCCGGGACGGGTACACCGTGGACGTGAACGACTCGCTTCTTCACACTCCGCTGGACGCACCGCTCTGGCAAAGCCAAACCATTGGCAGCGCCATTCGTTTCCGGGTAAAACTCGGTCTGGTCATCTTCCTTGCTAACCCGGCAAAGACGTGTTGCCTATTCGTGATCACCTCCGACGGCAGCACGCTCGTGACTGAGCCGGCAGCGCCAGTCATCACGGAGGTTTCCGACGGGGCCGGATTCCAACCGCTGATCGCGCCCAATGGGTGGGTGGTGATCAAAGGATCCGATCTGGCGGCGACGACGCGTTCCTGGACGCAGAGCGATTTCCGCGGCCAGGCGATGCCGACTGTGCTGGACGGAACCAGCGTGACGATCAACGGAAAACCAGCGTACGTGTATTACATCAGCCCGACTCAACTGAACGTGCTGGCGCCAGGCGACACCTCCGAGGGAACGGTGTCAGTGGAGGTGACGACGAGGTTAGGTACCGGACGAACGCTCGCGCGTTTGCAGAAATATGCACCGGGATTGTTCATGCAGGATGCCGATGGCCGGAAGTATGTAGCCGCCGTGCACGCTACTGGTGGAATCGTAGGGCGAGCTGGATTGTATCCGTCGTCGCCCAACTTTACGCGACCGTTGCTAACGGGTGGCCGAGCGCAGCTGTACACGAGCGGATTTGGACCCACGGAACCGGCTCAACCGGAAGGTTTGCTGTTTAGTAACGCTCGTGCGATCGTGGGCGCCGAGCACCTGCGGGTTTCGATCGGAGGGCAGCCGGCGCAAGTGGAGTTCGCCGGGGCCGTGAGCCCAGGGCTTTATCAAATCAACATCGTTGCGCCAGCCGCACTGGCGAGCGGAGATCACCTGGTGCAGGTCGATTTCGGTTCGTTTCGCACGCAGGCGAACGCCTTCATCACCATTCAGGGAACTTCCGCTCCGGCGCAGATGAGCGTGTCGCCGGGCGCGCTGAGTTTCAGTTCCCTGGCGGGGCAAACCTCGCCAAGCCCGGCAACACTTCTGGTAAGTTCGTCAACTGGCGCGCTCGATTTCGCCGCCAGCGTCGAAGGGAACCCGAGACCGAACTGGCTGACGGTGAACCCGGGCAGCGGACGGACACCAGCGAACCTGATTGTCTCGGTAAACATCGCGGGGCTCACGCCCGGAGTCTATTCCGCCTCCATTCGCGTGGTGGGGGCTGGAGCGAATGCGGTGAGCATTCCGGTTTCGCTGACGTTGACGTCGCCGCCCGTGTCGTCAGCAGTGATTCAGAGCCTGAGTCCGAGCAACGGATTTCCGAACGAATTGTTGCCCACGTTTACGGTGACGGGCACGGGTTTGGGATCGGTCACCGGCATTGAGTTTGAGCCACCGGCCGGAGTGGCGGTGAATTCGGTTCGGGCGACGGCGACGCAGGTTACGGCGCAGGTTCTTGTCGCGGGCAACGCACCGATCAACACGAGGATGGTCACGGTGGTGACGCCCACGGGCCGATCGAATGCACTGCCGTTTCAAATTCTGGTGCCTTCCGTGGTGCCGACGATTTCCAATGTAC
>JBDTVQ010000081.1:0-19901 GCA_040007195.1 Acidobacteriota bacterium | reverse complement strand
TCTTTCTCGAGCAGCGAGTACTTTTCAGCGACCGGCCGCAGCACCGAGTCCGATTGAATCAGCTTGATCTGCGTGGCGAGAAACTGGTCGGAGTCGTTAATGGTGTTGCGCACCGACTCCTGCCCGATGACCCCCTGTGGCGTTTGGCGATCGACATCAATCGTCGCCGTCGACTCATAAATGGGCGTGATGCGCGTCGAAATCGCCAGCGTGGCGGCCGAGCAGATTACGACAAAGGCGATCATCTTCCAACGATGCCGTTTGAATACCCACAGGTAGTGGGACAGCGGCATCGAAGAGCCATCCGGATCGAGTTCCGGCATGGGGATTGCGCCGTTGTGCGGCATCAGCGCGAATCCGGGCGCGCGGTTGGGATCGGGGAGCATCAAGCTCCGGTCATTGCGTTCGTCTGCCATCTCAAATGCTCCAATCGATCAACAATTCGGTGCGAGGGTCCATGGGTCAGCGGGAACTCCAGACCAATACGCCCGAGGCCGTCGCCGATCCGAATCCGATGGCCCGCTCGAGCGCCGTGACCCCGATGCGTTTCCCGCGGTTGTCGGGAATGTACAGAATGTCGTTGGCGAGCAGGGGTATATCGGGCGATTTGCGCTGCATGATCTTGTTCAACTCCAGAGGGATCTCATTCTTGGCGCCCGTGGAAGCTTCGCGCCGGTAGATAAACGCCTTATTGGAGGCGAAGGGCGCCAAGCCTTCCGAGAGCGCGAGCAGCTTGAGCACGCTCGTGTCCGAGGAATCGGTCACGGTGTAGGCGCCCGGCCTCTTGATGTTCCCGACGACAAACACCTTGCCCGCTTCGGGCACGCGAATCTCTTCTCCGCCACTGAGGGAGATGTTGAACTCCGGATCGGCGGCGTCAATCAACCCCTTGACCGGAATGCGCTGGACCAGCGAAATACTGTCGCCGTTGGCCCCTTCCTGCCGCCGCGTAACCAGAATCTCCGAGCCGGCATCGGGCGCTAGACCTTCGGCGCGAGTTACGGCGTCAAGCAGCGTTACAGGTCCGATGGCCTGAAACGTTGTCGGCTTTCGCACCGCTCCCATCACGCTAATGGGCCGGCTGAAGTATTCGACGATCGTCACCGTCACCACCGGATCGACGAGTATCTCGTCGTCGCGGAGTGCCTGCGCGATACTCACTTCGAGATCCATCGGCAGCTTCCCGGAGGCGTTGATTTGCTCATGCAGCATCGGCAGGCTGAGCTTCCCCGACGCGCTCACACGCACGCTGCGCGTAAACTCCGGTGCGCCGTACACGCTGATGGCCAACAAATCGTTCGGGCCGATTTTTTGCGCCGGAAGATTTCCGGCCGGGGTGGATTCCGGAACGGCCTGCGCGGCCAGCGCCGCGCTCAATACAGATATCGCCAACAGGAAAAAGACTGATCGCATCATCCCGCACTCCTCACGTTGCTTCTTCTGTTTAGGAACGGCTGGATGAATCCGCGACGGCCATGGGAGCCGTCTCCGCCATTTCCGTGTAGCGGACAGGCTGTGACGTGCCCGTCGCATCCAGCAGGTGCAAAAGTTGTCCCACGCGCGATTCCAGCTCGCTCACCTTGTAGTCGAGATGGCTGATGCGGTGATTCGCCTGCGATTCCTGCTGCGGATCCTGTTCCAGGCGAGACAGCACAGAGCTGCGCGCAAAATCGGAGATGCTGCGCGCGCCGAAGGATGCGCAACAATCGCGCAGTTTTTCGAACTCATCCTCGCTCAGACGGAAGTTCACTAATCGGTTTCTTGGTCGCAAAACACTCATGGTATTCCTGGGGGGAGAGGAGGTCTGGTCTCAGGCGGCTAAAGCCCGCCCGGCCCTGACGTACGCGCTTCGACAGGCACGCGTCACATAAGCTATCGGTCGTTTTCGGGCGAAGAACAGGAAAACAAAAGTTTTCTTTCTCGCCTTCCTTCTTGATAGTGGATACGCTCGCTTCTTCCTCTCAAATACGGGAAAAGCATGAGTTTTGGTAGGGACAAACCGAGACCTGGCAAGCAGATCGAAAAGGCTTCCCTGAACGACTTAGTCGAGTGACTTACTCTTGCACCGTGGGGTAGGTAATACCTAACTGCTCGAGATAGGTTTTGTACTTTGTCGGGTCGTACCGCAGCTTCTTCAACTCCGGCGCGGCCTTCTCCATCTTTTCCTTATTGAAGTGAATGGGCGGCTTCGTATCGACCGGAATGAGCGATTTCCACTTCGTGGTCGCCGTCTGCTTGGCGAAATCCTGCCTGGCTGCCACGAGCAGCTCGGGCTTCGTCAGCAAATCGATCACGGTGAGCGCGTGCGCCTTCGCACCGGCGGTCGCTCCTTTGTGCGCGATAGGCGTCGCCATCGAGATGCCGCTCGACCAGTGGTGCCCGATCATGCCCGGGATGTTGCCCGGATAACGCAACACGACGGTCGGCAAGTTCCACGACACCTCGGCAATATCGTCGGAGCCTCCGCCCACGCGGCCCGCCGCCTCGGCATCGACCAGCTTGCCCACTTCCTTCGGCAAGCCTTTCGTTTCGACTTTCATCATCTTCTGCGCCGCACGCGCCATTTCCTGGTCCTTGTCGCTCCACACGGGCATTCCGATCTTCTGGATATTGGCGTAGAGCGCCTCGGCAAGCGGCCGGTTGAAATGGCCCGGCCAGGCCGCGCCGAGCACGCGTTCGCTGACAGTAGTGTCGGTCATCTCGGCGGCGGCGCGGGCAATCTTGGTGCCGATGTTGTGCATGTCGAGGATGCGATCGTAGTCCCACTCGCGGAAGAAGTACCACGACGTCGCCACGGGCGGCACCACGTTCGGCTGATCGCCCCCGTTGACGATGACGTAGTGCGAGCGCTGTTCCGGCCGCAGGTGTTCGCGGCGGAAGTTCCAACCGATGTCCATCAATTCCACGGCATCCAGAGCGCTGCGGCCGAGCCACGGCGAACCCGCGCCATGGGCGCTTTGGCCGAGGAAGGTGTACTGCGTGGAGACGAGGCCTGAGCCGCTGGGGAAGCCAAAGGCCGTGGTGAAGTCGTTTGAGATGTGGCTCGACAGCATGATATCGAGATCCTTGAACATCCCCGCGTTCACCATGTAGGTGCGCGAGCCGAGCAGTTCCTCCGCCACGCCCGGATACACACGCAGCGTGCCCTTCAAGTTGTAGCGCTGCATGAGTTGCTTGGCGATGATGGCCGCCGTCACGTTCACCGCCTGGCCCGCGTTGTGGCCTTCGCCATGCCCTGGACCGTTGGGAATCAGCGGCGCGTGATATGCCACGCCGGGCTTCTGTGACGTCTCCGGCAGCCCGTCGATATCGGCCATCAAACCGATGATGGGCGTGCCGCTGCCATACTCGGCGACGAAGCAGGTGGGCATCCCCGCGCATCCCTTTTGCACGCGGAAGCCTTCCTTTTCGAGCAGGCCGGTGACGTAGACCGCCGTTTCAAACTCCTGGTAGCCCAGTTCGGCAAAGCTGAAGATGGAGTCGACGATAATCTGCGTGAAGGTCGCGCGGCCGTCGGCCATCTCCATCGCTGCTTGCTTGAGCACGTCGGGGTTGGGCGTTTGCGCGCTGCCGGGAACCGCGAGCATCAAGGAGAACAGGAAGAGGAATGCCAGCTTCATGCCGAGGGAGGATAGCATATTCGGTATGGGTAGACTTTTCGCCCTCCTGCTTTTGTGCACGCTTCTCCCCGCCTCTGAACGCCGGATCACGCTCGCCGAATTGCGTGATCGGATCGAAGGCGGCTGGGCGGGCCAGATGATCGGCGTCAGCTTCGGTGCGCCTACCGAGTTCCGTTCGCTCGGCAAAACTATTGACGGCGACCTGCCTGCCTGGCCCCCGGACCGCGTCCGCAATTCGCTCGACCAGGATGATCTGTACGTCGACATGACCTTCGCCCAGGTGCTCGACGACAAGGGACTGGGCGCGACGACGGAAGACTTCGGCCGCATGTTCCGCGAATCGAAATACGCGCTGTGGCATGCCAATCTCGCCGCGCGCCGGAACCTGAATCGCGGTGTGCCCGCCGCGCTTGCCGGCGACCCGCGCTACAACGCCCACTCCGACGACATCGACTTCCAGATCGAATCGGATTTCATCGGCATGATGGCGCCAGGACTTCCCCGCGCGGCAACCGATATCGCATGGCGCGCCGGACGCGTGATGAACTACGGCGACGGCATCTATGGCGGCGTGTTCGTTTCCTGCATGTATGGCGCGGCGTTTTTTGAGAAGGCCCCGAAAAAGGTCGTGGCGGCGGGTCTCGCCTGTCTGCCCAAGCAGAGCCGTTACGCGCAGATGATCGCCGACACCCTCGCCTGGCACGCCGCGGATCCGAAAGACTGGCGAAGCGCTTGGAAACAACTCGACGCCAAGTGGGACCGCCAGGATCCGTGCCCCGCGGGCGCGGCTGCCCCGTTCAACATCGACGCCTCGCTGAATGGCGCCTACATCGCGCTGGGACTGCTGTATGGCGAGGGCGACTTCGACAAGACCATCGATGTCTCCACGCGTGCCGGGCAGGATTCGGACTGCAACCCATCGAGCGCAGCGGGAATTCTCGGCGTCATGATCGGCCACAAGGCCATTCCGGATAAATGGAAGAGCGGCATCCCTTCGATCGAAAACGAGAAGTTTAACTTCACCAACTACACGTTCAAGACCATCGTCGATAGCACCGTGAAGCGCGCCATCGCGATGGTGAAGGCCAACGGCGGCAAGCTCCAGGGCGAGACGCTGGTTGTGCGCGTGCAGGCACCGAAGCCCACGAAGTGGGAACAGTTTCAGCCGGGCAAAGTGCAGGGCCGGTATAACTCGACGGACCCGCGCTGGACCTTCAGCGGTCAGTGGACCGTCGAAAACCTCAAATGCAAGGCCTCTACAAAAGGCGCCGAGGCGGCGGTGTCCTTCACCGGGACGGGCGCCATCCTGACCGGCACCTTTACGAATGCAGGCGGCAAGGCGGACGTGTATCTCGATGGCAAGCTCGACAAAACGATCGACACCTATCACGAGGGACGCGGCACGCGCGCAGGCGAAAGCCTGTGGCATGTTTACTCACTGAAACCGGGCAATCACACCGTGCGCGTCGTCGTGCTGGGCGAGCCATACCCAGGCTCACAGGGCAGCGAAATTATTGTCAGTGACTTGATTGTCTTCGAGTAAGAGCCGGCGGTTTCGGCCGGCCTTGGGCGGTATTATGGAGTTACCTCCTGGGAGATCTTCATGTTTTTTCCGCGCTGTCTTTTCCTAGCCGCCCTCATACTGTCCGCACTTTCGGCCTTCGCTCAAACCAGCACGTCCACAATCTCCGGCACGGTGCTCGACGCCACCGGCGGTGGGGTGCCGAATGCGCAGGTGACGGCCGCGAATGAAGCCACCGGCATCACCTACCGCCAGCAAACCACCGATGCCGGCATCTATAGTTTTGCTTCGCTGCCGGTGGGTGCGTACACGGTATCCGTCGAGCAGGCCGGGTTCAAGCTCGCCAGGCGAACCGACATTACGCTCACGGTTGGGACGCCGGTCGCGATCGACATTTCGCTCGAAGTCGGCCAGACGAACGAAACGGTTTCCGTCGCCAGCACCTATGAGCAACTGCAGACGTCGAGTGCCGCGCTGGGCAACGTGGTTGAGCGCAAGGTCATCGCCGAGCTTCCGCTGAACGGGCGCAATCCGCTCAACCTGCTCGTGCTCGAACCGGGCGTCATTCAACGCACGCAAGGCGGCGCGGGCACGGGCATCCACATCAATGGCTCGCGTGATTTTGCCACCAACACCACCATCGACGGCATCGAGGCGAATGAGTCGTCGGTGCCGAATCCGACGAATAACATTTACAAACTGAATCCGGACAACGTGCAGGAGTACAAGGTAACCACGTCGAACGCGACGCCTGAGGAGGGCCGCAATTCCGGCGCTAGCGTCTCCATCGCCACGCGCTCGGGCACGAACCAACTGCATGGCACCATCTTTCATTTCTTCCGCAACACGGTGCTCAACTCGAACGACTTCTTTTCGAGTGCCAACGGCACGCCCAAGCCCGACATCAAGATGAACCAGTACGGCTTCGAGATCGGCGGCCCCATTCGCAAGAACAAGACTTTTTTCTTTGGCAGCTATCAGGGCGCGAAGATCAATTTTGCGCAACCGATTGACCAGGTCTTCGGCGGTCCGCCCATTCTCTACACGCCCGAAGCGCTCGCCGGCCAGTACCGCTACATTCGCCTCGACCCGCGCAATCCGTTGGTGGTGAATGGCACGACGATCACGCAGAACGCGCCCGCACTGGTGAATCCGCAGACCGGCGCGCTCAACCCGGGCGTGCGCAACTGCGGTTCGAACCTCGATTTGAACTGCGTGGCCACGTATGACATCTTCGCCAACGATCCACGCCGCATCGGGGGCGATCCGAAGATTCTCGGCTACCTGAAAACCTATCCCGCACCCAATTCGTGGACCGCGGGCGATGGCCTCAACACGGCTGCGTATCTGTGGAATCCGCCGGTGAAGGTACGCGGTCCGAACATCATGGGCCGCGTGGATCACACGATCAACGACAACAACACCGTGTTCGCACGCTATCTCTTCGCCGACGCCAACACGCTCGGCGGCGATCCGAACAACTCGCGCCCGCAGGTGTTCCCAAACTTTCCGCCGCTGGGCGAGGTCTACCGCCGCTCGCAGAACGTCGCCGCAAGCTGGCGCCGCGTCATCTCGCCGCGCATCGTGAACGACCTCACCGTAGGCTATGCGCGCTTCTTCTTCCTGTTCACGCAAGGCGAGGCCAACCCCACCTTCCCCAACACGGCACCCTACGACTTCGTCAACATCAGCGACGCCATCCTGAACCGCCCGCGCACCAACCGCGCGCTGAACACTCCCCAGATACTCGACAACCTGAGCATCGTCCATGGCGCGCACATGTTCCGCATGGGCTTCAACATCCGCTTCTATCAGCACAACGACCAGCGCGGCCAGCCCGGCGGCGTGAACGTTACCCCCGTGCTCAGCTTTAGCCGCACCACGCGCCCGCCCGCGCTGGATCAATCGCTCGTTCCCGGCATCAACGTGAACGACAGCAACCGCCTGCTGCAAGGCATCAACGAGCTGTTGGGCATTCCGGCCGGACTGCAGCAGATTTTTCTCGGCGACCTCAAATCGGATCAGTTCCTCCCTTTCCGCAGCGGCAATTCGGTGACGCTGTGGGCGGAAGGCCAGCGGCTGAAGCAATACAACTTTTACTTCCAGGACGAATGGAAGCTGCGCCGCAACCTTACCATCAACTACGGTCTGCGCTGGGAGCTCAATACCGCGCCGACGGAAGCGGGAGGCCGGGTCTACGTGCCCGACAAATCGCTCACCGGCGGTGAACTGGTCAGCTTTGTCAACAAGGACCGCTGGTATCAGCGCAACAACGCCGGCGCCCTCGGTCCGCGCCTCGGCATCACGTGGGCGCCCGGCAATGGCCGCACGGTGTTTCGCAGCGGCTATGGCATTGCGTTCGATCCTATTGCTTCGTTCCAGGTGACGGCGGTCGCGGGCCGTCCTCCCGGGATCACCACATTCTGCCAGTCGATACCGGGCAGCTCCACCACGCCGGGTTGCGCAGCCGTTCCCGACCGCCGGATCAACGAAGGCTTCCCCGAGGAACTCGCACCGCCCGCATCCAAGCCCAGCCAGTTCCTGACGCCTCCGCGCCAGTTGTCGGGCACGGCGCCTAACATCACCGTATTCGATCAGAACTTGAAGCTGCCGACCGTACACCAATGGAACTTCAACGTGCAGCGCGAACTGGCCGGCGGCACGCTGGTTCAAGTTGCCTATGTGGGGCGGCGCGGCACGCGCCTCTATCGCGGCTACGACCTCAATCAAATCGGCGCGGGTCCGATTCTCGACGACTTCCGCGCCATGCAGCGCAACGTCCGCGCCGGCTGCACTGCGTCGGGTTCGACGTGCCCGGGCGGGGTGACGGCTACGCCCATCGGACTCGTGACGCGCGGCGTCCTTACGGCCGCCTTCGTCAATGCCGCCGCGACGACGAATGAGCTGAACCAGAACGCCGCGGGCCAGTTTGCGGGCCGCGTGGAGCAGACGACCCTGGGCGCGAACCTGCGTCCCAATCAACAGTTCAACCAGATGACCTACATCGACTCGGGCGGCGACAGCTACTATCACAGCTTCCAGGCCGTGGTGCGCAAGCGGTTCTCCAACGGCCTCACGCTGAATGCGGCCTACGCGCTTTCGAAATCGATCGACAATCAATCGGTCGACCCGGTTGCTTCCAGTTCCGGCGGCGGACTGAGCACTACCAATTCGCGCACGCCCGCCGACATCACCAACTGGCGCAATGAGCGCGCGGTCTCCGACTTTGACCGCCGCCATGTGTTCAACTCCGCCTGGCTGTACGAGCTTCCCTTTGGCAAGGGCAAGCCATTCGCCGGATCTGCCGCCGGTGCGATGAACCAGATCATCGGCGGTTGGAGCGTGAACGGCATCTTCAGCGCCTACACCGGGGAGCCGTGGACGGTGACCAGCGGCGTGCGTACGAACAACGCCTCACACGTCTCGCGTGCGCAGTTGCTGACGTCTGACCTGCCGTCGTTCTCGCTGAAGGAACAAGCGGGCTCGGTTGGGCCCGTGCTCATCTCACAGGCCGAGAAGGCGCAGTATTTCGGCACCCCAGCCGCAGGCGAAAACGGCATGGGCCGCAACCTGTTTCGCGGTCCCGGTTACTGGAACTTCGACCTCGCCGCGCAGAAGAACTTCCAGGTCACCGAGCGCTTCCGCATCCAGTTCCGCGCCGAGACGTTCAACACGCTCAATCACGCGAACTTCCAGACGCCATCGAGCGCTTCGAGCGGCTCGAACCAGATCACCAGCGCGCGCTTCGGCGAGACGTGCTGCGAGGCGGTGGCCCCGAACACGACGTCGAATATTATTCAGACGGGTGAATCGGGCCGTGTGGTGCAGTTTGGGTTGAAGCTGAGCTTTTAGAACGGAAACGGGTTCACGTTAACCGCTCGGGCCGCCGGTGCACATGCGCCTGTTCGCTGTGTGCCTGGAACGAGAATGCCCAGACGAGAAAACCGATCGGTCAATGTGGATGGCTGCGAGTTCGCGACCAAAAGATTTATTCCGGAAGCTTCCTCCGCAATCGGCATCAGCTTGAGTGCCTCTTCGAGCACGGCAAGCTTAGTCTTCTGCGACTCGTTCAACACGTCGCGATTCACCTTCACCAGTCGCACTTCGCGCTCGTCGATCTCGCGGCAGATGGCTTCCACTTCTGCGTAACGCAGTCCGAGTGCCGTCGGATCGAGCGGCGAGCGTTTCGTCTCTTCGTCGATCTCACCCTTCACCTGGTTGATCCTGCGCTCCTTGAGTTGGCGCCACGCCTCGTGGTCGGAGTTATTGTTGCGGATGGCCCGGCGTTGGGCCGAGGCGCAGTCGAATCCCAGATAGAAATCGAGGGCTGAGAGCGGACAACTCGGAATAGCTTGCCCCCATACGGCTCCGGCGCAAAGCGCCATCAACATCATTCGCATCCACATGCGGACAGCGTAGCAACTAGTGCGCGGCTGTGGCGGGCGCAGCGGGCTTCCCGTGATTCGCTGTCGCCGGCTCAGCGGCCAAGCCCGTCTGGTTGAGAATCACAATATCGACGCGGCGGTTGCGGCGGCGGCCGTCTTCGGTGTCGTTATCGGCGATGGGGGCGTTGTCGGCGTATCCGGCAATCGACAGGCGGTCGCGCGGGATGTTGCAGTAGCTGACCAGCAGTTCCATCATGGCGATGCTCCGCGCGGCCGACAGTTCCCAGTTGCTGCGGAAGCGCCCGCCGCCGCGCAGGGGAATCGAGTCCGTGTGGCCTTCCAGGCGCACCGGGTTGGGCAGCTTCTCCATCACCTGTCCCACCTTTGCCACGGTGTCGTAGGTCTGTTCGGGAATCACGTCGGTGCCCGACGGGAAGAACGCCGCCTCGCGGAAACTGACTACCAGGCCGCGCGGCTCCATGCTCACGCTCATCATGCCTTTGGAGATCTCGTCGGCCAGTTCCTGTTCGAGATACTTCATCGCCGGAACGAGTTCCACGTATTTGCCGTCGGTCTTGCGATCCTGCGACACCTGTTCGGTGCCACCCGGGCCTTTCATCTGCGCGTTGCCCTTGCCCTTGTTGTTGACATCGCCGCCGAGGATGCTCGCCATGACGGAGACAAACTGGTTCTCCTCGATCGCCCGGCGCACGGAGTCCTGCACCTGCTGCGTCTTGCTGTGGTCGGTTTGCGAGGTGGCGAACATCACCACAAAAAACGCGAACAGGAGCGTGATGAAATCGGCGTAGGAGACCAGCCAACGCTCATGATTCTCATGAGCCACAGGTTTCTTTTTGCGCATCGTTTATTCCGCCGCCTCCGCTTCCGCCAAGGGGACGGCCGCCTTGCCCTTCTTATCTTTCTTGGGAGGCGCGAAGGCTTCCAACTTGCTGCGTATGAGCTTGGGGTTCAACCCTTCGACGATGCCGATGACGCCTTCGAGCATCATCTCCCGCATGTGAGAATCCTGCTGCGTGCGCGCCTTCATCTTGTTGGCGGCGGGCAGCAGGAAGATATTCGCCAGCGCCACACCGTACACTGTGGCAACGAAACTTACGGCAATGCCGTGGCCCACTTTGTCGATATCGGAGAGGTTTTTCATCACCTGGATGAGGCCCATCACCGCGCCGATGATGCCGATGGTGGGCGCATAGCCCCCGGCCACTTCGAACACGCGCGCTTCGGATTCGCCGTGATGCTCCTGCTGGGTGATTTCCAGCTCCATCATCTTGCGCAGCTCCTGCAGATCGGTGCCATCGACGGCCAGTGTCAGCGCCTTCACCAGGAAAGGGTCGGAGGCCTGAGAAACCTCTTCTTCGAGCGACACGATGCCCGCTTTGCGCGCGCGCGTGGCGTAGCGGATGATCTCTTCCACCACCACATCGGGCCGCATGCGCTGCTCAAAGAAGACATTCACCAGGCCTTTCATGCCGCCCATCACGGTGGCCAGGGGCGTGTTGATCAGCACCGCGCCAAAGGTTCCGCCCAGGACGATTAACCCGGCCGTGAGCTGGCTGATATCGGCAATCTCTCCGCCTTCCAGAAGGAGGCCGCCGACAATGCCCAGCATCGCCAGAACAATTCCGCCCAGCGTGGCAATATCCGGGCGCAGACCCGCCTTTTTCGGTTTGGCTCCCGCATCGGCCATGAACCGTTAGTCCTCCCCGCGCGAATCTTTGTTCTTCTGTAAATCGACGGCAGCCCGCCGCAGGACGGCGCAGCTACGCCAGTCCTCGGCCGATTGGCGGCGAAACTCCGCCACAAGCCGGATGATCTCGTCGGCGCTCTCCCGCACCATGAACTTCGCGCCCGTGGTCAGCGTGATCACCGTATCGGGAGTCGATTCAATGTGTTCGATCAGATCCGAATTCAGCACCAGTTGTTGCTGGTTCAATCGCGTGAGCTGGATCATGGAATCTCTTCAAGGTTGCTTATCGGTCCGGCTGCCCGCTGTGTGACAGCAGGCACTTAGGCCGGGTACATTTCCCTGCCGGATCGAGGGTATTTCCTCACGTTTCACTTTTTCTTCCCACATGCGGTAATCGGGACGATATGGGTCTTGGTGCAAGTATTGGGATATGGGCGCCTGCCCGCCCAGATCAGCTTCCTCGCTGGAAATCTCCGCGAGGCGGTATTGGGTCGAAACGAAGAGCATCTACGACAGAGCCGCGAGGCGGCCGAGGCGATGCGGAGCGAGGGCGCGGACTCTCTCTCCACGGATTCGCATACGCGGGAGCGTTGGGAGTTGCTGCACGCCGTATCGGAATCGCTCGACAGGGCGCATTCGCCGGATCAACCGCTCGACAAGGTTGCGTTATCGACGTTTGCTTCCGAACTCAGCCTG
Organism: Acidobacteriota bacterium; assembly: GCA_040007195.1. Classification (GTDB taxonomy): domain Bacteria; phylum Acidobacteriota; class Terriglobia; order Bryobacterales; family Bryobacteraceae; genus JAFLBB01. Next base: position 7,970 of record JBDTVQ010000081.1, on the reverse strand, counting down.
CTGGAATCGCTCGCGCGCTAGGGCAAAGGCGCCCTAGGCTTCTTTCCAATTCATTTCCGCATCCGAACGGCGCACATAGTTGGCATCGGACTCAGCCGCTACGGGCCGCGCACCCAACCGGTACCGCTCCGCTGCCAGTGCGGCCACTGCCGCAGCCACGGCATTCGGCGTGTTGGTCACAACGCGCCCCTGCAGCGGTTCGCCGAATCGCTCCGGGTAGGGGCAGAGGATCTCGACATCCGCGCCGGAAAGCGAATCGAGCCATGCCTGCAGGGGCATTACGCCCTCAGCTCGCAGCGGATGCAATGCGGCATCGAACAATCCACCATAGACTTCTCCGCGCCGGGCATCGAGCAGCGGCGCGCGCAGCGGCGACCGGCCAAGCGATGCCATCGCCAGCAAGTTCGAGATCGCGAATAGCGGCTTTCCATACGCCTCGGCGAAGCCTTTCGCGGCCGCGAGCGCCACGCGCACTCCGGTGAATGAGCCCGGCCCCGAAGCCGCCGCGAAGGCGTCTACCTCGCTCAGCTTCACGCCGCACTCGGCGAGCAACCGTTCGAGTTCGCCGAACAGAACATGCGCGTAGCCGTCCGGCGAGTGCACGACAGTCTCGCGCACCTCGCCATCCCGCCACAATGCAATGCCGCCGTATTCCGTGCTCGAATCAATGGCCAAGAGGATCATTCGACCAGCTTCATCACGCGGTCGATCGCATAAACTTTGCCGTTGAGGTTCATGCCGTACACGCGCAGGTTCACCACCGCCGGGAAGGTCTTCGACAGCGCTTTCGGCATCGTGAACTCACCCGACCGGCCAGTGGCGATCACGCGGTAGCCCTGCCCGCTATTGGTCGCCTCGGCCGTCCACATGTACATCATGGTCGCCGTGGCCTTGGTTTCCCGCTTCAGCTTTACGGCGAACTTCACCTTCTTACCGGCTCGCAACTCGTCGTCCTGCGGCTCAAGGAGCTCGTAGGGTACGCGCTGCGGGTTGGTCTCCACCTCCTGGACGAATTGGCGGCGCGATTCGAAGTAGTAGCTGTTCAGCATGGACTCTTTGCGGCCGTCACGCGACAGGTGGAGAACCCACGGTCCCGGTCCTGGCGCGGAACCCACGAAGAGCTCGCCCTTGTAGTCTTTCTTCTCGACGGTCATCTCGCCCGTCTCCACGTTGAACCAGTAGACCTTGTAGCCCTTCTTTTCGGTGACCACTTCAACAGGTCCGCCGTTCTCCAGGTAGACCACGTACTCGGTCCCGGTGAGGTAGAGCGCGCGCCCGGCAGTGATATCGAAGTACGGTTCCAGCTCCCAGAAACGCGTGCGCGACATGAACTCGAACCAGTCGGACATGGCCTTGGCACCGGGCGCGTCGAGATACTTCGCGTCCACCGGGAACGCCTTTCCGCCGTAGGTACCCGTGTTGCCGTAGGTCGGGTACTGGTTGTTCATCGTCGCGTTCCACAGGCGCTTACGGAACGTCGCCGTGTCGACGTGATGCGGGTGCGACTTGCCCGCGCCGCTGTCTTCGTAAGCGAATTCGGCGTTGATGTGCGGCGCAAAGATCACCTGACGTTCGATGGCGCCGATCTGGTCGTCGGAGGTCTGGTACAGGACGTGTGTCATCCAGCCGTCGGGCAGCAGCGGTCCGCTGGTGCGGGTGGTGTGCGTGGAGCGCGGATGACCATAGGGATCGGTCTTCTTCAGGAACAGGCCGATCTCTTTCAGCAGAGCGCGGCCGTCGTCGTACTCTTCAAACTCCTGCACGCCCTGCCAGGTAATTTTGAACGGCGCGTAGCGGGCAATCATGTAGCGCAGGAAGCGCTCGCGCTGCTTCCATTCGGGGAAGACCTTCACAAGGTGGTTCTCGTCGCCGGCAAGCACGAGGTCGACAAACATGCCTTTGTCGTTGAGGGCGCGGACACGGTCGTCGAGCTCGTGGAAGAATTCGGAATTCGGGTGGTCGGGATCGAGGAACGCCTTCGTGTATTTGTCGTCGGGATGCATGACCAGGCCGCGCATGTGGGTGAACTTCTGCTCGCTGCGCTTGGCCACGATCTGATCGAAGAGAGCGCGGTCGATCCACGGAAAGGTGTAGCAGGTGTCGCCCATCCACAGGTGCGGCTGCTTCTTTTCCGTATAGCTCCAATGGAAGAGGTTGGCCGGTTTGAGGAAACCAGGGTCGTTCGATTCGGCGGCTTGAAACTGGCCGCGCTGGCCGTCCCACGCCTTCACATTCGACGAGACGCGATAGATCCACTCGCCCGGCTCCACCGGCGTGATGCGAATGATGTAGCGGCGGCCGCCATCCCAGAAGCCGGGCATGAGGAATGTGCGGAACTTGGGCGAACGGAACTCCGCTTGGAACGTCACATCCAGATACGGGTTCTGGAAGCGGGCCGCTTCGGCCTCGGGCATCTCAAAGACGATGTCGCAGGCGCGGATGGTTTGCGCGTTCGGGCAGGGAGAAGGCGTCTGGGCAAATAGCGGCGCGGCAAGGAAAGCCCACCACGCAGCTCGGCGCAGGTTCATACCCTCAGTGTAGCTTCAGGCTAAAGGGCGGTTCCCGAGGCGCCGGCGGCGGCTAGTCGATCCAGGAGAGCATGCCGCCACCCTCGGCGGCTGTTTCCTTGTAGAACTTCTGGAGGCGTTCGTAGTCGCGGCGGAGTTCACTCTTCCACGATTCGTCCGCGGAGAAGTTGCCTGGATAGACGTCATGGCGCTCCATCAAATGGCCGTCGTAGCGTTTCATGAGCTGGGAAACGCTGAGCATTGATAGCGCTCGGGCGACGTCTTCCACCTTGGCGGGCTCCACCAGGCGCGGCGGGCCGTAGCCCAAGTCGTCGCCAATCTCCTCGCCCCCCAGGATGGCGCTGCGATAAGGCTCCGGGCCTTCCCAAACCGACTGGCACATCAGCCAGTGCAAGCCATGCCAGGACTTGTGGAGATCGAGCACCTCGCCTGCGTCCTTTTTCGCCTGATTCGGGGCCTGCGCCGCCTTCATCGCCTTGATCTGCTTGCGTAGCAGGAAGCGCATCGGCCATCGCGCGTACCAAGGCAGGATCGAAAGTCCGGCGGTCATATCGACGGCAGGCTGCCAACCGGCTTCGAGCAGTCCATTGCGAAACTGCTCGTCCGTGCGGACCCGGCTCCAATCCTGAGCCGGCACGCGCCGCAGTTTCCCGTTCATTCCCATGCGGATATCCCTCTGCTCATCTATCGGCTTGACCGGATTTGAGCAGAATGGGGAAAAGACCTGACTACCCCCGGCTGACAAACGCATTACCCTCAAGCCAGTAGCGTAAGGGAAGGTCGGGATAGAGGCCAATCCCGACGCGAGGACCGCATACGACCCGTTCCTGGTGAGTACCGTAGAGTACTCGCAGGTCGCCCGTGGTCAGGTCGGCGCCGTTGTGGCCGCGAGTGATTCCCATGGCGCGCGTGAGGCGGCCTGGGCCGTTGGTGGCCAGTTCGACGCCGTGAACGGGTTCGAGCGCGCGGATGAGGACGCAGCCTGGCTCGCCTTCGGGCAGGGTAACGAAGTTCAGGCACTCATACATTCCGTAGATGAGGTAGACGTAGGCGTGTCCGGGCGGGCCGAAGATGACCTTCGTGCGCGGCGTCATCCCGCGGGAGGTGTGCGACGGGGGATCGCCCAGCCCGAGGTAGGCCTCCACTTCGACGATGCGGGCGGCGCGGGGGCCGTGAACCAGGTTGCAGCCCAACAGATCGCGGGCTACCTCCACTGGCGGGCGGGCGTAGAAGGAGCGGGGCAGGATGGGGGTTGCCGGGAGCCCGGCCGGAGATTCAGACTGGTGTTGATCATGCGCCTGTTCACTGCCATCGACCTGCCGCCGGAGATTGTCGAGCGGCTGGGCGGCCAGATTGCCCTTTGGAAGCCTCATGCCCGCCTCCGCTGGTCGCCTGTGGAGAACCTGCACATCACAACCAAGTTTATCGGGGAATGGCAGCCGGAGCGGCTGGGGGAGTTGTTGGCGGCGCTGGAGGCGGTGCCGGGGGCTGCGGTGGGGGCGGGGGCTGCGGCGATTCCCATCACCCTGCGCGGGCTGGGCTGGTTCCCCAATCCCCATTCGCCGCGCATCTTTTGGGTCAACGTCCAGGGTGGCGAGGCGCTGCGGGCGCTGGCGGCGGCGACGGAAGCCGCACTGGCCCCTCTCGGCATCCCTGTTGAAAAGAAAACATATACGCCCCATCTGACGCTGGCGCGCGTGCCGCCGGGGAGCGACATCGCCGAACTGCGGCGGCAGGTGGCTCAGCTTCCCCAGGCAAACTGGGGCTCATTCGAAGCTAAGGCATTTCACCTCTATGAAAGCCGGCCGGAGCCCGGCGGCAGCGTCTATTCCCGTCTCCACACCATTTCCCTGTAATCCAAGCGCCCTGGGGCCGCGTCCAGTTGTGCGCCCAGGTTATGCATCCGCCGCAACATTCTCCGAAAACCGGTGTTCTGGAAGACATGGCCGCCGTGGCAACACTCGAATGGGATTCGGAGTTAATGCTCCGTGTCCGCGCGGGCGACCAGGCCAGTTTCTCTCTCCTGCTGGAACGGCACCGTTCGCCGGTGGTCCATTTCCTCTACCGGATGGTCCAAAATCAGGCCGTGGCGGAGGAGTTGGCGCAAGAGGTCTTTCTGCGGGTCTACCGTTCGAGGGAGTCGTATGAACCAACTGCGAAGTTTACAACCTGGCTGTTTCGAATTGCCACGCATTTGGCCCTAAACTGGATTCGAGATAACCGGAATACCCGCCATCAGGAGAGTCTGGACGAAGAGGTAGTAGAGGGCGCAGTGCGGCAGGTTTCGGACCGGCTGCCGAGCGTGGAGCAACGCATGGTGCGCGAGTCGCGGATGGCGGAGATCCGCCAGGCGATTGAGACGCTGCCCGCCAAGCAGCGAGCGGCCGTCCTCATGCACAAGTACGAAGAGTTAGAATATTCGCAGATTGCGCGAATTTTGGAATGTTCCGAATCGGCTGTGAAATCGCTGCTGTTTCGCGCTTATGAAACGCTGCGATTGCGGCTGGCTCATTTTGCCTGATACCGGAAAGGGGGATGCCATGAACGAACACGAACTGAGCGCCGGCTCCTTCCGGTGTCCTCTGCAGGAAGGCGAGCAGGCCGGCACGTTCCTGGCCTGGATGGACGGTACGCTGAGCCGGGAAGAGACGGCTGTGCTGGAACTGCACGCGCGCGATTGCGCATCGTGCCGCGCGGTTGTCGAAGGGCACAAAGCGGTGTGGTCGGCGATGGATGCGTGGGCGCCGGCAGAGGTCTCGCAGGACTTCAACCGACGCCTGTATTCGGCGATCGACGCGCAACAGGCGCAGCCGTGGTGGAAGCGGGCGATGGGTGCGTTGATGCCCTTCCCCGTGCGCCCGGCGATCCCGATCGCGGCGAGTTGTTTGCTGGTGATCGGCGTGGCTTTGTTTCGCGCTCCGGAGCCTGTGGAGCTGGAAACCAAGCAGGCGGGCATCATCGAGCGCATGGACGTGGAGCAGGTGGACCGGTCGCTCGACGATCTGAACCTGCTGCGCGAACTGAATGAAGAACTGCAACTGGAGCCGCCGGCCAAGAGCTTGTGATGCGCCGTTTTACCAGGATCGCCGCCGCCTTCGCGCTGTGGGCCATTGTGGCCATGGCGCCTGCCGTGGCGCAGATTCGGCCGAAGGGCGGGTTTGGCTTCCCTAAGGGCCCCATCGGGTCCGGCCGCAACGCGGCTCAGTTCCAGATGCAGCTCGACCGGCTGCAGAAGATGTCTCCCGAAGAACGCCGCAAGGCTCTCGATGCCCTTCCCGAAGGACGCCGTGAGCAATTTGAGCGGCGCCTGGAAGCCTACAGCCACATGACGCCGAGCGAGCGTGAGCGGCTGGCGCGGCAGTTGAACAACTTCCAGCAGTTGCCTCCGGAGCGGCAGAAGGCAATTCGCCAGATGCGGAAGCAACTGAGCGAGATGCCCCCGCGCCGGCGGCGCCTGATGGCGCGTGAAGTGATGGAGCTTCGCGGCATGAGTGACGAAGAGCGGCAGAGCCGTCTCGATAGCCCGGAACTGAAAGACCGATTCAGCGACGAAGAACGGCAACTGCTGGGCGACCTGAGTTCCGTGCTTGAGCCGGAACCGGAGCCTTAGTCTCCACTCCTGAGTGCAGGCGAATTGACCCCCCTGTTTGCCAATATCTCGAAATAGTTAACCGGATCGGCGAGCGCGTGATGTAGGAAATCCGCGCCGATGTGACGAACCTGACCAACACGCCGGAGTTCGGATTTCCGACGACGACGTTGAGCAGCACGCTGTTCGGACGCATTCGGGACACAATCAACAGCAGCTCTCGGAAGTTCCAATTGGGAGCGAAGATCCGCTTTTAGGAGTGCGCGGACCGGAAACAATACTGGTGGATAATGTTCCGGTGCGGGATGCATTGCGGGACAAAATGCGATAGCGTAAGCGGACGGCATGAACTTTGAGCTCATCGCCTTCCGCTTTCATTTTGAGGCGGTCGAGCCCATATACTTTGGCGCCGGGAAGGCGGGCAACATTGTCCGCGGGGCGTTTGGCATTCACTTTCGTGAAATGGCCGAGCAGCTTGGGCAGCCGGAGTTGTTCGAGCGCATTTTTCAACCGGCTCTGGAAGAGCGGGCCGAGTTGACCGAGAAGCTGGAGGGGCGCGCGCCAAGCGGGTTGGGAGATCTGCCGCGGCCGTTCGTGTTTCGGGCGGCGCATCTGGACGGGCGGACGATTGGGCGCGGGCAGGGATTCCACTTCGACCTGCATTTGTTTGATACGCGCGATCCGGCGATTGAAGCTTTCACGGGGGCGTTTGCTCGTGTGGCCGAGGCAGGGCTGGGGGCGAACCGTTCGAAGGCAACGCTGCGGTCGGCGGATCACCGGGTGGTGCAGTTGAGCCTGATGCCCAAGCGAGGGCATATTGGCGGGGTGAGGGTGCGGTTTGTGACGCCGACGGAGATGAAGTCGGATGGGCGACTGGTGGCGGAGCCTGAGTTTGAGATTTTGGTCAACCGGATACGGGACCGGGTGTCGACTTTGCGGGCTCTGTATGGACCGGGTCCTTTGGCGCTGGACTTTAAAGCGTTCTCGGAGCGGGCTTCAGGGGTATCGATCACGCGGTGCGAGATTGAGAGAAGCCCGGTGGCGCGGCGGTCGTCGCGGACGGGGCAGACGCATCCGATTGGGGGATTTTTGGGGGAGATCGACTATGAGGGCGAGCTGAGTGAGTTTGTTCCGTTCCTGGAGGCCGCTCGGTGGACGGGGGTGGGGCGGCATACGGTTTGGGGGAATGGGGCGATTGAGATTGAGGCGATTACGTAGGCTTCGGATGGGGTTTTGGATTGCTTGGGGTGGGTGTTTGGGTAGGGGCTAGAGCGCCCGGAGTATTGGGCCGCGGATGGACGCTGATTCACGCGGATAACGAAAAAAGCTTCGAATTTTGTTGAGCGATTATTTGCGTTTGGGGTGGAGTTGGGTTGGGTTGAACTGGGTTGGGTTGATGGACATTTTTTCTTGCATTTGGGGGGCGTGTCTCGCTAAGAATGCTGGGTCGCGGAGGAGGGCGTGGGTTAGGGCTCCTAGGTCGCCTTGGCTTCGACTGGGGGGTGGGTCGAGGCGTGGGGCTCTTGTGGGGAATGGTAGGGCCCAGGAGCCGTTTCGGGTGCCGGCTTCGTGGTTGAGGACGGCTAGGGAGGCCTTGAGTTTCACGGTGGGGGAGGACTTGGGATCTGTCAAAAGGTGTCGAAGTGTGTCGAGTGCCAGGCGGGAGAGGGCGTGCATTTCGTCGCTGATGGCTTCGGCTGCGGCTTGGGAGGCCTCTTTGTAGGCTTGGGAGAAAATGGCGTTGTGGAACCAGTTGTGGAGGGTGGCCCGGTGGATTCCGAGTTCTCGGGCTGTGGCGGATAGCGATTTGCCGGATGCCAGGTGGGCGATGGCTTGGGTTTGGGCTGCGGTGA
>JBDTVQ010000080.1:0-20153 GCA_040007195.1 Acidobacteriota bacterium | reverse complement strand
CTACTGGAAGCCCCGCGTGGCACGGGTGGCTTCGGATATGACCCGCTGTTCTTTTACCCGCCGTTCGGCTGCACGCTTGCCGAAGCTACGGCCGAGCAAAAGCTAACGGTGAGCCATCGGGGAAAAGCTCTCAGCCAGCTGTTCCGTTTTGCTTCAACCTGGCGAAGTCGCGCCACGCCATAACACCCACAAGAGTCTTGCCGTCTTCGATTTTGCCCTTGGCAATCAGTTCGCCGAGCATCTTCATCGAGAACCATTTACTCGTCAGGCGTTCGTCCGCATCGGGATTCTTCTCGCCCGGCTTGAGCCCCCGCGCCACGTAGACGTGCATTTTCTCGGAGAGAAAGCCCGGGCTTGGATAGAAACTGGCGATCCGCATCCAGTCACGACCGCGATAGCCCGTTTCTTCGGCCAGTTCACGCTTGGCGGCTTCCAACGGACGCTCTCCCTCATCGATGCGTCCCGCCGGAAGTTCCCACAGGTACTTTCCAGCCGCCAGCCGGTATTGCCGCACCAACAACACATGGCCACGGCTATCCACGGGAAGAATGACCGCCGAACCGTGGTGATGCACGATCACGCGCTTGATCTCAAACCCCTCAGGATCGACGGCCCGTTCCAGGGTCACACGCAGAAATTCACCTTCATAGCAGGGCAGCGATTGCACGGCGGTCGGAATCTTCCTCTTCATTACGATGGTGTGCCCCGCTCAATCATGTTCTCAAGTTAACCTTTGGCACGGAGCGAACCGAGAAACCGGTCCACTGGCAGCGTGTTGAGAACATCCGCCCGTTCGAGCCAACCGCGCCGCGCCATCGTTACGCCATAGCGCATGTTGGCCAGGTGCTTCACGTGGTGCGCATCGGTGGAGATGATGAACTTACAACCCTTCGCCTTGGCAATGCGGATCAGCGGCGCGTGCAGGTCTAACCGCTCCGGGCTGGCGTTGATCTCCATTGCCACGCCCTGCCGCGCGGCTTCGGTGGCGATGCGCTCGAAGTCGTAGACGTAGGCGTCGCGGTGGAGCAGCACGCGGCCCGTCGGATGGCCCATGACCTTCACGTTGGGGTTTGCGATGGCGGCCAGCAGGCGGTCTGTCATCTCCGCGCTTTCCAGATTCATGTGGCTGTGCACGCTCGCCACAACGATGTCCAACTGGCTGAGCGCGTCATCGTCGAGGTCCATCTTGCCGTCTTTCTTGATGTCGCATTCGAGACCCGAGAGCACCCGAACGGGCAGGCCGCTCTGGTCCATGGTGCGGATCTTTTCGGCGAAGCGAATCGCCCGCGCTTCGTCCAACCCGTTCGCCATGGCCAGCGCTTTTGAGTGATCCGTGATGGCGATGTAGCCGTAGCCGCGCTCGCCCGCCGCCGCCGCCATCTCCTCCAAGGAAAACCGGCCATCGCTTTCCCGCGTATGCATGTGCACGTCGCCGCGCATATCGGAGAGTTCCAGCAAGGCCGGAAGCGTGCGTGCCGAGGCCGCGTCGATCTCGCCCTGATTCTCACGCAGCTCGGGCGGAATCCAAGCGAGCCCCAGCTTCTCGTAGATCTCCTCTTCCGTCGCACCCGCCACGCGCTCGCCGCCCTCCACGCGTGCCAGCCCGTATTCGTTCAGCGTGTAGCCTTGCTTGAGCGCCAGTTGCCGCAGCGTTACGTTGTGCGTTTTCGATCCGGTGAAGTATTGCAATGCCGCGCCGAAGCTCTCCGTGGGCACCGCCCGCACATCCACCTGCAGTCCTTCAATGCCCACCTTCGCCGACGCCTTGGTATCTCCATGACCGAGAATCTCTCCCACGCGCGGATGCTTCACGAACTTATCGAGCGCCGCCTTCGCGCCCGGGCCCGTCACCAGGAGGTCGACGTCGCCCACGGTCTCACGCCCGCGCCGCAAGCTTCCGGCGGCCACGGCGCGGTCAATGCCTTCGACTTCGCTTAGGTACGAGGTGAACTCCTCCGCAATCGCCGTGGCGAAGTTGATGTGGAAGCGACCAGTGGACTGCCGCAGGCTGGCGATGCCCTTCAGGATCTTCTCTTCGAGCTTTGCCCCCATGCGCGGCAGGTCGCGCAGCTTTTGTTCCTTGCACAGGCGTTCCAAATCGTCGAGGGTCGTCACACGGAACGTGGAGATCAGAGTGGCGATGGTCTTCGGCCCCAGGCCGGAAATCTTCAGCATCTCCAGTGCCGTGGGGGGATACTTTTCCATCAACTCGTCACGCCGTTCGAACGAGCCCCGCTCCTTGATCTCCAGCAGAATGGCCGCGATGCCCTTGCCGATGCCGGGAATGTCGGTGAGCTTGCGCGCGGGATTGGCCATCACGTCGTCCACGCGTTCGGGATAGCCCTGCAAAGTATCGGCGGCGTTCCGATAGCTGCGGATGCGGAAGCCGTCTTCGGCGGCGATTTCCATCAGGTCGGCGGTTTCTGCGAGCAGGCGGGCGTATTCGATGTTTTCCATGCGAATTTCCATTTTCTCCGGAACGGGGGCCCGCGGGGAAGCGTATTGACACTATATTGGAATCCAATATACTGGATCAAAATATATGGAAGGCAGCCCACTCTCACCAGCCGCGTTTCAAATCCTCGTCGCACTCGCCTCAGGACCGCGCCACGGCTACGCGATCATGAAAGAAGTCGCCGATGCCACCGCAGGCGAAGTCCGGCTCAACCCGGGCACCCTCTACACAACCATCCGCAAGCTCGTCGAAGGCGACCTTATCCGCGAATCCACGGCGCCGCCCAGCCAAGCCGACCACGACGAACGCCGCCGCTATTACGCCATCACGCCCTTGGGCCGCCGTCTGGCCAAATCCGAGTTCGAACGCCTGCGCGGCATGATCGATCGCGCGGCCTTGAAGCTCTTGAACAAACCCGCTCGATAGGACGCCTGCGAAATGCGCATCTGGCGATGGCTTGTCCGGCTCTACCCCGAGGAGTTCCGCCTCGAGTACGGCCGTGACCTGCTCGACGATTTGCAAGGGCGCTCGCGCGAGGAGCGCAGAGCAAAATTCTACGTGGAAGCGGCGGGCGATGTCGTGGCCACCGCATGGAAGGAGCATTGCCGCATCATGTTTCGAGACTTCGTACATAGCTTCCGGCGCATGTTGTCGCAACCGGGAATGGCGCTCATCGCCGTTCTCTCGCTGGCGCTCGGCATCGGCGCGAACACGACGATGTTCAGCATCATCTACGCATCCATGTGGCGGCCTCTTCCCTACCCCGACGCCGACCGCCGTGTGGTCGTGTTCCAGGTGCCGACGAACGCGGCGTACAACTTCTCAATTGGGGGAGCCACAAGTTCCGACTTCATGGACTGGCGTACGCAAAGTAAAATGCTCGATCAGTGGCATCTATTCACCCGCGGGAACCCAACCACATCGGTGGCCAGCGGCGTGGCTGAACGCATTTTCAGCCAATCGGTCACTCCAGGCACGATGGAAGCTCTCGGGATTCGCCCCCTCTTAGGCCGACTGCCGCAACCCGGTGAAGAAGATGATCGTCCCACCGTTATTAGCGAAGAGTACTGGAAGCGCAGCTTCGGCGCCGATCCCACGGTGCTTGGGCGACGGTTCGGCTCCAACAATGAGAGCAACATGATCGTCGGCGTCCTGCCCGCCGGTGTGGAACTTTTCAACGATCCGGGACGCGTGGATGCCTGGCCGGTGGTTAACCTCAGTCCCGGCTCCGAATGGGTGCAACGCCGAATCCCATGGCTGCTCGCCTCGGCACGCTTGAAACTTGGCGTCAGGATCGAGCAGGCTCAGGAGGAGATGTCGGCCATCGCCGCCCGCCTTGAAAGGGCACATCCGGCCACCAACAAGAACCGCGGCGTGAAGCTCGCCTCGTTTCGCGACGCCCGCAACGGCCAGATGGGACACCTTCTCTATCCGCTGTTCGGCGCCGTCGGCTTCGTGCTGCTCATCGCCTGCGCGAATGTCACGAACTTGCTGCTCGCCCGAGCTTCCGCACGCCGCCGCGAAATTTCCGTGCGCGCCGCCATCGGAGCCACACGCGGCCGCCTCATCCGAGAGTTCCTCATGGACGGCGCCGTGCTGGCCGTACCCGGTGTTTTCATGGGAGTCTTGGTCGCTTATGCCGGACTGCAACTGTTCCGCACCATCGTTCCGCAAGGCTTTCCCGGCGCGACAATCATTGAGCTCAACGTGCCCGTGCTGATTTTCACCGCCGCCGTCGGAGCTTCCGCGAGCATCGCTGCCGCCTTCTTCCCCGCGCTCCAGGGCGCGCGGGTCGAATTGACCGACGCATTGAAGGAAAGCGGACGCGGTTCGGGCTCCCGAATGCGGCAACTCTTGCGCTCCTCCCTCGTCGCGGGCGAAATTGCTCTTGCCCTCATTCTCCTGGCTGGTACCGGCCTGCTCATCAACACCACCATCCGCCTCGCCGGAATGGAACGCGGCTTCGACGCGAAGAACGTCACTGTTGTCGAAATCGACCTCGCCGGCACACGTTACATGACCAATGCGCCAACACGCGAAATCGACATGCGCTATGTCGAACCGGCCGTCGGCCAGTTCATCGAGCATGCGTTGCGCTCGGCACGCGCCCTGCCAGGGGTCGAGCACGCCGCGTTCGCCGGTGGCGTACCGTTGGGACCTAGTCGCGGACCGAACGTTGGCGTGCGGATCGCAATGGGCCAGGCGAACGCCGACGAGCTTCGCAACGCCGCGTTTAACTCCATCACTTCCGGCTACTTTGAAACCCTTCGCATCCCCGTAAAGCTCGGCCGCGCCATCACCGAGCGCGACACCTATTCGTCGCCGTGGGTTGCGGTTGTGAACGAAGCGTTCGTGCGTGAGTTCTTTCCCAATGGAACCGCGCTAGGCCAAGTCGTCACATTAAACCTGGGTCCCGAAGACCGGCAACGCGAAATCGTCGGCGTGGTGGGCGACGCGAAGCAGCAAAATTCGCGCTACCCGGCGCGGCCAGAGGTCTTCGCCTCTCACTTTCAGCAGCCGCGCGAGATTCCCGGAAACTTTCAGGGTCAGCGCTTCCGCTCCTCGCTCATTTTCCGAACCAACGGGACCGCGCCTCCTTCGCGGGAAACGCTCAGCCGGATCGTTACGTCGTTCGACAAGAACCTGCCGATTGTGGAACTCAACACGCTTGATTCGCTTATCGCCATGCGCGACCCGGGCTTGAAGCTCGTCATGAGCCTGCTCGGCGTCTTCTCTGGCATCGCCCTGCTGCTCGCCGTGATCGGCATCTACGGACTGATGAGCCACGCTGTTGCGGATCGCGTTCACGAGATCGGCATTCGCTCCTCACTTGGCGCCTCGCGCTCGCAGATTCTCTGGCTTATCGGAAGCTATGGTTGCAAGCTCGCCGCGGCGGGCATCACCGTGGGCACGGTGGGCGCACTGGTGGCGTCGCGCGCTCTCCAAGTTATGCTGTTCGGCGTCAAACCCGGAGACCCGTTGACGTTGGCACTCACCGCACTGCTCCTGCTGATGGTTTCGGCGGCGGCCTGCGCGCTGCCCGCCATGCGGGCGGCACAAATCGACCCGGCGACCGCATTACGCCGGGAGTAGGCTGGGCAGCCGTTAAAATGGAAGCGGCCACACCATGCCCTACGAGCTACGCGCCAATCCGCTCGAGCAATTTTTCCAGTTCGCATTGCTGGGCATGATTGCCGCTGGGTATGGCGCCGTGGTCAGTTCCGGTAGTCTCGATTTCCCGACCATGTTCCTGACCGGGGCGGCAATCGTGGCACGGCTTGGAATCGCCGCCGGAGTCCTTCGTTTCACGCTTTCCGAGCGCACGGCAACCGTGCTCGCCGTTGCCTACATTGGCTTCTACCCGCTTGATTACTTCTACCTTTCGGGCGAGTTCCTGAAGTCCACGGTGCATCTTGTATTCTTTATCAGCGCGGTGCTGTTGCTCAAGGCCGTGACGCCGCGCGACTACAAGATGCTGGAGTTGATCGCCTTCCTCCAAATGCTTGCGGGCAGCGTTCTCTCGATCAGCGCCTTTTACCTGGCCTTCCTGGCATTGTTCCTGCTGGCAGCGACCGGCGCGCTGGCCTCGGGGGAGGTGCGGTCGAAATTGGACTCAAGCACGAAGGTGACGTTCTCCACGCTGCGGGGCGCGCGGCGCGGCCTAGGCTTTCTGAGCGGATTCACGTTTGTGGCGATACTCGCCCTGGGCGGCATGTTCTTTGTCCTTCTACCGCGCACGGCGCATGCCGCCCTGCAGCATCTGATTCCCCACCGGTTCCACCTGCCGGGGTTTGCGAACGAAGTGACGTTGGGGCAGATTGGCGAGATCCGGATGAGCTCGACACCGGTGATGCATGTGCGGGTGTACAACACGATGGCGGGCGTGGACATGAAGTGGCGGGGCACGACGCTGTCGCAGTTCGACGGCCGCCGCTGGTTCAATGAAATCGATCGCGGCGAGCCCGTTCTGGTCGTCAAACGCCAGGCAGTTCTGGCGACTCCGGAACAATGGGCGCGTCCCGGCCGCCGCGTGCAGTACGAGGTCCAACTGAAATCGGCGACCGACGATGTGCTCTTTTTTCTCGGCGTTCCCGAGGCGATCATGATCGACGCCCCGCAGATCATCAGCACGTCCGCGAGCGGCTACCGCACCGGCGGGCTTGCATACTCGATGCGCTATGAAGCGCGCAGCTTCATCGACGATCCGCTTACGCCTCCGTTGACTCCGCCCACTCTCGGCGACGCGGCGCGAGCGATCTACTTACAGCGTCCAATGATGGACCCGGCGATCGGCCGGCTTGCGAGTATGGTGACGAAAGACGCCGTCACTTCCGAGGCGAAGGCGCGAGCGCTCGAGAGGCATTTGCGCACGCAGTATGGATACACGACGATTCTGCTATCGTCGGAGGTCCGCGACCCCATTTCGCACTTCCTTTTCCAGCGCAAAGAGGGGCACTGTGAATACTTCGCCTCTTCGATGGCACTGATGCTGCGCACGCTGGGCATCCCGTCGCGCGTGGCGACCGGCTTTCAAAGCGGCACTTACAATCCGATTTCCAACTGGTACCTGATTCGCGCCTCCGATGCGCATTCGTGGGTCGAGGCATGGATCGAGGGCCGCGGTTGGGTAACGTTCGATCCGACGCCGTCGGGTCCTCCAGTCGAGCCCACGGCCATCTGGCAGACCGCGGCTATGTATCTGGACGCGCTGGAAGTCTTCTGGCAGGACTGGGTGATGTCTTATGACCTCGAGCGGCAGATCCTGATTGCCGACCGTATCGGCCAAAACATGCGGCTACCGGCGTGGACGGGGCAGAGTCCTGGGCAATACGCCAAGAGCTTGTGGAAGTCCCTGGCAAACGCGATCGACAGGCGCATGGTAGCGACGTTGGTGTTTTGCGCGGCAGCAGTTTGGCTGGTGTGGTCGTTTGCGCCGAGGTTTTGGACACTCTGGTTGCGGCGCAGGCGCGACGAAAAATTGCGTGGTCGCGCGGCGGGAGCCTCTGACGCCACACTGCTCTATCAGCGAATGCTCAATGCCCTGCGCCGGCACGGCAACGAGAAGCCGGCATGGTTGACACCGCGAGAGTTTGCGCGCACGCTCACGCAGTCACCTCATGCGGCGCTGGTCAACGAGGCGACGGAGATTTATCAGGAGCTGCGCTACGGCGCCCGCGAGCAATCGGCGCACCGGTTATTGGACCTGGTGACCACACTCGAGCGGAGCCCCCGCGCGTGAGTTCCCTTTCACGCCGCGGCTTTGCGACAGCGCTAACGGGCCTCGTGTCGAAGGCCGATACGCAGATTCAAGGCTCGTTCGCCGACCGCTCAGCCGAGATGGGGCACCGTCTCCGTGACCACGCGCGGTTCCCCGCCCCCAAGCAGGATGTACGCGTGCCGCTGGTGATTGTCGGCGGCGGTTGCGCCGGACTGTGCGCGGCTTATCGCTTGTTGAAACGCGGCTTCCAGGATTTCGTCCTGCTCGAGATGGAAGACACCGCCGGCGGCAACGCCCGTCACGGTGAGAACGAGGTATCCGCCTATCCGTGGGCGGCGCACTACCTGCCGGTTCCAGGACCTCATGCGACGTGGGTACGCGAGCTCTGTGAAGACTTCGGACTGCTGCGCGACGGCCACTGGGACGAGATGCACCTGTGCCACTCGCCGCAAGAGCGCCTGTATTTACATGGGCGCTGGCAGGAAGGCATTGAGCCCGATCTCGGCTCGAACAAGCAAGACCATGCACAGTTCCGCCGCTTTCACCAGTTGATCGCGGAGGCGAAGTCCGGTGGCCAGTTCACCATCCCGATGGAGCGCGGCGCTCCATCCCGTTCGGAGCTGGACCGCATCTCATTCTTGCAATGGCTACGCGACCAGAAGTTCGATTCGGAGTATTTGCTCTGGTACACCGACTATGCCACCCGCGACGACTACGGAGCCCGCGCCGCCGATATATCGGCATGGGCGGGCATCCACTACTTTGCCGCGCGCGAACCGGAGGAAAAAGGACCGCTCACGTGGCCCGAAGGCAATGGATGGTTGGTGGGGAAGCTGATGGAGCATGTGCGTCCGCATGTACGCACCGGTCAGATGGTGAACCGCATCGAACGCAGAGGTAGCGGACGGCGGGTGATCACGGCCAATGCGCGTTATGACTGCGATGCGGTGATCTTCGCCGCGCCATCGTTTCTTGCTCCGTACTTGATCGACGATGCGCCGAAAGCCGCGCCGCTGCAGTATTCGCCATGGCTGGTAGCGAACCTGACTCTGGAGCGCCCTCCGCAGGAACGGGGATTCACGCTGTGTTGGGACAACGTGCTCTATGGGTCAAACGCGTTGGGTTACGTGAATGCGACACAACAAAGCCTGCGCACGCGACAGGACCGTTTTGTTTGGACGTATTATTGGGCCCTTGCCGACGGCGATCCCCGCAGTGTACGAAAAACCCTGTTGGAGCGGCCTTGGAAGGACTGGCGCGACCTGATTCTTGCCGACCTGCAGCGCGCCCATCCCGATATCCGAGATTGCGTGTCGCGCATCGACATCATGCGTTTCGGCCATGCCATGCCCAGGCCTTCACCGGGCTTTCTCGAATCGCCCGCCCGCAAGATACTTTCGTCGCACGAGGGCAACCTGCTCTTCGCGCACTCGGACCTAAGCGGCCTGTCTTTATTTGAAGAGGCGCAGTATCGTGGATACCGCGCCGCCGACCGGTTCTTGAAGCGCGCAGGGCGAGGCTAGCCTGCCCAGTCCGCGCGTCTTAGTTGTACTTCCGCAGGACCGCCAGCACGCGCCCCTGCACCTGCACATCCGACGAATGCCGCATGATGGGGGACATGGCGGAGTTTGCCGGCTGCAGGCGCACCATACCTTCGGCCTCGGAGTAAAAGCGCTTCAATGTGGTTTCCATGCCGCCGACAAGCGCGACGACAATCTCGCCATTGCGCGCCTGGGTGGCCTTCTCAACGAGAACGAAATCGCCTTCGCAGATGTGATCTTCGATCATGGATTCGCCACGCACCTGAAGAGCAAACGTGTCGCCCGCGCCGATAAAGTCGGCAAAATTGAGGGTCTCGTTGCCCTCGAAGGTTTCAACAGGCGCGCCCGCGGCGATGCGGCCCGCGAGTGGCACTTCGAACGAGGAGTTGTTGAGGCGGCCGCCCGGGCGCTCGTTGAAGTATTTCTGCGACAGCTCGAGGGAGCGGCTTTGGTTAAACGTGCGGATTAGGTACCCACGCGCTTCGAGAGCGGAGATATGCTTGTGCACCGTTGCCAGCGAGGCCAGGCCCAGGCCACGGGCGATTTCTTCATAGCTCGGGCAGTATCCGTTTTGATTAACGAATTCGGCGATGAAGTCCAAAACTTCCTTTTGGCGGGGAGTCAGTGCCATAGTTCTCCTTTTCTTCCAGAGGGCTTAGCCTACATTCTGGCGAAGAAAAAGAAAATTTGCAAGGAAAAAGGCGAACATAGACCGAAACAAGATTCGTTCAAAATGTTTCGAAGCCGTCAGGTCCGCTGGAAATTGTCGCCCGTGGAGCGCATCCACTCCGCCAGCATGGCCCGATGCCGATCCAGAACAGGACGGGCGGTTTCGTTCGCGGCCAAATTCACCACTTCGCCCGGATCGGTATCCAGGTCGAATAGCTGTTCGGCTCGCGCGCCCTGGCGAAAGACCACATATTTATACCGGCCAGTGCGGATCATCCGCCCATCGCGCGAGGCGTCCTGGTAACGCAGTTCGGAGGCGACGAAATCACGCGGCCCGGTGGAACGGAGGCTGGTGCCTCGAATTCCGGCCGGCGGCGTGATGCCCGCCACGTCGCAAAAAGTTGGCATGACGTCCAGCAGCGAGGTGAGCCGCGTCGAGACACCTTGCGCAATGCCAGGACCGGCCAGGAAGAGGGGCACGTGGGAGCTCTCTTCATAGAACGATGCTTTCTGAACCCAGCGATGAGCGCCCATGCCTTCGCCGTGGTCGGAGGTGAAGCAGACGATCGTCCGCCGATCCAGACCGGAATCGCGCAAGGCAGTGAGCACCGTCCCGATGTGATGATCGACGTCTTCGATCATGCGGTAGTAGTCGTGCAGGTATTCACGGACATCGTTCCGTAACCAATCGGAGGCGATACCGACGGCCTGCGACATCAGGTCGTAGCCTTTGGTGCGATGGAACTGCATGCTCTCCGGTTCGGCGGGATCGATGCCCATGTTGCACGGAGCCGGAGGAAACGGGTGTGTGTCTGGGTGGGCCCGCGCGCCCTTGTGCTGGCGAATCCATTCGCAGATGTCGTGCGGGTTCATGAACGAAGCCACCATGAGGAACGGTTCGGTTGGTTTTGCGCGCAGCCACTTGGAGCACTCGTGCGCCACCGGCTCGTCCATGTCCTTGCCCTGCGAGCTGCCTCCGATGAGCTTCTCGAAACCCGTCATGCCGTCGAATGATTTCGGCAAATGCCATTTGCCTGCATAGGCGGTTTTGTATCCGGCCGCGGAGAAGACTTCGCCCATGGTCGGAATGCCCGGCTTAATGGCTTTGCCATTCTCTTCGACCCCGGTTTCGTGCGGCATGCGGGAGGTGAATATGCTGGAGCGCGATGGTGAACAAACAGGATACGTGCAATATGTTTCGGCGAAAACGGTCCCTCGCGCGGCGAGCGAATCCATCGCGGGCGTGCGCAAATAAGGATTCCGCGCTCCGGACCACGCGTGGTGCGATTGCTGGTCCGTCATGATGAACAAGACGTTCGGGCGTTCTACCTGCGGAAAAGCGGGCGCTGCCTGGATGGCGGCGCCCGCAAGGAGTGCTCTTCGACTGAAGCTCTGCGCGGATCTCATGTCGAGATCATATCGTGAGCTTATGGCTGGCCGAGATCGAAGGACACATAGGTCACCGCGGTGACTTTCGTGAGCGCTTCGAGCTTCGACACATCAATCGTGCCGAACACCAGCTTGGCGCCATTCGGTTGAGCGGTGACGGTGAGACCGGCGGCTTTCAACTGCTGCAGCACGGCCGCCGAAGTTTCCGACAACCACACCTTCACGCGCACGGTGCCCGACTTTGACGCGAGTACGGGATCCAGTTTGGCCGCCCGGTCCGCACGTTCCTTGTCTTTTGAGAGCTGGGCCTCTTGCGCGCGGCGGTCTTCCATTTTCGGCGCGGACATCGGAGGAGGCGGCGGCGTGGCGCCAACGACAATCGATTCGCTTGCAGCCTGGCGGACTCGTCCAAACGCACCACCCATCACACCGGTCGGCGCATTCATTGCACGGTAAGCTACCGACTTTTTCACCTCATCGCGTTCGCCGAATACGCCTTCATGGCTGACGCCACTTGGCATTTCCACCGGCACGTCAATCCGCATCGGGCGTCCGCCTTCGGTGACGACCTTCTCTTCCACGGCAACGAAGCTGGTGAACTGCGTCATCATCCGGAATTCGAGGCCGAGTTTCGTGATTGCGTCTTTGAGTTCGGGCTTGGGGTTGTTGTTCTGCATGCCCTGCCAGTCCTGGCTCATCAGGTCATCGACTTTGGCGCGCGCCCACAGCGTGGCCATGACGTCATGCTCAGGTTGGTCGGCGGGCAGGTTTACGCGAATCTCGCGCGACCACGGCCGCCCAGCCAGCTTTCCCTTCAAGCGAAGGACTCCGTTGCCCGGCGCGTCATAGCGGCCCTTGATCACCAGCGGTTTCGCGGTGAACAGATCGGGCAGCCGTTTGGGATAGACCTCGCTCACCTGCATGCCGCCCCAATCGAGTTCCAGGTCGGTAAGCAGCGGGGTGCGAACCCGTTCATGGAAGCGCTTCGCGGCAGCCGAACCATCATCGGTCAGGCTTACGTACTCAACCTCACCGCGGGCCTCTTCCGACATCTTGTCGAGTAGGAAGCGGTTCACCGAGCTGCCGATGCCGAAGCTGAACACGCGTGCATTCGGGTGCCGCTTCACTTCACCGATGATCGCCATATCGTCGCCGACGTAGCCGTCGGTCATGAAGCAGACGATGCGCAGGTGCTCCTGGCTGTCGGAAGGATCGAGGGCAGCACGAATGGCCTTCATCATTTCCGTGCCTCCGCCGCCATTGCGCGACAGGAGGAAGCGTTGCGCCGCCTGTACGTTCGCCGCGGTCGCCGGGACAGGCTGGGGGAACAGGATGTGCGTGTCGCCGGCGAAGGTGATGAGGTTGAACGTGTCGCGCTCATGCAAACCATCCATGGCGAGCTTGATCACTTCCTTCGCTTTTTCGATGGGAAAGCCCGACATCGAACCCGACGTGTCGATCACGAAGACGATCTCTTTCGGCGTAATCTCGCTCTCGGCCGGACGGTCCGGCGGTTGCAGCAGGAAGGTAAAGAAGCCGCCGCGGTTGTCGCGATGGGTCAATAGTGCGTCGGAAACTTTGCGTCCGGCCACGTCCCACGACATGCGGAAATCCTTGTTCGGAATCTCGTTTTCGTTGCGCAGCCGCAGTTCGGCGCGATGCGAATCCTTCCGCGTGATGTCGACCACATGCGATGTCGAGCTCACCGACTCCACCGGTACGCCCGCGTCCAATTTCACGGCCAGCGAAATGTCATGGCCCGCGCGCGTGCCCTTCGGGGCGACGGGCGGCGTAATCTTCGAAGCATCGGGAACGCGGTCCGTGTCGGGGGCCCATCCGCCGCCCGTGTGTCCCGTCGCATTGCCAGGGATGTAGCGCGGCCCCACCACCATCGGGAAGCTGAACGCGTAGCTGCCGTCTTCATAGAACAGCGACTCCACATAGCTGATCTCGATCTTCACCTTTGCACCGGGCGGGATGTTCGCCACCGACTGCGTGAAGATGTTTGGCCGCTCCTGATCGAGCAGGCTGGCCAACTGCCCGCGGTTGCGCGCCTCCTCATATATCTTGCGCGCCTCTTCCTTTGGCTTGATCTTGCCCTTCACCGTTCGTTCGCCGATGTGCATCGTCATGTCGTCAACAGCAGCGCGCTGCGACAGCGGGAAGGTGTAGACGGCCTCAATCGCGGTCCTGTAGGGATTCTCAAATTCCTGCGTGACGTTGACGCGTGCAATCGGCCCGCTGATGTCCACCTGCACATCGGTGTGCTTCAGCGGGCAACGGCCTATTGGGTTCCCGCGTGGATCGGTTGCGTCGAGTGAGCCGGAACTGGCCTCGGCGGCAGCGGCGGTGGTTGCAACGGGGCGGGTGGCGAGTGCGACACCAAATACGGTCAGCGCGGCGATGGCAAATGCTTTTTCCAGTGCCATGGGGTCCTCCTTAAAGGGTTCGGGCTATTGCCCGTCGTTGGAGGAATGACACCAGGGCTGCGTCCCTTTCACTGGCCCCGTATTTTTTTCGGTACTTCTACTGACGCTCGAAGCAATACAACGCGCCGCGTGTCCGCAAATACATCCGGCCGTCGATCACGGCTGGTGTCGCAAACACCTGCTCGTCCATGTCGTTGGTGGCCTCGATCTCCCAATCCGCCCCGGCCTTCACGACGGTCGCCACACCGCTTTGGCTGACCAAAATCACCTTCCCCGCCACTCCCACGGGCGACGCATAGTAGGTGTCCACGGCACCCGTTAATCGGCCCTGTTTCAGCACCGCGCCGGTCTTTGGGTCGATCGCCGAAAGTATCCCGCCGTCCTTTACCAGATACAGCACGCCCTCATAAAGCAGCGGCGACGGAACGTTGGGCAAAAACTTCTGCATCCGCCACACCACGCCCGTCTGGCTGACATCCCCCTTGCCGCCATGTTTGATCGCAAGCAGCGTGTTCCTGGCCGCCCGCCGCGCGCGATAGAAATCCCAGTCCCTCGGCGCTAGATATCCCTTCCCATCGAGATCGAGCAGATAGAAGCTCCGCTGCATTTTCTCGTCGACCTCGTTCGGCGTAATCTTCCCATCGCCGCTCTTGTCGTACAGTTTCAGCGCCTCTTCCCATGCCGGCGTTTCCGTGGGCGTTTCGGACTCGCCTCCACCTTCCCAGCCGTGCACGTAGATCATGTCGCCATCAATCACCGGCAGCGACTTCGGCTGCCACGAAAAGCCACGCACCCACCACAACTTGTCGCCCGTATCGGCGCGGTACGACGTCACCTGATATGCCCCTGGCACAATCAACTCCGCCGGACCTGCTTTCGGCTCATACACCGCAGGAGTCACATAGCTCCGCGTCACCTCGGGCCGCTCCACGCGCCATCGCTGCTTACCGGTCTTTTTGTCGAGCGCGACGATGTACGACCCGGCGTCCTGATCGCAGACCAGCACGACGAGGTCCTTCCACACGATCGGCGACGACCCGTGCCCATTCACGTTGTTGAACGGCCCGAGCGGCGTCCGCCACAGTTCATTGCCGTCGAGCCCATAGGCGAGCAGGCCAAAATCGGCCAGAAAAATGAAGACGCTCTTGCCATCGCTTGCCGCGCTCGGCGATGCCGGCGAGTTCACATCCTGATATTGCTCGATGCGCGGCCTGGGAGCCTCACGGCGCCACAGGATCTTCCCCGACACACGGTCCAGGCAGAACGTGAAAAGCTTCCCGCCCTTATCGACCACCTTCTGCGGACGCCCCGACGCCTCGACGTTTCCGCCCTCGGCCCCGGTTAAGAAAATGCGGTCCCCAACAATCACCGGTGACGAGTGCCCGAACGGCAGCGCGGTTTTCCACACGACGTTCTTCGACGGCCCAAACTCTACCGGCACCGTTTCGCTGACCGAGACGCCCGATCCATTCACACCGCGAAACATCGGCCAGTCGGCGGCATGCACCAAACCCGCCGCACCCAGCATCAAGACGGAAATGATGAAAATCCCGCAACGCATCCGGCTATCATATCGCCACGGAAAACGTATGCTAGGATCTCTGACACCACGGATCGTATCAGGAGGCCTCTGGCTATGGGCTCAAGCAGACGCACCGTACTCGCGGCGGGTGCCGCGGCGATGGCCGCCGCGCCGCGCGCATTTGCTCAGAACACGGCGAAGCAGGGACCTGGCATGAGTTTCTACGCAAGGGGTCCCGTTCGTATCCATTATGAGGAGACCGGTTCCGGTTTCCCGTTGCTACTCATTGCTGGCGGTGGATTGAATTCGACAATTGCCGGTTTGAAAAGCGGTTCCCCCTTCAATCCAATCGAGGAGTTTAAGGGAGAGTACCGATGCATTGCCTCGGATCTGCGCAACGCCAATGCGGGCCAGGCTTCCGGCCCTCTCGAAATCGACCGGCCATGGGACTCATACACCGATGACCACCTCGGGCTGATGGATCACCTGGGCATCGACAAGTTCATGGTGCTTGGCTTCTGCATCGGCGGCCCGTTCATCTGGAATCTATTGAGGCGGGCGCCGGATCGTGTCGTCGCAGGAGTGCTGGCGCAACCGAGCGGTTCTCGTCCCGAGATGCGCGATCTTTTCTACGAGAACAATATGAAGGGGTGGGGTCCTGATTTGGTCAAGCGGCGGCCCGAGATCACGATGGAGATGGTCGACAAATTCCTGACCCGGATGTACCGCACCAACGCCGACTTCGTCTTCACGGTGACACGCGATTTTGTGCGCACTTGCCAGACGCCGTTGCTCATCCTGCCGGATGACGTCCCCGCGCATCCATACGCCATTGCGATGGAGGCCGCGATGCTCGCGCCAAAGGCCGAAGTGAGCATGTACCCGTGGAAAGAGCCCAAGGAGCGGATTCCACTGGCGGTGCGCCAAATCCGTTCCTTCCTACGGGCCCATCGGCCCTCATAAATGATGCCAATAAAACTACTCCTTGCCTTCGCGCTCCTCACCTTCCCAGCCGCTTCGTTCGGGCAACTCAAGGTCATCATGTCGGGCGGCTTTTCGGCCGCCTATCAGGAAATCGTTCCGGAGTTCGAAAAATCCACTGGTATCACGGTGGCAACGACCAGAGGTCCGTCGCAAGGGGACTCTCCCAACGCCATCGGCGCTCAACTTCGCCGTGGCGTGGTGGCCGACATGGTTATCATGTCAAGGGAAGGGCTCGAACCGCTGCTCGCCGAAGGCAGATTCGTTCCCGGTACGGTCGTTGACTTGGTTCAGGTCCCGTTGGGCATGTCCGTTCGCGCTGGCGCACCCATCCCCGACATCCGCACTGTGGAGGCCTTTACGCAAACCTTGCTGCGTGCCAAGTTGATCGGCATGCAGAGCACCTCCGCAATCTACCTGACGACCACCGTGTTCCCGAAACTTGGCATCGCCGGCGCACTCTCGGGGAAGCTCAACGGCTCGGGTGCCGCTGCTGTCGCCAGAGGAGAATCGGAGTTGACGATTCTCCCCGTCAGTGAACTCCTGCATGTTCCCGGCACCGAATTTGCCGGTACCATCCCGGCCGAAATCCAACGCGTCATGGTGTTCAGCGCCGCGTTGCTCAAGGGTTCGCAGGAATCCGTTGCGGCCAAGCGCCTGATCTCGCTGCTTTCTTCGGAAAGCGCAACAAAGCCTATCCGGAAATTCGGTATGGAACCGATGACACCGGCGTCGAAACGGTGACTCGCCCAGGCGCACGCTCGAACCTGGTCGAGCGAAACAGAGGTAAGCGGTCCGCGCCCGGCGCTTATCCCACCTTCGCCGCAGCCCTCTCCTGCATCTTTTCGGCGTATTCGCGCCGGAAGGCCTGCGACTGAATCGTCAAGTGCGGCACGATTCCCAACAACCGCTCCACAAGCATCAACTGCGCGCGGTGGTGCATCTCGTGTTCCTTGGCGCTCAACAGTGCTTCGAGGCGCGTTTTCCCTGGAGCGCCGAATGGTCCGCTGACCTCCTCGGCGAGTTTCTGATCGGACAGGCCCTCGAGAAGCGCCGCAAAACTTTCGCCTTCGGTGCGCAGCAGTTCGAGAATCTCCGCCTTGGTCCGCGGCAGGCTCTCCTGCATCTGAAAACCATTGAACATGCCAAGGAAATCGAAGTCGTCCAGGTTCGTCCACGCCTTGGCGCCGTGAATCTCCTGCCACAACGCGGTCATCGTGGCCACATGAACCAGCGTCTGCGCAACGCTACGTGTGCCGTCGGCAGGCACGAACGAATATTGGTCCTCGGGAATATCTTCCGCTACTTGAATCGTGTTCTTCCGCACCGTGCGAAAACTCGCGGCAAGATGCTTAGCTCCATAAGTGCTCATGCCCAACCGATGCGGCACGGGCACGGTTGGATTCGCCTAAAAATGCAAAATTATGAGGCCGTGTCTCATTGAAACAGCTCCATCAGTGCGTCGGCGAAAATGCTCATACCGCGCGCGTTCGGATGATTGATCGCATTCACCATCAGGGTGTTGTACGGAATCCCCTGGCGCCACAGCCTCCCGTATCGCAACGACGCATCGGCCAACCCAACGTCGTGCTTGGCGGCGAATTGCCGCAAGCCTTCCACATACGGCCGCGGATCCTGGTCGATTTCCCGTTCGCGCGTGAGCCCCATCCAATCGGGACGCACATAGTGCGGCGTGAGGATAATCCATTCCGCACCAATCTCCTGGAAATCGGCGAGCAACTTCGAATAACGCTCCTCGACCTGCGCGGGCTCGAGTTTGGCGTCATTCACGAACTCGGAAATAATCAGATCCGGCTTCACCCCCAATACCGTTTCACGATAGTTGTGCTCGCTGCCGGGCGGCTCAGCAAGATAGCTGCCAGTGTTGCGCCCTCCCCAGGCCTGCGTCAGAAGCTCAATGCTCGCCTTCGGAAACCGTGCGCGCAGCCGCGCCACGAACTGCTGCTGCCATTGCTGTGAATCGCGCTCGGGAAGATACCGCCCGTCGGTGACGCTATCGCCCCAGGCAAGAATGCGCAAAGCCTGCCCGGCCTCGAGCCGCTTTTTCAGCCGAGCCACCGTAGCGTTCCTGGCAACCGGACGTTCCGGATACGCTTCCTCAAGAATTGGGAATAAGTTGTCCGGCTCCAGCCTGCTCACCATCCCCGGCAAATAGATGTTGCCGAGGTGCCGCTCACCGGCGTTCACACTCGGCGCCGCGGGAACTGCCGCACGAGGCTCACCCTGCCGCACGACGATCTTGCCACCGGCCAGCAGCACTACCGCATCCAGCCGCTGCTGCGCGTAACGGTAACTGGCGAACACCGCCTGCCCGGCCCCAATGCGGCTGCCTTCCGTGCGCCCAAATGTGCCCCAATCGAGATCAATTTCATAGTCGGTTCCGCGCGTAAATGCCGGCGCATCGGACTCCGGTCCCGCGCGTAACACAAAGCTCGCCGCATCCAGCAAGTGAGGGCTTGTCGTCTCCTGCGCCTTCACTCCCAGCAACTGTGCGCCCTTCACCCAACCGCCCGCCTTGGGATTGAACGGCGGCACCGCGACATACTTTTCCGCGCTCACGCCGATCATCACCGGCGGCGCCACGCGCACCACCTGCGTGGCCTTCCCCGCCCAGGCGACGCGCACGTCCCAATCGCCGGCAACCGTAAATTCTGCCGGCTCGTGTGCCGTTGCCACTTCACTTGCGGCAACCGCCGCCACCATCGCCAACACAATGCCTATACGCATGGCGATATCATAACCCTCGTTCCCATGCGCACAGCCACACTTGTCCTCCTCCTGGCCGCCGGCACGCTTCAGGCTCAAAACGCCGTCACGCCCGGCCGCTTCCACGTCGAACACCCCACGCTTCTGAACCTTGGCTTCGAATGGCCGATCTCCGGCGACGCCAACCGCAATGCCACCGTCGAGGTCCGCTTCCGCAAAGCCGGCACGTCAGAATGGCGTCCCGCCCTCCCTCTACTTCGCATCGGAGGCGAACGGCCTCACCGCGACCGCGAAGAGATGACATACACCGTCCCCCACGGCTTTGCCGGCAGCATCCTCAACCTGGAGCCCGCCACCAGTTACGAATGCGAATTCACCATGCGCGACCCGGACGGAGTTACCGGCAAGGCCACCGAGCGGGTCACCGTCTCCACCCGCGCCGAACCCCAGCCCTACGCCGGCGGCCGCATCCTTCACGTCTATCCGGCCGACCATGCCGGACCCAAACAGGAACCCAGCTTCATCGGCCTCAAAGCCGCCTACTACGGCGAAGGCCGCGGCGATTGGACCGCCGTCCGCATGCGCAAAGCCCAACCCGGCGACACCATCCTCATCCACGCCGGCATGTACCGCCCCGACCGCCTCAACTATGTCGATCCGCTCTCGGCCCCCTTCACCGGCACCTGGTCGCTGTCGCTTAAAGGCACTGCCGAGAAGCCCATCACCATCAAAGGAGCTGGCGACGGCGAGGCCATCTTCGACGGCGACGGCAACGCCCGCCTCTTCGAAGTGATGGCCAGCGCCCACCACATCTTCGACGGCCTCACCTTCCGCAACACCCAGGTCGCCTTCTTCGCCGGCGAAAAGGACGTTCTTGGCGCCACTAACCTCACCATTCGCAACTGCCGTTTCGAAGACGTCGGAGCCAGCGTCTGGACCGAATATGCCGGTTCGCGCGACTTCTACATCGCCGATAACCTTATGCTTGGCCGCGACGACCAGATGCGCATGATCGGGTGGAACCAGGCCGGCTCCCACTCCGCCGGCATCTATCCCTCCCATTACGTCCGGAGCTTTTTTGCCATCAAACTCTACGGGCCCGGCCACGTCATCGCCCACAACGCCATCGCCTATTTCCACGACGGCATCGATATTTCCACCTATGGTCCCCCCGAAGACGACCCCGAACTCCAGGCGTCGTCGATCGACATCTACAACAACG
>JBDTVQ010000079.1:0-20182 GCA_040007195.1 Acidobacteriota bacterium | reverse complement strand
CCGCCGGACGCATGATGATCTGCGACATCCGCAACCATCGCGTGCGCCGCATCGACTTCAAAACCGGCCTCATTGAAACCTTTCTCGGTACCGGCGCTCAGGAGCCGACGCCCGACGGCGCGCCGATCAAAGGCGCCCCCATCAATGGCCCGCGCGCCATCGATCTCGATCCCAAAGGCAACCTCTATCTCGTCCTGAGGGAGGGCAACAAAGTCTTCCGCATCGATCCGAAAGCCGGCGTATTTCATCACCTGGCGGGCACCGGTGAAAAAGGCTACCAGGGCGATGGCGGTCCTGCCAAGACCGCGCTGCTGAATGGCCCTAAGGGCATTGCATGGTCGCCCGAGGGAAGCGCCGTGATCGCCGACACCGAGAACCACGCCATTCGCCGCATCGATCTGAAGACCGGCGTCATCACGACCCTCATCGGCACGGGCGTTCGCGGCGACGGACCCGACGGTCCGCCCCTGCAATGCAAGACTTCACGGCCGCACGGCGTCTTCATCGATCACGCGGCCAACCTGTACGTCGGCGATAGCGAAGCTCACCGCGTGCGGCTGTTGCGCCTGCGGTGAGAGGACGGGCGCTACGTCGTTAGCCGAACGGCGTCCCGGTCACGGCCACGGTGCTACGAATTCAAACTGCACGAATTTCTGGATGCGGCTGAAGTCGCGATGGTTCTCGGTCACGAGCACGCAACCGGTCTCCCGGCAAGACAACGCAAGCAGGATGTCGTTGGAAAACGACTTGGAGACTCGGGAAATCTCGAGTCCTTCCTCCCGCATCATCGCGGCAAGCACGTCGCCGGAGCGGTGCCATGTGATGGCCGACGGAGTGATCAGCCGGCCAACCCGCTCGTATACCCCGAGCACGTGCCGTTCCAGCCTTCGCCGGTCGGCAGGCCGCCGAATGCCGGCCCGAAGCTCCTGCGCGACAACGGCGCTCAAGTATTCAAAGGGAGCCCGAGCACGGTGGAATTCCTGTAGTGACTCGTTCGCGGCCACGTCGCGAAAGGCCCTAATAAAGAGCTGGGTATCGAGAACGAATTTAGGGAACGCGGCCCTCATCGGTCACGGTCGGGAGACGCTAGGGTAACCCCCAACATGGCTTTTGTGCCGCGGATCAGGGTCCGCTGAAATAGGACAAGATCCAAGGCCCGTTCGATGGTCTCGGTTGCGGTTGAGGCGCCCAGTGCCCGCTTGGCCGCTTCGATCTTCGACAACGGCAACCTATACGTCCGTGAAACACGGCGCTCCCGTGTCCGGTCCGTTTGAGCCGTCGCGATCACCATACTCCAAGTGTATTGCTCTATATTCATCGGCGTCAATACAAAGCCTCTCAAGCCCGGCGGCGGCCAGACGAGGGCATGACATACGCGACTGTTGGGTACGATCGTCGTTGGCTCTACGGCGGACTCATGAGTCGCCAGCGCTACTATGATTTCTACGTGGAGACTACGGTCCCCTTCTGCCCCGCTGTGTTAGATTAGGCAAACCGGAAAGCATGATGAGCGAGGAGCCCAAAGAGCCTGTCGAGGCGACCGCCTCCGGCGATACTGTCGTCCCCGAACCGGAGGAGCAAACTCCGGAACAGAAAGCGGCCAATGGCGAAATCACACGCCTGTTGGGCGCGTGGAACATGGGCGACGCGCACGCCTTTCACAACCTGATGCCGTTGGCATATCCGCAGCTGCGCCAGATCGCCGGAGCGTATTTGAGCCGCGAGCGCCCTGGCCACACGTTGCAGGCAACCGCGCTGGTGAACGAGCTCTATCTGCGGTTGATCCATCAGCGCAAAGCAGAGTGGAAAGACCGCAATCACTTTTTCACGTTCGCCGCCAAGCTGATGCGCATGATTCTGGCCGACTACGCACGCAACAGCCAGGCGCAAAAACGCGGCGGAAACGTGCAGCACGTGCCTCTCAGCGAAGACCTTCCCTGGCTGAACATGAACGGCCCGGAAGCCATCGAGCTCGACCGCGCGCTGAAGGAACTCGGCTCCATCGATCCGCGCATGGTGCGGGTAATCGAACTCCACCATATGCTGGGCTGCACGGCCCACGAAACCGCCGAGGTATTGCAGGTGTCGAAATCCACGGTCGACCGGGACATTCGATTCGTGAAGGCTTGGCTATGGCGCAGACTCCGGTCCGGCGATTCCATGCCTCCTGATTGAGCAGCCTGAAGCGGCCCGCGATGGATTGGAGCACCGTCCAAGAAATCTACCACCTGGCAATGGACCTGCCTGCGGAATGGCGGGACGGTTTCGTTCGCGAAAAATGCGGACACGATGAAGGTTTGCTGAGGGAAGTGCTCTCTCTCGTGGTCGCCTACGACGAACAGGACCAGTTCGATCCGCCGGTGGCCGAAGAGCCTTCGCGCTCGGGCGAGCGCATCGGCGCGTGGCACCTGGTCCGCCTGATCGGGCGAGGTGGCATGGGCGCGGTCTACGAATCGGAACGCGTGGAAGGCGGCTTCCAACAACGCGCCGCGCTGAAGCTGTTGAATCCCGCGCTGGCGTCGCCGATGTTCGCCGAACGCTTCCAGCAGGAACGGCAAATTCTCGCGGGCCTCAACCACCCGTTCATCACACAGTTGATCGACGGCGGCCTGACGAGGCTGCAAGAACCGTATCTGGTGATGGAATTCGTCCGCGGAGTGCAGTTGGATGAATTCGCCAACCGCAACAAGCTCACCATCCAGGCACGGGTCGAACTCTTCCGCAAGATCTGCTCGGCGGTCGATTACGCCCATCGCCACCTAGTTGTGCATCGCGATCTGAAGCCGGAAAACATCGTGGTGCAGGAGGACGGCACTCCCAAGCTGCTCGACTTCGGAACAGCGAAGCTTGTTAGCCAGAACATGCAATCCACGCCGGGCAAGGTTACACGGCACGGGATGCACACGTTCACGCCGGAGTACGCAAGCCCGGAACAAGTACTGGGCAACCCCGTCTCCACGGCGTCGGACATCTATTCACTGGGCGTCGTGCTTTTCGAGTTGCTCGCGGGCCAACTGCCTTACGAACTGCGCGAGTACACGATGTCGGAGATGATCACCGTTATCTGCGAACGCGAGCCGAGACTGCCTTCGCAAATTGCGCCGAAGACGGGCATAGATAGCGACCTGGACGCCATCGTGCATATGGCCATGCGGAAAGATCCGCTTGAGCGCTACCGCAGTGTCGATGCCCTGGCCGCGGACCTGACGGCATGGACCAAGGGTCTGCCCGTGTCCGCGCACATGCCCACGGCACGTTACCGGCTGGAGAAGTTCGTCCGCCGCAATCGCGGACTTACGGCAGCCATCGCCGCCGCGGCGCTGGCTCTCGTATTCGGCATGGCCGGCATCACGTGGCAGGCGCACGTAGCGCGTGTCCAGCGCGACCGCGCGCAATCCAGCTTTCAGGATCTCCGCCGCCTCACCAACACGCTCCTCTTCGATCTCAACGACGCCGTCGCGCAGTTGCCTGGTTCCACCGATGCGCGGAAGCTCATCGTTTCGCGCGGCCTAGCCCAATTGGACAAACTCGCGGCCTATGCCAGCGGTGACGCCACGCTGCAGCAGGAGCTCATTGACGCCTATCTCAAGTTCGGAACGCTGCAAGGAAACCCTTACGAACAGAACCTCGGCGATCAGGATGGCGCGCTGAAGAGTTACAAGAAGGCGGAACAACTCGCCGCCAAGCTGCCCGATCCCCGCCTGCGCGAATTCATGGGTGGCCAGGCGCTGCAAAATAAGTCCGAAGTTCTGTTCGTGATGGGCCGTACGCAGGAGGGCGTGAAATACGGTGTCGAGGGTTGCCGCATGCAGGCCGAGGGAGTGCGCAGCGTCGCCGAGGTGGCTCAGGCTGCGTCCTGCTACGACGGGCTCACGGATCAGTACGGACAGGTCGGCACGCCCAGTCTCGGCGACCGCGAGAAGGCCGCCGCCGCGCTGCAACGCGCGCGCGACCTCAACGCCAAGGCCCTCAAGTTAGACCCGCATCACATCCGCTCGCTGCGTGGCCGGGCCATCCTTTTCCTCAAATCCGGAACGGCGGTCCGCGATTCGCAGCCGTTGATCGCATTGGGCTATTACGAACAGGCACTGCATGCTCTCGACGCACTCCCGCCGGACGAACGGGCGAGCCTCCGCTCAAAACGGCTTCGCGCCTACATCACCGCTCACCGCGGCCGGGCGCACATCGAGGCAAAGCAATACGAGTTGGCCTTGAAAGATCTCGAAACCGCGCGGGACTACTACGAGGCCCTGGCGCGGCTGGATACTAAGAACGCCCAAGCGCAGATGGACCTGGCCGTGCAAATCAACATGGCGGGAAACACTCGAGAACAACTCGGCGATATCCAGGGGGCCCTCGCCGACTACCGCCGTGTGGAACAGCTCATCGAACCATTCCTCAACAGCCCCCAAGCGCCGGTAAGCATGGTGGGCGCGCGTGCCGAACTGCTCGTGCGGACAGGCGCGCTTATTAAATCCAATGCCGAAGCGGCAAAGGGGCTACAAACTGTGCGCAACCTGGCGAACTCTCCCAAGGCGCAGATACAGGACTATGACCGCGCGGCGCGGCTTTTGATTTGGTTCCCGGCGGGGCCTCTGCGCGATGCCCCGGGCGCGCTTGAGTACGCCCGCAAAAGCGTTGCAGCTACAAAAGGCACAATCCCCGACGTGTGGCTGCTTCTGGCCCAGGCGCTCGCCGCCAATGGACGCAAAGAAGAATCTCGCGAGGCGGCGCGAAGCGGCCTGGCAATCTCGCCGAAAGACTTCTCCGACACGCGCGAGCAATTGGAAGGCCTGGCCAAGTGAGGCCGCGCCTCGCACTGTTCGTCGCGGCGATCGTCTTGTATGGAATGGGCATTGGCTGGGGCATTCCTGAAACCGAGCCGCGCGAACGGCCCGATTCGTGGGCTACCGATGAACTGGCGCCGGCAGGGTTGCTCGAAGAGATCGCCAACACTCTGTACTTTCATTCAGGCGTGTACAATCCGAAATATCCTTTCTTCGCCTATGTGATTCAGGGCATCCCCACGCTGCCTTACTATGTGGCTTCGGCCGGACTCGACGCGACCAAGGCTCGGACGCTTGCCGTTGCGCGGCCCACGGCGTATCTGGCTCGCGCGACAACCGTGCTGCTCGCTGCCGCGACGTGCCTGGTCGCCTGGGAGACGGCGGCGGTACTGTGGGGCCCGGGCGCGGGCTGGATTGCCGGCCTGCTCACGCTCTTGTTCCCGCCGATGTTCTATTACGGGCGAACGACCAACGTCGATGGCCCGGCGCTGTTCTTCACCGCCGTGGCCCTGTGGCAGTTTGCGCTGATCCTCCGCGACGGACTCAACCGAACCAATGCGCGATGGCTGGCCATCAGCGCGGCACTCGCCATCGCCACGAAAGATACCGCGTTCGGCGCAATCGTTCCAGCCGGAATCATCGTCGTCGTGCTGGAGTGGAAGCGGAATCGGACGCTGCTGCTGCGCACGGGGCTGTTGTCGGGTGCGTTGTATCTGGTCGCCAGCGGGCTTGTCTTCAGCCCCGGCCGCTACTGGCAGCACATTCAATTCATCCGATTCGGCTCGACCCGCCATTATGGCTTTCACTACGGCAGTACACAGCCTTACTGGCAAGTCTTCACGACGGCGGCGGGTTTTGTCCTGGAGCAACTCGGCGTGTTGGTCGCTCTGCTCGTTGCCGCCGGCATCGCCCTTTGTTGGCGCAGCCGCCCGAAGCTGCTGCTATGGATCATCCCGGCGTTGGGAGTGGTCTTGCTGACTATCTTGCCGGCGCGCTTTGTGCTCTACCGCTTTCCGATCGTAACTAGTTACTTACTGCTCTTCTTCGCGGCGTTCGCGCTGCAGCGCGCCTACGAATGGCGCAGGGCCGCGGGCCTGCTTCTGGTCATGCTTGCGTCCGCCCACCAGCTTGCCCGCGCCGTGGACATCACTTGGCTCATGTGGCACGACTCTCGTTACGAAGCGGGCGCGTGGTTGGCTCGCAACGCACATGGCGGCGAGCGCATCGGTTACTACGGCACCGAGCCGAACAAGCTACCGTTCACCGATCCCGCCATCGGGCTCGAACCTGGGCCGTCAGCGCTTCCAGCGGCGAACGCACCTGAATTCCTGATCGTCATTCCGTATCAGAACTACGAGCGGGTGCACGAATATAACTTGCCGGAAGAGACGTATCAGGCGATGCGTTCGGGAAGCGCAGGCTACCGGCAGATTCTGGGAATTCAGACCGCGCCGCTGCTGTTTTACCGTCCCAGCCTCGCGCTGAACCCTCCGGTGAAGATCTTCGTCCGCGACGACAAACTCGCCGCACTGGCCGACCGCACGCCGCGTATTACAGTGCCGGATTAGCCGCTTCGACTTCGCCAATCTTGCCGCGAACCAATTCGAGAAACGCGCGTGCGGCGTGGCTCAAACCACGCTTGGCTGGAAACACCAGGCGGATCTTTCGCTCCACATGGTGCAATTCCGGGACCATCACCTCGCGCAGAATGCCCGACTCGATCTCCTGCTCCACGCACATGCGCGGCAGGAACGCGACGCCCTCACCGCGCTGCACCATGCGGCGAATTGTTTCCACCGTTGGCATCTCGACGTCCATATTCAGAGGCACGCGATGCCGCTGGAACTCCTTCAGCACGATGTCACGATAGGGCGACGCCACGTTGTGCGCTATGAACGTCTCCATGCCCAGCTCGGTGATGTTGATCTGCTCACTTTCCGCGAAGCGGTGCTGCGGGCTCACGACAAACGCCAGGTGGTCCGTGTAGATGACGTGCGACTCCAGGCGCGAATCGGCCGGATCGAAACTGATGACGCCCAACTCCAGATCGCCATCCACCAACTGCCCCGGGATGCGGCTCGAAAGACTACGGCGCACCTCGACCTTCACTCGCGGATACAGGTGCCGGTAGCGTTCGATGTGCAGCATCAGGTAGAGCGAAGTCGATTCGTTCGCGCCAATGGTCAGGCGGCCTGCTGAGTTATCGCGCAGTTCCGAAAGCGCCGTCGACATCTCGCGCTCTAGGTTTTCAAAGCGCCGCGCGTATTCGAGCACAATGCGGCCAGCGTCGGTGAGTAACAGATCTTTGGCGGAACGATCAATTAGCTTCTCGTCGAGTTCGGCCTCCAGGCGTTGCACGGCGAGCGAAATCGCAGGCTGAGTCCGGGACATCCGGTCGGCGGCGCGCGAGAAGCTTTTCTCGGTCGCCACAGCCAGAAAAACTTTGAGAGGGTGGAGCTCCATTCGAATCTCTAATTTTATATGATTGGGCGATAAGCATGTTAAATCACTCATCGCAATGGTCGAGGCGCGCGATGCTGGCCGCCCTTTCCGCGGCTCCCTTACACCCTCAATCCATTCCCGTACGAGCCATAACAAAAGGCCCGGGCTTCCATTGGTTTGGCTATTACGACAAACTCCAGTTCGATCCCACGAGCAGGTTCGCGCTCGGCTGCCGCGGGTCATTCGAGCACCGGCTGCCGACCGCCACGGACACGCTCGACATCGGTATCGTCGATACGGAACAGGGAGACAAGTGGCAGACGCTCGGCACCACGCATGCCTGGAGCTGGCACCAGACCTGCATGTTGCAGTGGCTGCCCGGGTCGAGCACGGAGATCATCTGGAACGATCGTGTCGAGGGACAGATCGTCTCGCATATCACTAACGTAAAGCGCGGAAAAAGCAGAACCCTGCCTGGTCCGATTTACTGCGTGTCGCCCGATGCGCGATATGGGCTGGTCCCCGACTTCCGCCGTCTCTTCGACGTCCGGCCCGAGACTGGCTATGCCGGCGTGCCCGACCCTCGCCGTGATGTTGCGGCCCCCAACGACACGGGAATCTGGCGCATGGCACTCGATGGCTCGCGTCCGACGTTGATTATCCCCTATGCCGCCGCGCTGGAACATCCGCTTACTCAGGGCGGTACATGGGAAAAGGCAAAGCACTGGTACAACCATCTCTTGCTTTCACCGAAGGGCCGCCGCTTCGTGTTCCTCCACCGCTGGCGCGGACCGGCCGAGGGCAAGGCCTTCGCCACCCGCATGTTCAGCGCGAACCCTGACGGCACAGGCCTGCGCGTGCTCGACCCTTACGGCAAGACCTCGCACTTCCATTGGCGTGACGACCGCACGCTCATCGTGTGGGCCAATCGCCCAGAAGCCGGCGAAGGCTGGTACCTGATCGATGAACCGACGGGCGAAGTAACGCCTTTCGCGCGCCGCGAGATGCCGCGTAACGGCCACATAACGTTCTTCAAGGAAGGCCGCTGGATCGTGTGCGACACCGGTCCCGACGGCGAACGCAAGCAGATGGTCTATATCTTCGATGGGGAGAAACGCCGCGTGCACGAGATCGGGCGATTCTATTCGGCGCCGGAATACAACGGCTTTTGGCGTTGCGACACGACCCCGCGCATTTCGCCCGATGGCGGAAAGGTCATCTTCGATTCACCACACGGCGGCAACGGACGTCAGATGTATCTGGCCGACGTGAGTGCCATCACCAGCTAGTCTTTTGAGCTGTCCGCCAGCTTCTGCCAGATCCCCTGGCCTGCCCTGCCGGCTTCGCCTTCCGAGCAGAAACGCCAGGCCGCGAAGAACCCGAGCACGAGCGAGATCAAGCCCACCGGACCGGACAAAAATGGGCGGCTGACGGCGAAAGCAAGAGCGCCCGGCCCGTCGCCAAACTCGCTGCGGAATTCCTGCATTTGGGCCGTGAGCCCACCGAGATCTCCGGCACCCAACGCAAATGCAGCCACCACTGCGTAAGCAATAAACAGGGACAGGTACACCAAGCCCACGGCGATCAACTGCAGAGGCACGCCGCCTTTATTTCCAGCCCCGGCGCGGGCCGCAATCCCCACGGCCGCGCCGATGGCGAGGACGAGAAATGTGGCTTCAAAACCGGTTGCCAGAATGATCATCGCGTAGATGATCGAGCCGGTGATCGCGGCTCCGGCGCCAAACAGAATTGCCCTTGTCCACCATCCGCCCGGGAGTTTCAGACCCTCGGCCTGGCGCTTGCGAACCTCAGCCTTCAAGCCGGGCGCGCAATTCTCGCAGGCAGGCCCGCCATCCACGTACTCAAACTCAGTGTCGAGCAGCATCCGGCATTTCTGACAGACCGCACTCATCTTGCCATCCACCGGGTCCATGCCTCATCATCCGACTCGCGAGATGCGAACGCCATCGAGATTCCCCCTAGTCCGGACGGTTGAAGTGCCTGAGCCCTCAAAGTGAAGCGCTGTCACTTTCCCGGTCTTTGCGGCATCGTATAGGTAGCATGGAACTTCAAACCGGACTCACCAAAGACCAGCGCCAGGGCGTCATCGCGCTGCTGAAAACATTGGTTGCCAACGAATATATTCTTTACACGAAGACCCGCAATTTTCACTGGAACGTAACGGGGCCGTTGTTTCACGATCTGCACAAGTTCTTCGAGTCCCAGTATGAAGAGATTGACGAAACGATCGACGAAGTAGCCGAGCGCATTCGTTCGCTGGGAGGCATCGCGCCTGGCTCGCTCGCCGAGATGCTGGCGTTGACAACATTGAAGGAAGCGCCGGGTGGAAGCATGAAATCGCAGGAGATGGTAGGCGCGCTGTTGAGCGACCACGAGGCTGTGATCGTAAGTTTACGGGAGGGGCTGGAGGCGGCGCAGAGCAAGTTCGGCGATGCGGGCACTGCCGACTTCTTAACGGGCCTGATGGAAGAGCACGAGAAGATGGCCTGGATGTTGCGTTCGATGTTGGAATAGCAGCGCCGGGCCTATACGGCATCGCGGTAATTGAAGAATGGCCGTCAAAAGAAGGGCCGCCCACGAAGGGCGGCCCTTTTCTGGTTTGCAGAAGAAGCAGCAGAACCGACCGGTTTGCGGGTTAGCGCCGTTTGCGGCGTGCCCAAACCAAACCGAGCATCGATGCTCCAACGAGACCGATGGTGGCCGGTTCGGGAGCTTCCTGGGGCGGATCGGTGGGAATCAACTTCAACTTCTGGATCTTGAAGTAGTCGTTGGACTCATCCAATTGTCCAGAAACCAGCAGCGAAAAGCCGGCCCCTCCCAACAGATCGAACGTGCGATTGCCGCTGCCTTCGTTCACGTCGAAGTTGGTGAAGCCCTGGCTGGCGAGGTTGCCAATCAGCAGTCCCTGCAGGGACGGATTCGATAGGCTGCCTACCCAATATTGGACGTCGGCGTCTGTTTGGCTCCAACCGATCGTCATTTTGTACGGATCGGCGTAGCCGCTGAAGGTGAACAGGACAAAATCCTTGCCACCGTTGTTGTCGACGGCATGGTTCGGCGAACTGCAACGGTCGGTTTCGCTACAAACACCGAGTCCGCCGGAATAGCGGCTGAGCTTTGCGGCCGTGAGTGCCCCGGCCGCGTCTGGAGCATACCAGGCGGTGGCTGTCACCACAAATCCGCTGGCATCCGTGTATTGAATGTAGTTTCCAACCCCAGTCGTGCTGCTGGTGATCTGGCTGCTGGATTCAAGGGTAAAGATGATAGGGGCCGCCTGCATGACGAGTGCTGAGCCCGCCCAAATAGATAGGGCAGCGCACCCGCGCAGGAGCGCGTTCTTGGTCATAGGGTCTCCCTCCAAAAAAACATGGTCCAAGTGCCTGCCCGAGCGGAGAGGCCTCTGGCCCGATCTCGGACAAGTCCATGTTTTCTAAAGATTAAAGAAGCTACCTGGATGGGCGAATGTGACTATCCGCCCATTTGAGGGGGGAAACGAACTGGGCTAAAAACCTTAGGGAGAGTGAGGGACTCACTCCCCCCCCGGGAGATGTCGTTATTCGAAATACTTGCCGACGATTAACCGTAGTTTTTCAAGCGTCGCTGGGGGGACAGTGCTCTTATCAGTGATGATCGCATGTGCCAATGCCTGCCCACATTTACAGGTCCTTTGTGAAGGCATTATGCGAACAGCTTCGGCCACGACTTTCGCCGCGTTTTCGGCGTTTTGTACCAGTGTGGCGATGATCTGCTGTACCGTAACGTGGTCGTGGTCGGGATGCCAGCAGTCATAGTCCGTCACCGTGGCCACCGTGGAGTAGCACATCTCGGCTTCGCGGGCCAGTTTGGCCTCCTGGAGGTTGGTCATTCCAATGACGTCCATGCCCCAGCTGCGGTAGAGGTTCGACTCAGCCTTGGTGGAAAAGGCGGGCCCCTCCATGCAGAGGTAGGTGCCGCCGAGCTCGGCGT
The DNA here is from genome assembly GCA_040007195.1 of Acidobacteriota bacterium. Lineage (GTDB taxonomy): Bacteria > Acidobacteriota > Terriglobia > Bryobacterales > Bryobacteraceae > JAFLBB01. The sequence continues at coordinate 8,966 of JBDTVQ010000079.1, read as the reverse complement.
GGATGCCCACATTGGCGGCGGCCTGGTGCAACGTACCGGCCAGACTCGAGCAGATAGGATCGCCGAAGCCGACGTGTGCCACCAAACCTTCACCAAAGAAGGTGCTGATACGGCCGCGGGTGCGATCAACGAATTGGTCGACGATCAGGAAGTCGAGGGGCTTGTGCTCCTCTTTGAGGGAGCCGACCGCACTAAGCGAGAGGATGGTCTCAACGCCGAGTGACTTGAGGCCGTAGATGTTGGCGCGGAAGTTCAGTTCCGTGGGTGAGATGCGGTGGCCGCGCCCATGGCGGGCGAGGAAGGCGACCTGTTTGCCCGAGAGTTCGCCCAGAACGTAGGCGTCCGAAGGGTCGCCGAAAGGCGTCTTGAGGCGAACCTCTTCCTGCTTGGTGAACCCGGGCATTGAGTAGAGCCCGCTGCCGCCGATGATGCCGATAGAGATGGACATGAAAGGCTATTATCGCCTCTGTCCGCCTTTTTTGGGAAGTTGCCGGCCTGCTTTGAAGCGGGGCATTGTCCCGCATCTGGAAGAGGCCGGCCGGTTGATGCGCTGTGCCGGCCCGTTAAGCTCCGGCGGAACGGGCTCGGACGGAACTGCTTTCCGATTCGGAACCGACCATGCTGTAGGCAACGGCGCCAAGGGCTCCGCCGATCAAGGGGGCCACCCAGAAGAGCCAGAGTTGTTCGAGCGCCCAGCCACCGACGAAGAGGGCGGGACCGGTGCTACGTGCGGGATTGACGCTGAGGTTGGTAACGGGGATTCCGATGAGGTGGATCAATGTGAGACAGAGCCCGATGGCGATGGGGGCGAAGCCGGCAGGCGCGCGCTTGTCGGTGGCCCCGCAGATAACGAACAAGAAGAAAGCGGTGAGGACAATCTCGGCGACCAGGCAAGCGAGCATGGTGTAACCGCCGGGTGAGTGGTCGGCATAGCCGTTGGACGCAAAACCGCCGGCGAGGCTAAAATCGGCCTTACCTGAGGCGATGACGAGCAGGACGCCCGCACCGGCCGCTCCTCCGGCGACTTGGGCGGCCCAATAGGGGAGCAATTCAGAGAAGGAGAATCGCTTGGCGATAGCGAGTCCGAGCGACACTGCCGGATTGAGGTGGCATCCCGAAATATGGCCGATGGCAAAGGCCATGGTGAGAACCGTGAGTCCGAATGCAAAGGCGACTCCGAGCAGACCGATTCCCACATTGGGAAATGCAGCGGCGAGCACCGCGCTGCCGCACCCCCCAAAAACCAGCCAGAATGTGCCCAGGAATTCCGCCGTCAGTTTTTTTGACATAGCCCTACAAACCTCCGTTGATTTGAATGCTCCAGATTGGGTCCAGAGCGCAACGTGGATTGTGACACGGAATTCAATTGCGGTATAGGGGGAATAGCTGAGATTCTTGTGCTCGCGGAAACGCGAATGTCGGAAACCCGGCGGTGCATTGTGGGTTCGAGAGATGGACCGTGCCTTTTGTTTTCAACAAGATATTGGCTTCGTTTCGTCAGAAGCGCTGAGGGCAGAGTGACGTGCGGCGAGGGCTTCGCGGCGGACGGCGAGGAGTTGCTTTTGGGTGCGGTCGAAGTCGCGCCAGAGGTTGGCTTCGATTCGTGAAATTGTGTTGAAGGTGGAAGCTTGGGAGTTGAATGCGATGGCTAGGGCGGCGTTGGGGGAGGGGTGGCCGCCGGGATGGGCCGGTTCCTGAGTGACGAGGCCGGTTTCGACTCTGGCGTAGCGGTTGAGTCGGAACTGGATTTGGGCCAGGCGGTGGACTAGGGAGGCTTCGAAGGGGTTGTGGGGGGCCCAGGATGGGAGGAAGTCGTGGAGGAAGCCGTTGAGGAGGTCCTGATAGTGGGTGGGGTCTTCGGCCTTACAGGCTACGTCGCGGGCGGTGAGGTTGGGGACCGCGACGGGTTTGGAGATCGGAATTCGTTGGGCCTTCATCGGGACCAGGGTTGCATAGGGGCGTGCGGGAGTGACGGTTGGGGCTGGGTAGGTGATTGAGGGGGTGGGTGTTGTGGTAGCGGTGGGCCCGTCACCGGAGGAATGGGCCGCGGATGGACGCGGATTTACGCGGATAGGAAATGGGAGGGGCCACTTCAAAAGGCTAAGGCGAACGTGGACGACTTGGTGCTGACTTTTCCGGCATAGGCCGCTACGGCGACTGTCTGGGAAATTTCGGCTTGGGCTCGCGCGGCCATCTGTGCGGCTGCGGCCGCGACGGCCCGGTCTTGACTCGAGGGTTCGGCGGGGGCATTGGCGGCGGCGATGATCGCTTGTGCCTTGGCGAGGGTGGCACGTGGATTTCCGCTCACGGGCGACGTATCGATGCCGACCTCGCCGCCCACCGCATAGCGCACGCCGTCCGGACCGGTCTGATAGGAGAAGCTCGGGCCGCTGGTTGCGTAGCCTCCTGCCGCGGCGAGGTGTGCCTGTTCGTGAGCGCGGACCTCGCGGTCGCGCGCAGCAAGGTGGCGCACCAGTTCAAGTTCAGATGAGCTTAACTGCTGGCCCGCCGATGCGCGCTTGCCTGCCGATTTCACGGGCTCGGTGGGAGAGGTATCGTCCGGCGCTGGCGCATTAGAGTTTTCAGGCGCGTTAGAAACGTTTCCCTCAGCCTGGCCGGAAGCTGTTGCGTTCTGCGCAGAGGGAGTGATGTAAGTGGACTGGGCGGTGAAAAGGCCGACTTGCATCACTCGGTACTCTGCAAGATTGCTTATCGGCCCGGAATCGATTTGCTTGAACCAAATCTCGCCTGAGCTTGCTAACCTTCCGATACTACACGGTCGCGCAGGGCTTTCATGTAGCCCAAGGTGTAGGCGTAATTGGCCTGCGGATACATGGCACCGCCGCCAGGAACGTGGTCCGGAATCGTGATGCCGCGGAAGTCCACTTTCTGCAGGGCTTTCATCACCTTGTACATATCCATGTAGCCGTTGTCGACGAACGTCTCGCGGAATTTGGGCAGAGGCGAGCTGACGTTGCGGAAATGGATCTTGAAGAGCTTCTTGCGGGCGCCGAAAGAGAGGGCGGCTTCGACGGGGTCTTTGCCCATGCCCTTCCCGCCTTCTCCCCACGTGCCCACGCACAGGCAAGCGCCGAAGTTGGGACTGTTGGCGATCTCGAAGGCCTTCTCGTAGGCGCCGTAGTTGGTGAAAAGCCGGGCGACGCCGCCGAGGGGTGAGTACGGCGGGTCGTCGGGATGCAGGCCGATGTTTACCTTGTTTTTTTCCGCGACCGGGATGACGGCTCGAATGAACGCCGTAAAAGTCTTCCAAATGTGCTCGGCAGGGTACTCCTGGTCGAACGATTTGGGAAGTTTTTTGGCCAGCTCAACGTCGAATTCGCGCGTGGGGGATTCGCGCGTCGTGCCCATGGCCGTGGCGTAGAAGCCAGGAATGGGTTGGTTCTTGATGTTCGCCATGTGGGCGTAGGTGGTGTAGGGGATACCTGCCCGGCCAAGGTTGCCGAGGTACTCCTTGTACTGGGCGATCTTCGTTTCGACGCCGCTGGTGCCTAAGACGAGCGTAGGGTCGCAGTGAAGGTCGATGATGCCGATGTTGTAGAGCTTGACGCCGTGCGCTTCCAGCCTTTTGCGCATGGAGGTCATCCACTCGGCGTTGTTGTTGGCGATGCCGGTCCAGATGGAAACGGCTTCGATGCCATTGTGCGAGAGGAGGTTGAAATCCTCCTCTTTCGGATGGTCGGTAAACGACATGCCGACCATGATTCCCGGAGTCTTCGTTTGTGAGTAGCCGACTTTGAGCAGGCCGGCCGCGGCGGCGGCGCTACCGGCGCGTAGAAAATGGCGTCGTTCCATCGTGGCTTTCTCCTAAAAGAGGACTCGGATTCCGAATTGAATGTTTCGGGGCTGCGAGCCTGAAATAATGCGGCCGAAGTCCTGGTTGGTGACGTCCGTGGTCTGGTTGCGTGCTTCGAAGAACGGGCTGTTCGAGAGATTGAACGCTTCGGCGCGGAACTGCACGGTGTAGCGTTCCTTGATGCGGGTGTTCTTGAAGAGAGACATGTCGACGCTCTTGCGGCCGGGTCCGCGCAGGTTGGGCTGCGTGAGCGAATCGGTCGGAATGGTGTACGGCGCGGCGCGCTTGAACGCGGTCGTATCGAACCAGTGATCGAGTGTCTGGCCGCTATCGAGGACGCCGCTCTTGAGGCGGTCGGCTCGGCCGTTGGTGTATTGGAAGTTGAACAGGTTGGTGTCGTCGGGAGCGGTGATCAGAAGAGGACGGCCGGACTGGAAGACGGCGATACCATTCCATTGCCAGCCGCCAGCGATGTGGCTGAGCACACCGGAGTTGGCCCAGCGCTTACCCTTACCGAAGGGCAATTCGTAGAGGTGGCTGATGACGACGCGATGCGGAAGGTCGTTCGCTTCGAGGCCGCGGTTGTAGCTGGGGTCGTAGAGTGCATTGGACGGGCCGACGACCCAGGTGTTGGAGTCGCCGCCGATGTCGGAGATGGTCTTCGATAGCGTGTAGGCCACCGAGACGGTGAATCCTTGCGAGTAGCGCTTCTCAAACCGCGCCGTCATGGATTGATAGCTCGAATCCCCGTAGTTTGCGCGAATGTGCAGCACGTCCTGATACTGCGGGAACGGGCGCAATAGTTGCTTGCGCTGCACGGTCGGGAAGCTGAGCGCCCCTACCGTCACCTTGCCGAAGTAGGGATTCGGCACGGCGTCGAGCAGCTTGCTGCCCCATTGCGACAGCAGGAGCGGATCGTTTTCGTTGTCCTGGCGGTTCCAGAACAGGTGTGTGATCTTTGAGCCGACATAGGCGACTTCAGCGATCATGCTGCTGCCGAGTTCGCGCTGGATCCCAAAGGTCCAGTTGGAGATGTAGGCCAACGGATGGTCTTTCACGTCGACACGAATGTTTTGTCCGGCGAAGGTGGTCTGTCCTTTTTGCGGGTAGGTGAAACCGCCGGCGAACGGGTTGGACCAGGAACCGCCGACCGGCGGCGTAAATGGAACGGGGTTTGGCGCGCCTAGCGTGATGAAGTTGGTGACGAAGGTGCCCGAGCCGAAGTCGGTCGCGGCGTTGTTGAGGCCGTTGTTTGCGGCGTTGAAGATGGCGCCCGCGGTACGGATGACCGTCTTCGAATCGAGGCGGTAGGCGAGGCCCACACGCGGGCCGAAGGTCTTGTAGTTCGGATTGGTGTGATAGCCGCCGGGCGGGACCCACTTGAAGACGCCCTTGCCACCCGTGATCGGTTCGGTTTCGAAGGGATCGATGTAGCCGATGTTGCCCCACTTTTCGCCGTAGGGAGACGTGTACTCATATCGGAACCCGAGATTGAGGGTGAGGCGCGAAGTGATGCGCCAGTCGTCCTGGATGTATCCGGCTTTATATCGCTGGTAGAGGAACATACGCGGCGTGAAGGTAAGCGTCCCTGCCTGCGGCACGCCCAACAGCATGCTGGCAAAGCCGTGACCGCTGTTGGCCGAGGAGACGGATGGGTCCGGGCCTTGGGCGTAGGTGCGGTCAAAGAAATACTGTCCAGCGGAGAACTGCGAGTTGTAGGCGTTCATGCGGAGCAGTTGGATGTCGGCGCCGAACTTGATTTTGTGCTTCCCCTTGATCCAGGTGAAGTGATACTGCCCTTGCCAGGTGTCCTGAGGGGTCAGCGTTTTGGTGGCGCCGCCCAGTTGTCCTACTTCGTCAGCGCCAAAGGTGGAAACGACCAGGCCGGAGCCGGAGTTGTACTGCTGCACGGTGATTTGCGGGAACTGCTTGTATAGCACGTTCTCCTGCACTTCTTTCGAGAAGCCAAGCGTGGCCATGTCGAAGCCTTCGCTAACGGGATAGTTGTTCACTTGTAGGCGGGTGTAGGAGAAACGGCCCTCGCCCAACAGGTTCTGGGCCCAGGTGGAGGTGACGCCAATGATGCCGACGCGCGTCGGATTGGAGTTGATGGTGCGTGCGGGAAATGCCGCTTCGGCGAGCGTCGATTGCGAGTCGTTCTGCGAGCCGCCGGTTCGGCCGAACATGCGATGTTTGGCGTTGAAGTAGTGGTCGATGCGGACAGTCCAGATGTCCACTTTCTGCACGTTCTTTCCGGCCAGAAAGTAGTTCCGCACACCGACGGGTCCTTCCCCAGGGCGGTTGGCCCCCGGCCAGTAGTTGACTACATTTTTCGAGATTGGGTGAATGCGTGCGTCGGGGATGCGATTGTTCGGGAAGGCGTCACGAATGTACTTGCCGGGATTGTTTGGGTCGGCGCGGCTGGTGAGGTAGTCGTAAACGTTGACCAGGTTGCCGTTGGGGCCCAGCGTCTTGGAGAAGTCGCCGGCCTTTTGTTCAGCGGTGGGGACGGTGGAGAGAAACTGGTCGGGCGTGCCGGCGTGGATGGCTTCGTAGTTGCCGAAGAAGAAGGTTTTGTCGTGAATGATGGGGCCGCCCACAGCCACGCCGTAGTTGTTGTTCTGGAAAAGTGATTTGGGCACCTTATTTCGATTGTTGGACCAGGAGTTGGCGTTCAGGTGATCGTTGCGGAGGAACTCGTAGACAACGCCGTGCAGGCTGTTGGTGCCCGATTTCGTGGCGACGTTTACGACGCCGCCTCCGGAGCGGCCATATTCGGCCGAGTAGGTGGCGGTTTCCACCTTGAACTCTTCGACAGCTTCGATCGGCACCGAGTAGGCCTGGCCGCTGCTGGTGAACCCACGAGACTCGCCGCCGTCCATCAGCACGGCGTTCTGCATGGCAAGTCCGCCCGAGATTCGCGAGTTCGTCGCCGAGCCGATGGCGCCCGATCCATTGCCGCCCTGCGCCGATGTGGGAATTACACCGGGAGCGAGGGAAGCTAGGTTCAACGCATTGCGCCCGAGCATGGGCAGCTCGACTACCTTCCGCGCTTCGACAACTTTGCTCAAGCCCGAGGTCTGCACTTCCAGTTGAACCGCGGAGGCTTCTACTTGAACCGACTCCGTGACGGCGCCGACATCGAGCTGAGTGTCGATGGTGACCGTTGTGCCGGTGGCGAGAGGGATATTCGAAATGGTTTTCTTTTTGAACCCCTGCTTCTCCACGCTCAACTCGTAGGTGCCGGGATTCAGTGCAGGAAAGACAAAGATGCCTGCCGTATTCGCTTCGGCATTCGTGCGGATATTTGTCGCCGTGTTGCGTAGCACGACAGCCGCGCCGGCGACGATGCCGCCAGTGGAGTCGGTTACGGTGCCGGTGATGGTGCCGCGTTCGCCCTGGGCAAATGCGGAAAAAGAAATGAGCAGGCAGGATAGCGAGACGGCCGCTAGTCTTCTCATGGACTTGTGCTCCTTCGATAGACCCCTCTACAGCGCTGGAAGGTATACCAGTTTCATCAGTGGAGCGCAAGGCGGTATAGCTGTGGGCAGTCACGGCCGGCCAGAGCGGGACAACGGGTGGGACCTAGGTGTAACACGGATAGTGGCGGCTCAACGGCTCGACACGGCAGGCACGCCAACACTCAGAAAAGAATCAATTTTGCCTGTATCGCCGGCCACCCGGCGGCTGGCGAGCCGGTGCCGAACTAAAGTTTCCACACTAGACCCACGTGAAGAGTACTGAGGTACCGTTGACCCACTCGTGCCGGCCCGACATTTTAGTAGTGAGCCAGACGTTTCTCAGACGCGAAGGCATAAAAATAGTGCCTCCCGAATTCCCGTGGCCTATCGCGCCCAGGGAGCTTTGGAGGTAAAGTGAGGTAGAGTTTTGATCGGAGAATCCATGGCAAACGCCGTCGAAGCGAAATCATCTCGCGTGTATACACTGCCACCCCTCATCCTGCACCCCTTCTCGGATGCCACTGGCCCGAGCAGGCTTGTGGAAAGCTCGCGCGCCTCATTGATGTTGCAAGGCCTGCTTCCGAGCGGCGATTTGGCCACCACAGAACTCGAACGCCGACTTCTCGATGGACGTTACTGCGAACTTCGCATGCTCTTCTACGTCGGCCGGGATCTGATCCGATGGATTGAGCAGTGCCTGGAATACGCCGACACGCAGGACGATCTTCGCGCGAGGGAGCTGAAGTTCCAAAGCTTCGCCGTCTATTTGGTAGAGCACACGCCGGCCAAGGTTGTGACGAAGCTCAAGGCGTGGGGCGTTGCCGACTACAAAGCCATCTTTATGCGCGCCATCGGCCTGAATTGCGTTTATTCCGAAGTGCCGGACCGTTTCCAGCTCAGCGATGAATTCGTTCGCCACTACTACCGCTACGCCGACCACATGTACTTCTGCCGCCAGCAGGCCACAATTTTCCCGGGCCTGGAACCGTCGGAGTTCGACTTTGAACTCTTCGCCAGCGGGGAATATACCCGAATGCTCGAAAAGGAATGGGATACGGAGTAGCTGCAAACGGAATAGCGGCAAACTTTGCCAGCTCAGCCGGGCGCGATAGCATCTAGTCGATGCTCTTCGCTCCTTTTCACTTTCTGCTGCTCGCAGCCGTGACGGACCCGGCACTCCAGCCTGCGCAGGTCCACCTCAATCCACCGCCCCAGTACGCCACAGCCACACGCAAGTTCCAAGGTATCCCGGGCATCGCGCGGGCACCGAAAGGCCGCTTGTGGGCCACGTGGTACGCGGGCGGCCCAGGCGAAGGACCGGACAACTATGTGGTGCTGGTGACCAGCGCCGATAGCGGGATAACGTGGTCGGAACCGGCGCTCGTGGTGGACGCCCCAGGCTTCGTGCGCGCCTTCGATCCTTGCCTGTGGCTCGACCCTACGGGCGCCCTGTGGCTCACCTGGACACAGGGCGCGGGCAAGTTCGACGGCCGCAGCGGCGTGTGGGAAATGCACACGCGCAACCCCGACTCGGCCCAGCCGAAATGGACGGCCCCGCGCCGCCTCGCCGACGGCGTCATGATGAACAAGCCCACGGTGCTGCGTTCCGGCGAATGGCTATTCCCGGCCGCTATGTGGTGGACCGTAAAGCCCAACATCGAGCAGGCGAACGCGGAGTACAAATTGGGGCT
>JBDTVQ010000078.1:0-20201 GCA_040007195.1 Acidobacteriota bacterium | reverse complement strand
CGTGACGATACACTAGTCGTTCATCATGCTGGAAGTTCCTCTTGTTGCGAAGCGCGTCCTTGAGCCGCGCGTGGTGGCCGATCCGGCCGGGCCCGAAGCGGGCGAGATTCTGGTGAACCTGCACGCGGTGGGCGTGTGCGGCAGCGACCTCCACTGGTATTGGGATGGCGGCGTGGGGCACACGGGCGCCATATATCCAATGGTGCTGGGGCACGAGCCGGTGGGCGAGGTCGTGGCCGTGGGAAAGGGCGTGACGACACATCGCGTGGGGCAGCGCGTATCGATCGAGCCTTCGATCACGTGCGGCCACTGCGAATTTTGCGTGACGGGGCGGCCGAACAACTGCGTGCATGGCGTGTTCATGGGCGGCAATCAGTCGCCGGGGTTCTATCGCGAGATGGCGGTGGTGCCGGCGCGCAATGCCGATATCGTGCCCGACGGCTTGAACTGGACGCAGGCGGTGCTGATTGAGCCGGTGGCAGTGTTGTGCCACGTGATGGAACTGGTCCAGATTCCGGTGGGCGCAACGGTGGCGGTGATGGGGTGCGGGCCGATCGGGCAGTTGAGCATTCTGTTTGCGCGGATGGCCGGGGCGTCGCGCGTGATTGCCGTGGACCGGGTCGCGCACCGGCTGCGGCATGCGAAGGCGAATGGGGCAGACGAGGTGCTGCTGGCGGGCGGACCGGGGGGCGCCGGGAGAAAGGGCGGCGTGGGCGAAGCGATTCTCGAATGGACCAACGGGCGGGGCGCCGATGTGGTGCTGGACGCGGCCGGATCGCCCGAAACAATTGACGCCGGTTTTGTTTGTGCGCGGCCGGGCGGGCAGTTTGTGCTGATCGGCATTCCGAGCGAGAAGATGTTTGCCGTGGACCTGCACACGGCGATGATGAAGGAGCTGCGGATCCAAACGATCAAGCGGTCGAATCATCGCGGGGCGCAGGCGATCGAATTGATTCAGGCCGGACGCATACCGGAGAGCCTGATCACGCACCGCTACGGCCTGGAGCGCACGGGCGAAGCGTTTGAACTGTTGGCGGGCTATGGCGACGGCGTGGGGAAGATCCTGATCGAGGTGCGTTGATGAAGCGTTTTCTGGCGGTGGATCTTGGCGCCGAAAGCGGGCGCGTGATGGCGGGAACCGTGGATGGCGTGGGGGTGACGCTGGAGCAACTGCATCGCTTCTCGAACACGCCGGTGCGGCTGCCGACGGGACTGTATTGGGACACGCTGCGGTTGTGGCATGAGATCCAAGAGGGACTGGCGGTGGCGGGGCGTCAGAAGGGCTACACGGTTGACGGCATCGGCGTCGATACATGGGGAGTCGATTTCGGGCTGCTGGGAGGCGATGGCGCGTTGGTGGACAATCCGCGCCACTACCGCGACGCGCGCAACAACGGCATGATGGAGCGCGCCTTCGATGTTGTGCCGAAGGAGCGCATCTACGCCGAGACCGGTTTGCAGTTCATGCAGATCAACACGCTGTTCCAGGTGTATGCCTTGAAGTTGGCGGGCTCGGCGGCGCTGCGGGCGGCGCGGTCGCTGGTGTTCATGCCGGACCTGTTTGCGTACTTCCTCTCGGGGGTGATTCGCGCTGAACAGACCATCGCGTCGACATCGCAGTTCTACAATCCGGCGACGGGCGGCTGGGCGACGGGCGTTTTGAGCGCGCTGGGGATTCCCGCGGAGATTCTGCCGCAGATTGTGCCGGCGGGGGCGCGGCTGGGGACGCTGCGTGGGGAGGTGGCCGATGCGAGCGGCCTGGCGGCGGCCACGCCGGTATTTGCCACGGGCGGGCATGATACGGCGTCGGCCGTGGCGGCAGTGCCCGCGGAGAGGCCGTTCGCCGAGAGCGGCTGGTGCTACATCTCGTCGGGCACGTGGTCGTTGATGGGCGTGGAGTTGGATGCGCCGGTGATCAACCAGCGCGCGCTGGAGTTGAACTTCACGAACGAGATTGGCGTGGAGGGCAGGGTGCGGCTGCTGAAAAACATCATGGGGATGTGGCCGCTCCAGGAGTGCAAGCGGGCGTGGGAGAACGTGGGGCGCACCTATAGTTACGCCGACCTGATGGAAGGGGCGGCGGTGGCCGCGCCGTTTTCGGCGGTGATCGATCCGGACGCGTTTCTCGAACCGGGCCATATGCCGGAGCGAATTGCGGCGTGGGCGCGCGAGCATGGCGAGACTGTGCCGCAGGATGTGGGCACGTTCACGCGGGTGATTCTGGAGAGCCTAGCGCTCCGCTACCGGCAGGTGCTGGAGACCCTGGAGGAGCTGACGGCGCGGCGGATTGAGACGATCCACATCCTGGGAGGCGGCTCGCAGAATTCGCTGCTCAACCAGATGGTGGCCGATTGCACAGGGCGGGTGGTGGTGGCCGGTCCGACGGAGGCGACGGCGGCGGGAAACGTTCTGGTGCAGGCAATGGGCGCGGGTATGATCGGAAGTTTGAGCGAGCTGCGGCGGGTGGTGAGACGCAGTTTTCCCCTGGAGACGTTTAAGCCGCGTCCGGGCTCCGGCGGTGCGGAGTGGGACGCGGCTTATGAGCGGTTCCAGAAGCTGCAACAGGGTGCAGCGTAAGTTACGGTTTGGTGTTGGCGCGCGAGCTGATGATTTTGTCGACCAAGCCGTATTCGACGGCTTGCGGCGCTTCCAGGATGTAGTCCCGGTCGACGTCGCGTTGCAGTTTGTCGAGCGGCTGACCGGTGGCATCCGACAGGATCTTGTTCAGGATTTCGCGCATGCGCAAGATCTCGCGGGCATAGATGTCGATGTCGGTCGCCTGGCCGCCGATGCCGCCGGCATGGGGCTGGTGAATCAGGATGCGGGCGTTGGGCAGGGTGAACCGCTTGCCCTTGGTGCCGCAGGCGAGCAGCACGGCGGCCATTGAGGCAGCCTGGCCGACGCAATAGGTCACGATGTCCGGTTCCACCAGGTTCATGGTGTCGAGGATGGCCAGGCCCGAGGTGATGGATCCGCCGGGCGAATTGATGTAAAGCGAGATATCCTTTTCCGGATCCTCGGAGGCCAGAAACAGCATCTGGGCGATGACGAGGTTGGCCACCTGGTCGTCGATGGGCGTGCCGATGAAGATGATGTTTTCCTTCAACAGCCGCGAGTAGATGTCGAACGCCCGTTCGCCGCGGGCGGTTTGTTCGACCACCATCGGCACTAAAACGGAGTTTTGCATCTCATACTCTTTATTTGAGCTCGATTTCACGAAAACCTCGCAAGTTCCAGGGAGAGAGGGCGGGATCTGCCGGCGGTCTTGCCGGGCCGCTAGCTCGCGTCAACTCTTGCCGGAGCGCTTCCGTGCCTTGGCCGCGTTTTGCCGCTTGCGATCCAACACGCGGGCGGCCTGGGCAAGAGTGGTTCCCTTCAAATATTCTACGACATGGTCTTGCACGGGCTGCCAGGATTCGTAAAATCCGCACGCCACGCCGCGCCCGCAAGGGGAGTGGCCGGCCGGGCAGCGGGCCGCGACGGGTGCTTTTTGGACCGCTTCGACGATGCGAAGTAATGTGACCTTTTCGGGGGCGTCTTTCAGGCGGAAGCCGCCGGTGGGTCCTTTGAGGGAAACCAGCAGGCCCTGACGAGCCAAATCCTGCAGAATCTTCGCGAGAAAGAACGGGGGAATGTCCGTTGCCTCGGCGACGTCACGGGCCATAGCCACGCTTCCATTCTCCATAGTGGCCAGATAGGATAAAGCCCTAAGAGAATACTCAACCGGTTTGGAGAAAAGCACTCCAACCTCCCAGATTTATGAATGCGCCGAGCGCGTAGGGTAAAGGGTGATACCGAACGACTATGCGTTCTTAATCTATTCTAATATTCTTCAACTGAAATATGGCAGCATTGAAATCATACAGTAAAGTACTGATCACCGGGGCAGCAAGCGGACTGGGGCTTGCGCTGGCGGAACGGTTGGCCAGCGAGGGCGCCGAGATCCTGGCGAGCGACCGGAATGAGGCGGCGTTGCGCAAGGTGGCCGGAGCGCGGAAGTGGCGGTATTTTGTTGCGGATGTGAGCAAGTCTGAAGAAATGGACGCGCTGGCGGAGGCCGGGTTTCATGAATTCGGACAAATCGATCTGATTTGTCTAAACGCCGGCGTGGCGGGACCGCACAAGCCGTCGTGGGAGAAGACGGCCGCCGAGTGGAACTGGGTTATGGGGCCCAATTTGTGGGGAATCATCCATGGGATTCGGAGCTTTGTGCCGAGGCTGCTGGCGCAGGGTGTGCGATCCGACATACTCATTACGGCATCGGCTGCCGGTTTGATCTCGATGCCGTTCGGCGCGGACTACCTGGCGAGCAAGCACGCCGTGGTGAGCGTTGCCGAATCTCTTGCGCAGGAGTTGCGGGCGATCGAGGCGCCAATCGAAGTAGGCGTGCTGTGCCCGGGCTTCGTGCGGACCAACATTTTGCGGGCGATGCGGGAGAACTTTCCCGAGGTGCTCGACCCGGTTCGTGCAAAGCAGTTGCAGAACTACGAGGCGCTGCTCGATCAAAGTCCCGATGCGGCGGCCGTGGTGGACAGCGCGTTGCGGCAGTGGCGCGAGGGTGCGTTCTATTTGCTGACGCATCCGGAGTTGGATGCTTACATCGATGAGCGGCATAAGGCGATTGGGGAGCGGCGGGTGCCGGGGTCGGCGTAGGGTGATTACCGTGGGTGGTCAAACCGCCCGGCGTTGGGGATGAGACGAAAGTAGAGATCGTCCGTGACTGGCGTTTGCCAGTGGCCGGAGATTTTCGCCGCGCCGACGGTGACCGCAAGCAGGCCGAGGGCGAGGGCGGCCATGGCCAGTTTGGAGACGTGGCGGCGGGCGGGGGCCTGCATCCAGAGCGTATCGCTGACGGGGCAGGAGTCGACGCAGGCCTGGCAGCCGATGCATTCGGCGGACTTGATCTGGATGAGCTTATCCACGGGAAGGTACGAAGGGCACGCGCGGGAGCAGGCGCCACAATCGATGCAGGAGGCGGCATTGCGTGTAATCCGCAGGGGGCTGGCGAGCGCGAGGAGTCCCATCAGCGCGCCATAGGGACACAAGTAGCGGCACCAGAAATTGCGCACGGCGAGCGAACCGGCGACGAGAACGGCGAGTACGATGGCGCCTGTGTGGCCGAGATTACGAAAGAGGTTGAGCATCTTCACGTCGGCGATGATGCCGTAGGGCGAGGCGAGGAAGCCCGCCAGGGCGCCGGCTCCCATGCTACCCACGGCGTAAAGGAACAGCCCGAGCAGGATGTATTTGAGCGAGCGCAACGGGACGTCGATCCACTTCCATGGTTTGACGGAGAGGGGTTTGACGGAGAGGCGCAGGCGTTTTTCGCCGAATCGCCAGAGGGCCTCCGAGAGTGTGCCCACCGGACAGAGCCATCCGCAGAAGGCCTTGCGAAAGAGCAGGGACATGGCGGCGAAGGTGACGAACAGAACCATCGCGGCGGGATGCAGAGCGGGGAAGACGCCGGTGGCGAGCCAGAGTTTCAGATTCATCATGCCGGCGATGGGGAGGAAGCCTTCGACGCCCGCCGGGCGTTCGGAGGAGGCAAAGCGGACGCCGGATTCAAACTGGCGGACCCATGCGTAAAACGACCAGCCGAGCCACAGGTTGAGCGCGAGAAACCCCCACTGCACCCAGCGGCGAAGGCCGCGGGCGGGATTCGACACCCGCCTGGAAGCCAGCGCACGGCCATCACGCGACTGGAGGATCCGGGAGGCGGCGGGTGGTGGTTCCAGGACGGGTGTCATCGCAACACCAGAATGCAAGCAACGGGCCAAAGGCCGCAGTGACCGATGTCACTCCACAGGGATGCCGAAACCGGCCTGGGTGGCGACGCCGTCGATGACAACGCTGAGAGGGGCGGCCTGCATGCCTCGGGGAACCTGGCCAAGCTTGATGTTGATTTGGGCGGTGCCGGGAAACATGCCTTGCGCTGCGCCCTCGTAGAGGACGGTGGCTTCCTTGCCTGCGAGCAGGACGCGCGTGTTCGTGTTGCTGGCGCTGTTGGTGGGAACCACGGCGGCGGGGCTTTTGGGGTCGCCGGCGACGCCGGAGCCATTCAGGAAGAGCACGATTGTATCGCCGGCGTGGGCCGGTTTGAAGATCGTTACCGGTTCCCAATTGGCGTCGTAGATGAACGGGAACAGGCCGGGGGATACGGGCTGCACGGGGTGCTCGAACGAGGGCTGACGGAAGCCGTTGCGTTCGAGCGAAATGGTGGCCGTCTGGCGCCCGCGGAGGGACAACGGCATGATGGCGTTCAACTGGCCGGGCGAGGCGTAGAAGAGCAGAGCGGGCTCGCCGTTCACGAGCAGCGAAGTGCCCGCCAGCGACGTCACCGCCTGTTCGGGAGCGAGCGTAATCGTAGTGTCGGCCAGATCGTTCCCGTACAAGCTGACGAACATGCCGGGGGCGAGACTGCCGTTCTCGTAGCTAGCTGCGTTGAGGATGCCCGATGAGCTGAGCGGGTTGGGTGGCACGATGCGGGCAATCAGCTTCTTGATCTCGACGTAGACGGGATAGGCCGATTTCAGCGAGTCCTGGGTGGAGAGCAGACCAGCGAGGTTGCGTTCGGAGTCGAGCCACGGAATGAAGCCTTCCGAGCCGGGGGAGACGATGTCGACGGGACGGGCGTCGCTGGAGATGCGGTCGATGAAGGCGCCCAGGCCGTAGTTGGGCAGGTTGAGCAGCGGGTTGAGCTCGACGTAGGAGAGCAGCGGGCTGAAGATCATGTTTGCGCCGATGGTGCGAGGCGAAAACAGGCGGGCAATGGAACGCGAAGACGTGACGCGGCGGCCTTCGATGGCTCCGTGCTGGGAGAGCATGGTGAGGATGCGGATGAAGTCGTCGACGCAGGAGAAGGCGCCATTGGCCGCGGCAGGCGTGGAGACGGGCAGATCGCGGTGGATGACGGTGGTGCAGTTGAGCGAGAGCGGGCGGCCGAGCATTTCCTCGAAGATCTGGTCCCACGATTTGCCGGTTACCGCTTCGGCGGCGTGCGCGGCCACCTGCATTGGCGAATTTCCGTATTCGAAGAACTGGCCGGGGCGGAAACGGCTGCCGCGCGCGGCGATTTGGGCCACACAGACGTCGGTGGTGGCTTCGCCGTGATAGAGGCAGTCGTCCTCCTGCGGCAGGCCGGACGTGTGGCTCAACAGGTGCGAAATGCGGAGTTGGGGAGTCGTCTCGCGGAAGGCTGGGAGAGAGTCGCCGAGCGGAGCGTCGATTGAGAGGACGCCTTCCTCGTGCAGCATGCTGAGAACCGTGGCGGTGACGACCTTGATGGCCGAAGCAACGTGAATCGAATCGTGCGCGGCGCGGCCGGCGGTGCGCCGTTCGTAGAGGATGCGGCCGTCTTTGATCAGGACCAGTGCGACGCCGCTGGGCTGCGTGCGGGCGAACTCATCGACCGTTCGGTCCAGTTCATGGAAGTCGTATGACTGGGCGGAGCACGGGCAGACCAATGCCCACACCACTCCCAGGAGCACGGCGGCGCGTGCGGCTGAAGACAAATCTCCTCCAAGAGACTACAGAATGTTTACGCCATGATAGCGTGCCACTGAGTTGCAAGAGAAGAAAAAGTGGGAAGAAAGATCAATAAAGATCAAACCGGAAGGCGGGCGTTAGCGCAGGTCGACTTTCTGGTAGCGGGCGAGCCAATAGGGGAGCAGGAAGAAGGCGCCGTCGTCTTCAGATCGTCCCCCGTTGCCGCCATCGGTACGGAATGGGTTTCCGTTCCACTTCATGACGGGGCGTTCGTCGGGCGGCAGGAGTGTGCGGGACTGGCGGCGGCCGTGACGGTCGGCTTCGGGTTCCCATTCGATGTCGGTGCGGTGCGAGTTTTCTACGGTCCAGGTCACGAGGTCCATGGGGATGCGGTGGAGGGTGCGGAGGGCGCCGGAGAAATCAGGTTTTGCACCGGAGGCCGAGTAGATGAGGGTCCACAGGGGATTCGCTTCGCGCTCGATATTGCGCCACCACTGGGCGAGGGCGCGGCGGTAGGTGGCGAGCAGGGCGGGGTCCTTTTCATAAAGGAAAAGCAGGTGGAAGGGGAGCATGGCGAGCTCTTCGTCGGAGTAGTTGATCTCTTCGCGCAGGGTGTCGAGCTGCGTGGTGAGGGCGGCGTAGCCTTCGGGACCGGCCAGGCGGCGGTATTCAGTGTCGTAGCGCGTGTCGCCGGTGATGTGATGGGCGACCTTGAGGAAGGAGAGGATCTCCAGGGCGTTCAGCGGCGCGTCGCCTTTGCCGCGCGGTGAGGCGAAGTACTCCTTAGTCCAGCGCCCCCAATACGTTGGCTGACCGTGGATGTCGGTGAGCTGGAGGCCGTGGTCGAGGATGTGATCGGTGATGCGGCGTGTGGTGGCGGCGATTTTCGACTTGAGGGCGGGGTCGTCGAGCAGGTCGTAGGCGATGGCGAACAGGTAATAGTGGCCGACGAGTTCGTCGGAGCTGGTGTCGCTTTTCCAGAGCTTGGAGCCGTCGGGGGTCCAATGCCAGGTGCCGTCTTTGGGGCGAGGTTCGCCGGGCACGATGTAACTGCGGGCGGGATAGCCGGGGCGGCCGGTGACGGTTTCGAGCGAAAGGACGGCTTCGGTGGTGAGTCGCGCGCGGGCGAGGGCATCGGGAGATTGGGTGACGGCGAAGCGGAAACATTCGGCGGTGGCGTAGATGGCGGTCCACAGGCCGTCGTTGTCGGTGGAGGCGAGTTGGTTCGTGGACAGGTCGCCGGGAGTGGCGAGGTGAGAATCGGCGACGAAGCCGTGGAGGGTGTGGCGGAGCCGGATACGTTCTTCGAATACAGCGGCCTTTTGCTCAAGGGTCATGGGGACGAGCTCGATGTGGGTGATGGCGGAGGCGGTGCGGACCCACACGCCGCGGGCTTGATCGGGAAGGAGGTGGAGGACGTCGTCGGAGGCGAGGTAGCGCTTGCCGGCGAAGTATTGCCGCTTGTCCCAGGCGTGGGCGGCTGTGGGATCGGTGCGCCAAAGGCCCTTGACGGTTTCGTGGCCGTGACTGACGAAGCGGGCGAGTTCCCAGGTGGCGCCGTCGGAAGCTGTGACGCGCGCCAGTCCCGTCAGGGCGCGGAGTGCGGGCGGAACGGCGGTTTTATCCAGTGCGAAGTGGTGCACGATTCGCTGTGGCGACGCTTGGGGAAGTTGAGCGGAGGCGGCGGTTGAGAGCGCGAGCAGGAAGGCTATGCGCCGGACAAGCGGGAGGGCCATCGACCGATGATACCGGGTGAATACCCGAGGGTGAGAGGGGAGTCCGATTCGGTATAATCGCGGGAAAGGGCGGTGGCGGGGAGTCGCGGACGCATTTGCCATCAGATTGATTCATTAATGGGTGAGATCCCGCCGATAATCTAAGTTGGAGCGAGAGAAGGAATTAGCAATACGATCCAGATGACGCAAGAGCCGCTCGGCACGGATACCAGCGTAAAACCATTGCGCATCTTGGTAGCCGATGACAATATCGTGTCTCGTAGGCCATTGGAGTTTGCTCTGCGCAAGTGGGGTTACGAAGTGGTCTCGGCGGCTTCGGGGACAGAGGCCTGGCGAATTCTGCAGGCCGAAGAATCTCCCCGGATTGCCATTCTGGACTGGATGATGCCCGGTTTGAGCGGACCCGAAGTGTGCATGATGGTGCGCAAGCTCAAGCGCGAGTATTACACCTATATCATCATGTTGACGTCGCGGTCCGAGCGCGAGGACTTTGTCAGCGGCATGCAGTCGGGCGCGGACGACTACCTTGTGAAGCCGCCGGACTTCAACGAACTGACATTGCGGCTGGGCCCGGCGCGGCGCATTGTTGAGATTGAAACCGAGCTGCTGCGGGTGAAGGAAGAGCTGAAGATACGCGCCACGCGTGACGCGCTGACCAGCCTTTGGAACCGCAGCGCGACGATGGAATTGCTGGCGCGGGAGATTTCACGCTCGACACGTGAGGGCGCGCCGATGGGGCTCGTTCTGGCCGATTTGGACTATTTCAAGCGTGTAAACGACTCGCATGGCCATTTGGTGGGCGATTCGGTTTTGCGCGAGACGGCGGTCCGCATGTTGAGCACGGTGCGACCGTACGACGCGGTGGGGCGTTTTGGCGGCGAAGAGTTTCTGATCATCCTTCCGGGGTGCGATCTGGAAGTGGCGACGCAGAAGGCCGAAAAATTGCGGCATGCCGTTGGCGGCGCGCCGATGCACATTGGAGCCGCGACGGTGGACCTGACCGCAAGCTTTGGCGTGACGGCCATCAACGGCCAGCCGGCGATGCCGCCGGAAGTGGTGATTGATCGCGCCGACGACGCTCTCTACAAAGCCAAACATGCCGGGCGCAACTGCGTGGTTCCGCTGCCGATGGATGTGTAGCGCGGCATTTACCGCGCACTCGACTAGTGCGCGCTCGACAGTTTCATCAGCAGCAGGCCCGAAACGATCAGCACCGCCGCCACAACGCGTAGCGTGTTCAATGGCTCTCCCAGGAATACGATTCCGACGGTAAACGCCCCGATGGCGCCGATACCCGTCCACATTGTGTAGGCGGTCCCCAGCGGCAGGGATTTCATCGAATACGACAGTAGTTCGAAACTGGCCACCATGCCGATGATCGTAATGGTGGTTGGGACTGGTTTCGTGAAGCCTTCCGAGAGCTTCATGTAGTAGGCCCACACGACTTCAAACAAGCCCGCGACGAAGAGTGCGATCCAGGGCATGGCGGCCCTCCCTTCAAAGAGCCGGGCCGTCCCGGACGATGCTCCCGCACGCACTGGTGTGGTGAGTTGGAGGACGTGGCCTCCCATCACTCAGGATACGACGGTGAGTGGGTCTGGAGGCGCGCGATTACTGCGAATCCGAGCCGCCGCGCGGGGCACCGGTTTGCGCTACGCGGAAATGCGAGAGGCTGTCGGCATAGCGCGCGACGCCTTTGTAGAGTGCCTCGGCAATGCGGTCGCGGTGGTCGGCTTTGCGCATCAGCGATTCCTCTTTGGAGTTGGTGAGGAAGCCGATTTCGACCAGGATGCTGGGCATGCGCGCGCCGATCAACACGACGAACGGAGCCTTCTTGACGCCGCGGTTACGGACATTGCCGTGGGTTTTTGCGGTGAGTTCGAATCCGGCGGACTGCACGCGGCCGGCGAACTCGCGCGATTCTTCGACTTTGTCTTGCAGCGTGATTTTGCGGACGAGGTCGGAGAGATCGTGAATCGATTTCTCGGAGCTGGCGTTTTCGCGCGCGGCTACATCGAGGTCGGCTTTCGACGTGGTGAAGTTCAAGTAGAAGGTTTCCATTCCGGCGGCGTTGCGCGCGCCCGACGAGTTGGCGTGGACTGACAGGAACAGGTCGGCCTTCTGCCTGTTGGCGAAAGCGGTGCGATCTTCCAGGGGAACGAACGTGTCGTCGTCGCGGGTGTAGATGACTTCGCTGCCGAGGCGTTCTTCGATGAGCGCGCCCAGGCGGCGGGTGACGTCGAGGACGAGGTCCTTTTCGCGTAAGCCGCCTTTGGAGACGGTGCCGGTGTCGTGGCCGCCGTGGCCTGCGTCGAGCACAACGCGGCGGAGTTTCAAACCCAGGGCGCGGGTGAGCGAACGGTCGCCCAGGCGCGTCTGTTGGGCGGGCTTGGCATCGAGGAAGGCCTCGATGGGTTCGGGCGCCGGGGTGACCTTGGCGGCGATCGATGGAGCAGGCGTGGGCGCCGGCGGTGGGGGCGCCACGGTGGTGACGGGCACCTTTGTGCTGCGTGCCAAACGCTTCACCGGGCGATCCGGAATGTTTAGTTCCCACGTAGGCGGCTCGTGGATGCGGCTCAAAGCCAGGCGCTGGGTGAGGCGCGGTTGCTGGGCAATGGTCCATACCGGTGGGAAGGGCGCGGGAGTGAGCCTTGCCCGCGCTGCCGGCGGCAACTCGATGGTGCGGCGGGCGGTGGTTTTCGGGCGGCCGTGTTCGCGGCGGGAGATTCTGGTGTTGGTGGATTCGGCCGAGACGGTAGGCAGCGGAGCGAGTTGGGGAGTGGGAACGGGAACCAGCGGTGAAGAGTTGGGGGCGGAGGGTGTGGCGCCCGGGCCGCGGCGCACTTCTACCACCAGCCGCGAGGGATTGGTGAGTTGCGAGACGCTGAAGTCGCCCATTTCGAACAGGTCGATGACGACGCGGGCGACATTCTTTTGAAGGATGCCCACGCGGACCTGGCGTACGAGCGGATCGCCAACCGTGATGGTAGAGGCGCTGCCGCGCAGCTTACCGACGGTAGTGTCCTTCAGATCGAAGAAAAGCCGGGGCGGATCGGACAACCGGTCGTACTGGAATTCCAGGTCGCCATCGACCTCGACGGCAATGCGGGTGACATCGCCGAGCGACCAGGTGCGGATCTCGCGCAGTGTGTTGCCCGGGGCGGCCGATGCAGGGCCGCCGGTGAAGCCGGAACCGGCCATCACGGCGAACAACGCTAGCGTCGCGCGTTTCACGTCGTCAAATCACCTCGTTCGCAAATTCAGCCGTCCCTGGTCGTCGAGGTAGGATTCGACGGGTCGAAATTCGGGTTGGGGCTGTGTCTGGGTTTCCGCTACGGTGGCGGGCTTGGGCGGGTGCTGCCGCCTCAATTCTCCATATCGTTTGCCGACGCGATACACGTAGCCGATAGTTTCGGCGTACGGCGGAATGCCGTTATAGCGGGCCACGGCTTCGGGCCCGGCGTTGTAGGCGGCGATGGCGAAGCGCAGGTCGTCGAAGCGGTCGAGCATCTGTTTGAGATACTTCACGCCGCCTTCGACGTTCTGGCGGATATCGAAACTGTTCCGCACGCCCATCAGGCGGGCGGTGCCGGGGATGAGCTGCATGAGGCCCTCGGCGCCTTTGTAGGAGATGGCGTAGGGATTGTAGGCGCTCTCGGTGTGGATGACGGCGTGGACCAGTAGTGGATCGACGCCTTCGCGGGAGGCGGTTTCCTCGATCACGGCATCCAGGGCGGCGAGCGTGGTGATGGCGTTGGGGTCGTCAGCGGGGGTGCCGGGGGTGACCACACGCGGCTTAATGACGTTCACCGGAACCACGACTGTGCGCACCAGGCGGCCGTTGCGGGCGGCGCGGACGGTGGTGGAAACGGCGGGAATGGACGCCGGCGCCGGAGACACAGATCGCCTGGGAGCGGGGGAGGCTCCGGATAGTGCGCCGTGGCTAACTGCTAGCGCTAGCATGACAATAGCTAATCTGGTCAAACCGTTTTCTCCGATTATACTCGTAAATCTATCTAACACAAGCAGGTCCTTTGCGGGGGGTTGCGTCCGCGGGGGTGGATGCTACTATAGCCGCATGAGCGGGAACCGGCTCGGCTTCGTTCACGGCTACGTGCTGGCTGGCGGGCAAAGCTCGCGCATGGGCCGGGACAAGGCGATGCTCGAGCTGGACGGGGCGACGATGCTGCGGCGAACCTACGATTTGCTGGCGGAGGTGTGCGGCGCGGCGACTGTGGTGGGGCCCAAGGAGCGTTATGCTTCGCTCGGTCTTCCCCTGATTGAGGATGCGCGCCACGGCTGCGGACCGCTGGCGGGGATTGAGGCGGCGCTTCAGGATTGCTCCACAAAAGTTGGTGCCGACTGGGCCCTGATCGTCGCCTGCGACATGCCGGGGCTGGATGAACAGGGGCTGGCGGTGCTGCTGGACGAGGCTCCCCGGGCGGGCGCGGCGCAGGTTTTGTTGCCCGTTTCCGAGGGTGGCCGCCGTCAGCCGCTGTGCGCGCTGTACCGGCCTCAGGCGCTGGGCGTGGTGCGTAAGCAGTTGGAAACAGGACAGTTTAAGCTGTTGAATGCCATCGCGCAGTTGCCTATGCAAGAGTTGGCTCTGAATCGTCCGCATCATTTTCTGAACGTCAACCGGCCGGAGGATTGGGAGGCGCTGCATGTCCGCGGGTGAACTGTTCCCTCATTACATTGAATTCCGCAACGTCTATAAGACGTTCGACCGGCCCATTTTGGACGATGTGAGTTTTCACATTGACGCGGGCGAGACCGTGGCGATTCTCGGGCGGTCGGGGGTGGGGAAGTCGGTGGCGCTCGGCCACATCATGGGATTTCTGAAGGCAGATGCGGGCCGTGTGATCGTATCGCACACCGACATCACCAACGCAAGTGAAGAAGAACTGCGGCGCATCCGCAAGAAGGTGACGATGGTGTTCCAGAACGGGGCGCTGTTCGATTCGCTAAGCGTGGCCGAGAATATCCTGTTTTCGCTTGAACTTCGCGAGGACTACGACGCCGAAAACCGGGAAGAGATCGTGAATGGGCTGTTGAAGATGGTCGATTTGGCGGAGTATTACGATGCCTCGCCGAGCGATTTGTCGACTGGTTACAAACGCGCGGTGGCCATCGCCCGGGCGCTGGCGGCGCAGCCTGAGTGCGTGCTGTACGACGAGCCGACGACGATGGTGGACCCGATCATGAGCGACCACCTGGGGAACCTGATGCTGCGCCTGAAGCGGCAGTTGCGGCTGACGAGCGTGGTGGTGACGCACGACCTCGACCTGATGTGGAAGGTGGCCGACAAGGTGATTTTCCTGCATGAGGGGCGGGTGATCTTTTTTGGCCCGGTGCATTTGCTGGAGACGAGCGACCATCCGCACATCAAGGAGTTCTTGGCGATGGATAGGGTTCAGATTTAGGGGGGGCAGCGTGACTTACACTGTCATCTACGAAGTGGGGGCCACTTCCTGGGGTGCGTATGTGCCCGATCTTCCCGGCGTGATCTCTGCCGGCGCTTCACGCGAGGAAGTGGAACAACTCATTCAGGAAGCGATTGCGTTTCCTATCGGGGGAATGCGGGATGAGGGATTGGCCGTTCCCTCGCCGTCGAGTTTTGCTGGAGTTGTGGACGTCGACGCGGCAGTCTGACGGAGAGTGGGAATTTGGCAGAACTGCATGCGACTCATAACCTGGAATTGTTGTCGCGGCGCCTATCACAAGAAAGTTCCGTTGTTGGACTCTTTAAGACCGGACATCGCAGTGATTCAGGAATGTGCGAAGCCGCTGGTTTCGAGTGAGCAATGTTTATGGTTCGGCGATAACCCGCGACAGGGCGTGGCGGTTCATGCGTATGGGGACTACCGGTTGCGCACACTTCCGCCGGTTGCCGATGTTCCTCGCTATGTGATCCCCGTGGAAGTGAGCGGACCGATCAACTTTCTTCTGATGGCGGTTTGGGCAAAGGGAGACCGGCCGTGGCCATACGTTGAGGGTGTTATTCGGGCCGTGGAACTGTACCGGGATATATTCCGGCAGCTTCCGGCGGTATTCGCCGGCGATTTCAACTCCAATGCGATCTGGGACTCATCTCACCGAAATGGGCGGAACCACACCGGCCTTGTAAAGTTGCTCTCCGAACTTGGCTTGGAGAGCGGATACCACGCTTTCTATCAGGAGGAGCACGGTAAGGAAACCCAGGCAACATTTGACTTCCGCAAGAGCCCAGCCAAGCCGTTTCACATCGACTACTGTTTTGTTCCCAAAGGATGGCTGCCCGCGCTGCGTGGGGTCGAGATTGGCACCTATCAGGACTGGACGAAGCATAGCGACCACCGGCCGTTGCTCGTTGACGTTTTCGATCCAATGCAGACTGCTGAGATGGGCGGATGAGACGATGAATCACATCATCACCGTTGACCACCACCACCTCTACTACGAAGACGGCGAGCACAAGCTCACGTTGAGCGTGGAATGGTCGGGCGTTTCGAAAACCGAAGACTTCCCCTGCGAGTTTGAAATCCACGCGGGCGAGCTGACTCATTGGACCGAGCCCAAGGGCGCACCGATTGATGACGCGCGGCGCGAGGCGTTGCTCGACGAGCTTGCCGCCCATTATTCGAAGCCGCCAATGGCGGACATTATCGGTACGAAGGGCGAGTTGCTGCGGGGGCAATCGAAGTATCGCTTCTCGCTACAGATCTATCCGGAGCCGTCGCGCTATTACGAGGTCGGTCGATTTCTTGCGATTCCGATGGCGCAGCCGGTCCAGGGCTCGCGCGAGTTCGCCAAACGCTACATTCTCGACCTGCGCGGCATCACGGAGTGGACGCGGCCGAAAGTGCCCCTGGACCGCGCCCATTTGGAGCGGATGATCCGGAAGATCGTCGACCGCGAAAAAATTGGCGTCATCGGGCTGACAGGCGCATGATGGCGTTATGTCAGAAGAATTCCGGCTGATCGATCAACCGATTATCGCCTTCATTGGCACGAGCGATGCGGAGCGCGCGAAGCAGTTCTACGCCGGTACGCTGGGTCTGCCTCTGGTCTCCGACGAACTTCCCTTCGCGCTGGTGTTCGACGCGCATGGCACGATGCTGCGCGTGACGGCGGTGAAAGAAGTAAAGCCGGCCGGGTACACCGTCCTCGGTTGGCAGGTGGCCGATATTGCCGCGGCGGCGAAGGCCCTGACGGCTGCGGGCGTGCAATTTGCGCGCTATGACGGCATGGGGCAGGACGAACTGGGCGTGTGGTCCTCGCCGGGCGGGGCGAAGGTGGCTTGGTTCCACGATCCGGACGGCAACACGCTGAGCATTTCGCAGCACTGATCGGTGCGCGTTACGGAATTACCAGTGACCCAAGCGTCGACCCGATGTTGCCGCCGTCGCGATAGGTAATACGAAAAATGTAGTGGCCGGAAACCCAGGGGAGCTGCTGCTTCAGTCCGCCGGGGAAGCCGAACATGGGCAGAATGCTGAAGTAGTAGATTCCGGCGTGTGGATCGCCGGATGTGCCGGGCCGGAATGCGGGGGCGATCTGGACGACCCGCAGTTGGCCGGGAAGGGGGATCGCCACAGTCTTGGGGTTGTCAAAGACGGATTTTGGCGGCAGCACCTGGATGCCGTTGGCCTGGAAGCCCTGAGGAATTTGGAACGTTTCAAAGCTCCATTTGGAGCCTTTGAGCTCAACGCCGGCGGAGGGGTGCTCGGGGTTGGCGAGTGGCAATTCGGCATCGACCTTGGGAGTGCCATCCGCGTTGGCGAGTTGGACGATGATGATGGCCGGCGCCGCCGTTTTCGAGGTGGCCTGCCAGGGGTTCGCGACGGCGGAGATGGGCAGGGGCGCGGCTTGTGCCACGAGGCAGAGCGAAAGCACGGAGATCAGTGTGAAGCGCATCAGTCGCATTGTCAGGGTTTGTGGCGTGCGGCGTCAACGTCCCCAGCGGGGCATTCGCTTCTTCATGCTCTCCCATAAACCGGGGGAAGGCTCGGCCATGGAGGGCGATTCTTCCGCGATCATCGGCAGTCCCAGCGCTTCGCGCGGCCCATTGTACGGCTCGCGCGAGGCGATGCGCACGCGGAAGCCATGGAACTCGTAGGTCCGCTTGGCGAGCGACCCGTCCTTCTCTTCCACCAGCACGGTGAAGTTCGGCATGGCGCCCGGAGTAGAAGGTTTTTCGACCACTACGGGGTAGTAGCCCTTGACGTTGCGCTCAATGAAAGAGGTCTCGTAACGGTGGTTGCGGGGGTTGAAGACGAACACGCGGAGGCTGTCGAAGTCGTACGGGCTATGGCGGACGGAGATGGTGGTCCACAGCCAGTGATCCCGCAGTTTCTCCTCCGTCTTGTCGCGGCTGGTCTCTTTCACCTTGCCGAGCGAGAAATAGGATGTAATGCGCTGGCCCTCGGCATATTGCGCCACTTCGTCGGGAATAGACATCAGCACCATGCGCGCCAGCACCCAGCCGGCGCGGCCGTCTTTGAGGCGGAGCAGACTCCAATCGTCCAGCTCGACGTTGGCAGGTACGGTAGCCGCGTCGAATCCATCGGGCTTGCCCGGCGCATAGGGGACGCGCGGGGTGACCTTGCCGCCGATGACGTCGACGATCTCCTCTTCGCGGATCTGATAAAAGCTGGGGGCGTAGCGGTTGGGATCGGTGTGAACGTTGAGCAGATCGAACACGCTTGCCTTGCCCTGCGACGGCAATTCCGCGGCGCGGTCGGCCACCTTACGCAGGCGGGCCATTTGCGGGGGCGTAAGGAGCACACGGCCATCGGTCCAGCCTTCGACGCCTTCGTGTGTACGCACTTTGGCGAAGCGGCGGCGGCGTTCGAGAATTTCCAGGCGTTCGCCATGGCGGACGGTGGCGGAGACGGTGGAACGCGCGGCCAGATCGGCGCGCAAATTCAGCGAAACGGGGCCGACGAACGCCTCTCCGATGGCCTTTTCGCGCGGGGGGCCGGTGTGGCAGGAGGCGAGCGCAAGCAGGCCGAGGGTTGCGATTTGGGGGAGGAGTCTCCGCATGGAAAGCAGCGTGGACCCTTTCAGTCTAACGAGGGCGGCGCGTACAATCAAAGCTCGCATGAGCGATACGACGAAAGAGAACGCGGCGGGACGATCTGAGTTCTACTGCCCGGAGTGCCGGTTGCCGGTGGACAGGCCGCTGGTGTGTGGCGACTGCACGGCTGTGATCTGCCGCGAATGTGGAACCGTGCTCGAGCGCGTGGACGATTTGGGCGTGGGGTGAACGGCTGGGCGTGGTCAGGCGCCGATGTCCGAGAGCTCTTCCCAATCCAGAGCGTAGCCGAGGGCGCGTTTGACTTCCGCATGCCGGCTATTTGCCATGGCACCGGCGCAGGAATCCAGAACGGACCGAGGAATCGTGCGGAGATTGTCCAGGTTGGCAACGCAGGGCGATGGCAGGCCTTCGCGGCGTCCTAGCCGGACCTCGACCGGGATGGAACGAATCATGGTCGTGATTTCGGCGGCGATGAACTTGTTGAGATACGCATATGCGTCATTGCGGCTGAGCAGCAGTACCGGACGCCTGCCGGCGGGCGCAGGCAGTGTAGCCCACCAGATTTCGAACTGTTTCAAGGCTTGAATTCCTCGGCGTTCGACCAATCATCGGCCTCGGCCGCCGAATCCGGCTGGCGGAGGTAGGCCTCGCGCATGCTGGCGAACTCAGCTTCGCGAATAGCCCTGCGAATTGCCATGCGGATGAACTCGGAGCGTTTGCGGTCCTTTGGGGGCGCTATGCGATCCAGTGCGGCAAGGGTGGGAGCGTCCAACTGGATGAGCAGTGACTTCATATAGATCATTGTATAGACATTACATATAGACAGTTGCCGCCAGAACTCCGCAATCGATCCGTTACCTTTGCGCGGCATAATGGATCGGAATGAATCTCACACGGCGCCACCTTTTCGCCCAGGCTCTTGCCCTCTCCGCATCTAATCCGCTTTCGCTTCTGGCCGCACCGAAGATCGATTTCCCCTTTACCCTGGGCATCGCTTCGGGGGAGCCCACGCACGACGGGATTGTGCTGTGGACGCGGCTTGCGCCGAAGCCGAACGACCCGGCTGCGATGCCCCAGGAAAATGTCGACGTCCGCTGGGAAATCGCTGAAGACGAGTCATTCTCGAAGATTGTGCGCAAGGGGAACGCCGCCGCGACGCCGATGCTGGCGCACTCGGTGCATGTGGAGGCGGCGGGTCTGAAGGCCGCTCGCTGGTACCACTACCGGTTCACCTCGGCGGGATATCGCAGCCCGGCAGGCCGTTTCAAAACAGCGCCCGCGCCTGGCGACGAGAAGACGCCGCTCAAATTCGCATTCGCCTCGTGCCAGCAATGGACGCAGGGATTGTGGACCGCCTATCAACACATGTCCGAGGAAGAGATCGATCTGGTCATTCACCTCGGCGACTATATCTACGAACAGGGCTATCGCGGCGAAGTCCGCACGACGGGCCGCGAGGAGATTTTCACGCTCACCGATTATCGGAACCGCCATGCGCTGTACAAGACCGACCCGTTGTTGCAGAAAGCGCACGCGAACTTTCCCTGGGTGACGACGTGGGACGACCACGAGGTTTCGAACAACTACGCCGGCGACGTGCAAGAGAAGGGCCAACCGCGCACGGAGTTCCTGGAGCGCCGCGCCTCCGCCTACCAAGCCTATTTCGAGCACATGCCGCTGCGCCGCGAGCAGGTGAACCGGGGCTCGAACATGACGCTGCATCGACGGCTCGACTTCGGCCAGATGGTGCGCCTGCACATGCTCGATACCCGCCAGTACCGGACGGATCAGGTGTGCGGCGATGGTTCGAAGCCCGCCTGCGCGGAATTGAAAAACCCGTCGCAAACCTTGATGGGTCCCGAGCAGGAGCAGTGGCTCGAGGGGAATCTGCAAAGCTCGAAAGCCAAATGGGACGTGCTGGGACAGCAGATTCTGGTCACGCTGCAGGACTTCGATCCGGG
>JBDTVQ010000077.1:0-20201 GCA_040007195.1 Acidobacteriota bacterium | reverse complement strand
GCAGCCGCAGTTCAGCGCGCACTAAGCGAAACTCCTCAGTGAAACACTCGCCGGAACCAGCGCGACAGCCTACCCTGTCTGAGCAGTCTGGGCGGGCCGATACAAGCATCAGAGCCAGGTTCGCGCACAGTCAATGCTAGCGGCTCTACCTCTACTTCGCCGAGCATCAGGCGTCCCATCCTTGCCCACTTTTCCTGATCCACGGCTTTGTCACCGCGTATCTGCGGCCCGAAATTAAGTGTCATTCGAATGATGTACTCGCCGGGCGAAATCGCTCGGCGCTTCGGTTTCGACGCAGCTGAGACGACTGGAAAGATCTCGATATGGCTGGTGTGACGCCGCCGATCTCGTGGTTGCAGAATATCGAAGAACTCTGAGTCAGTACCGGGAACCTCGTAGAGGTTTGCTGGTGCTGCGTCCGCCTGAGTCAACACGTATTCGCTACGATATGCGGATTCGGCAGGTGTGGTCAGATTTGTTTCGGTCAATCTGCTGATGCGCGGAACCACCAATGCGGTGGTACCAGTGTTTACAAGCTCAAACCCGATAGTGAGTCGCAGCACACGAAGTCCGTCGTGTTGCGTGCAGTAATCCGCCTTCTGCAAAAAGCCACTGACGACTAGGGGTGCGGGTTCCCGTTGAGCGAATGCGGCCAGAGCAGTAACGCCTAAGCACAATGTGAGTCGCGGCCAGGGGCTCATGAGTAGAGCGTAACTCGCCTCAGGCCGTCCCGTGCCTACGGCACCAGAATCCGGATCGCCGCGGGGAGAACGCGAACGTCGATGGGCAGCGTGCCGAGCGCTTCACCATCGACTTCGATCGACACTTTCTCATTCGACGTCGCGCGCAGCTCCTTCGCGCGATGGTGGTGCACCTTGGGATGCTTGTATACGTTCTCCGAATAGAGAACCGGCAGGTCCTTGGCGAGGGTGAACATGCCGAGGGAGTCGATCACCGTCACCTCTAACATGCCGTCGTCGAGCAGAGCCTGGGGGCAGACGTGCATGCCGCCGCCATGGTAGCGCCCATTGCCGATGGCGATATTGAGGATCTTATGCGTGGTGGGCGCGCCGCCATCGAGCGAGAGTTCGACGGTCTTTGCCTGATAACGGAAGAAGACCTCGACCGTCGCATACATGAAGGCGGCCTTGCCGCTCATCGAGCTCAGCGCGTTCTTCGCGCGCGTGGCCACTTCGCCGCCCATGCCGAAGCTGGCGAGGTTGATGAAGTAGCGCGAGGCGCGTCCGCCGCCGTGGCGTTCGAAGCTGATATGCGCGGCGTCGATGATCTTCGTCTTGCCCGCGAGCACGGCCTGCACCGCCGTGATCATATCGGTGATGCCGAGGGTGCGCTGGAAATCGCCGCCGGTGCCCATGGGAAGAATGCCAAGCTCCGCCGAAGGATTGATGGGCTGTCCCTCGCGAAAGAATCCATTCAGCGTCTCGCTGATCGTTCCATCGCCACCGACAGCGAGGATGCGCTCGAACCCTTCTTCGAGGAGCTTGGAAGCGAGCTCACTGGCGTGGTCCGGCCGCTGTGTGAATAGGGCTTCGACGAGGCCAATCTGTTGCACAATCTTGGGCCAGTGCGCCGCAGCTTTCCCACCGGCCGCGCGTGGGTTCACGATGGCGGCGGTGCGCCGCGTCATACAACGCCCCGCGCGCGCAGGTCGTCAATCGTGTCGCGCAGAGTTTCCAGTGGATCGCGGGCATGGAAGCCGAGCTCGCGAATTGCCTTTGTCGAGTCGCAGTACCAGAAATGGCCGCTCATCGCGATGGTCTCGTCGTCGAGTGTGAACTTGCGGCCAATGAGCGGCATGAGAGCGCGAAGGAGCGGCGCGCTCAACCGTGCAAGCGCAGTCGGACTGCTCATCAAAGGCGGCTTGAGCCCGGCAATGCGGCAGGTTTCCTGAATGATGCGCTTAAAGGTCCAGTTCACGCCGCCGAGCAGATAGCATTCGCCGATGCGTCCGCGCTCCATTGCGGCGATCGTTCCGGCGGCCGCGTCGCGCGCATCGACGAAGCTCATGCCGCCGGTGGGGTAGGTCATGATCTGACCTTCGAACAGATGCACGATGTCGCCGGTGGAGGAGCCACGGTCGTCGCCGGGTCCGAGCAGGAGCGCCGGATTCACGATCACCGCGGGAAGCGCCTTTGTGCGGCACAACGCGAGCACTTCCTCTTCGGCCGCGATCTTGGACGCGTAGTAGCCCCAGTGCCGCGTGACGTTGTGCTGGAAGCCCGCCGTTTCATCGTGAATCAAGGGTTTCTTGCTGACCGCGATGGTCCCGGAGGAGCTTACAATCACGACGCGATCGACGCTGTGCCGCAGCGCGGCCTCACACACGTGGAGCGTACCTTTCACGTGAACGTGGAACAGTTTGTCGTGGTCGTCCGGGTCGCGCGAGACAAGCCCGGCGAGGTGATACGCGTTCCCCGCGCCGGTCATCGCGCGGTCCACAGCGTTCGCGTCTGTCACATCGCCGTGCGCAATTTCAATGCCCGGCTGATCATCGTATGCAGAGGGCCCGCGGCACAGCAGTCGCAATGGGGTGCCGCGCGCGCGTAATTGGTCGACCAGATGCTTGCCAAGGAACCCGGTCGCGCCGGTTATGAGCACCGGTTTCATTTCAGGTCCGCCACGGTCCAACTCCTGGCTTGCGCGTAGGCGCGGAGACCGTTCGTCGGATTGGTCGCGACCGGTTGGCCCACGGCTTCGAGCATCGGCACGTCGGACATGCTATCCGAATAGGCGCGGCAAACGGAAGGGTCGGCTCCATGTTGCGCGCAGAAGGCGCGAATGGCATCGACCTTTTCAGGGCCGGCGATGATGGGTTCGATCAGTTCGCCCGTTGCCACACCGTCGCGGAAGCGCAGCCGGTTGGTGACGGCTTCATCAAATCCAAACTGTTCGATGAGCGGTTGAATGGCGAAGTCGAGGCTGCCGGTGAGCAGGATGGTGCGAAAGCCTTCGCGGCGGTCGCGTTCAACCAGTTCACGCGCGCCGGGAAATGTGGCCGGCCGCAGAACGGCATCGTGCATGCGCGTCGCATTCTCCGTAAGCCAATCGAGTCGCATGCCGGCATACTCGCGGAAGAAGACGATGTTGAACTCGTGGCGGCGCATACGCATTTCCAGCGAGAGCCACCACGGCGCGCGCAAGATCGCCCGTGCATAGCGCCGGGCCATGCCAAAATCCGGATGGTTGCGCGCGAACCAGAGATACTGCGTAACCACGTTGCTCGAGACCAGTGTGCCGTCCAGGTCGTAGAAGGCGAGTTTGTCGGGCATCAGGCGCGCGCCGCCGCGATGTTCTCGAAGTTCTTCCGATGCCGCCATGCGACGAAGATCAGGAAGAGCAGACCGAAGAGCGCCGAGAGCAGGTCCTCGCGTGCGAACAGGATGGCGACAAACAGCGCATAGCCCGTAAGCGAGGCGCGCGTGCCCGCTTCCACCCACTTTCGTTTCTTGCCCAGCCAACGAAGCCCGATATACAGCAGGACCATCGGCGGCACGTAGAGCGGGTAGAGGTACATCATCACGCCGGTGGAAGTGGCAATGCCTTTCCCGCCGTTGAATTTCAACCAGGGCGAGAAGCAATGGCCGAGGATGGCGGCCAGTCCATAGAGCCACAGCGTGGCGTGCGAATCGCCTGGGCGTGTGACGAGCCAGATGGCGAAGAGGCCTTTGCCGAGGTCGCCGATGAGTGTCACGACGGCACGCCATTTGGAAAAGCGAAGGACGTTGTTGAAGCCGGGATTGCCCGAGCCTTCCTTCAGGATGTCGATTCCGGTTCCGATCATCGCCAGTACGGCGAAGGGGATGGATCCGATGAAATAACAGGCGGCCAGCCGCAGCAACAGGGCCGCGTCCAGTTCAGGCATAGAGGTCGGCGATTGCCTCGCGGATGCGGTTCCTCAACTCGACCACGCTCGCGCCGGGTTCCATCGCCGCGCCCGCGCGTGCGGTTGTGCGCAGGCGGAACTCATCCATGGCCAACGGCACGACGGGCGCGCCGGCCTCTTGCGCCGCACGCAGGGCGGGGAGGCGAAAGCGACATCGTTCGGCAGCTACGCCGACGGGCGCATCAGGAAATAGAACTACGACATCGCCGCGGCGGAGTGCGGATACCATCTCGGCATGCGTATTGGCGACTGAGGACCGAAGCAACGATTCCGAGGCGCCGAGAACGCCATTGAGCGCTTCTCCGCCGGCGAGCGTGACACGGCGATCGAGACACGCGGCAAGCGCGACTGGATCAGGGTGGCCGCAGCGATTGGCCACGACCAGGCAGCCTGCTTTTGGGAGAGTTCCTTCCATCACGGCATGGCGTCCGGCGAGCGAGAGCGCTGTGCGCGCGAAGCCTGCCGTCCAATCGGGTTTACCAAATCCTCGAATCATGGCGCCGCCGACACGGGCCACCGCGCGCGCCGCATTGAAACGCAACCTTTGGGTTGCATTACGAATCGCGCGCTTCATTCCCGATGCCGCCAGCGCGCCAAAATTCTGTTGCCACAGCGCGGCCATCTCGACGGTTGCCGAACGTCCCTCGCGTCCCAGGCAGCGCTGCTGATAGTGTGCGATCGCCTCGCCCCGGCGCAGCTTTCCGTTTTGCGTTTTCGGTAGAGTACCGGGCGCGATCACGAATACTTCGTCGGGCGGTTCGCCCAGCGCGGCTTCCACCGAACTGCGCACACCTTCGCCGACACGGCGCTGATCGGAAGACGTCTCGGCAATCGATTCGACGATCACCACGAGACGCTCGCTACCCGAAGCTGCATCGCGAACGCCAATGGCCGCGGCCGATCCGGCGCGCACGCCTACGGATTGCAGTGCGGCCGATTCGATCTGCTGTGGCGACAACGTGCGGCCTTTGCGCACGATGATGTCCTTCGAACGGCCGGTCATCGTCAGTCGGCCATCGTGGATGTAGCCGAGATCGCCGGTGTCCGTCCATCCGTCGTCGCCGCGTCCCGTTGGGCTCTGCGAGGCCGCGCGAAATTGCACATGCCCGTTGTGGATGCGCATCTCCGCGCAGTCGAGCGCCTTGCCCACGGAGTAAAAGCCATCGGCATCGCATTGCGCGCCTTCACCCGGTTCGGAAAGGGCGAGCGCCACTCCGGCTTCGGCCAGACCATAGCCGGGAGCCATTGCATTTTCATGCAACCCAATGGTTGCAAATCGGCGAGTGAACCGTTCCACCGTTTCGCGCTGGATCGCTTCGCCCGCGTTTACGGCCATCCGCCAACAACTGAGATCGACGCCTTCGACGGCGGACATCGGCATCTTCCGGGCGCACATTTCGTACGCAAAGTTCGGCGCGGCGGAGAGTGTTCCGCGCGAATCGTGAATGGCCCAGAACCAGGTTTCGGGCCGTTCGAAAAACTCCTTGGGCGACAGCAGCGTGAGCGGAATCCCGTAGTACATGCTGAACAGCCAGCACCCCACCAGGCCCAGATCGCTCGACAGCGGCAGCCAACTCACGAGAGCGTCGTGTCCATTCACACCAACACGCTTACCGATGGCACGAATGTTGGCAAGTAGATTCGTGTGCGTGAGCGGCACGGCCTTCGGCTCTCCCGTGCTACCCGAGGTGAACTGAAGCAGCGCAGTTTCGTAGGGTTGCGGCAGCCGCTTGTGCGTGCGTTGGCCCATCTCGCGCAGCGTCCGTACTTGCGCCACGCCCGCCACGCCTGGAACCCGCACCCGTAACATGCGCGCGAGTGATCGCACCTGCTCGAAGGAAATCAGGAAGCGCGCACCGGCCTTGCGGAGCAGGTTGCTTTGGCGCTCCATGTATTCGCACAGCCGCGTGACGTCGGCCGGTGGAAACAGCGGCATGGGCACGGCGCCCGCGAGAATGACGCCGAAGAACGCGTAGAGAAAATCTTCGCCATTGGGCAAAAGAATCGCTACAGGGGCCCCGCGCTCGACGCCTTGCGCAAGCAGTCCGCGCGCGACGGTTTCGGCGGCATCGAGAATCTGGCTGCACGTAATCCCGCGGCCCGCGCCTGCCTCCAGCAGATGCACCTGCGTCTTGCCCGGCGTGTGTTCGGCGTGCCATCGTAATGCGTCGACGAGCGTCTGCGCGGTTACCGGTTCCGGCGCAATGACGCCTGACGGCGGAACGATCCGATAGACAGATTCAGCGGACTTTTCCTGCGTACCCTGCTGAATCGCCTTGGCCCAACCGGCGGGCGTGTCGGCCTGTTCGGCGATTTCATCGGGAAGCTCCATTTCGAGCTTCGCCTCGCAACGCACCATCAACTCAACCAGATCGAGACTGGCCAGACCGAGGTCGCGCTCGAAGGAGGATGTTGGCTTCAGGTTCGCCGCCGCGCGCTCCTTGCCCTGCTGCTGCAGGAGTTCGCGCACGATCTCCATCACCTGCTGTTCGATGGTCAGTTGTTCGACTTGTTGTGCTGGCGCCGACATGTACGGTGAAACCTATATCTTAAAGGACTTGCCCTTCATGAATTCAGCGGCCACCCATTTCTGGATACCTTGCACTTCCTGGTCGATCCAGTAGCGCTGCCAATCGATCTTCTCCGGCGTCCACGGAAGGCGCGCACGATCGGCTTCGGCCAGTTGCGCGTTCGCCGCGCGGATGTTCTCCGCTTCAAACACGAAGCGATTGTCGAGCATGAACGGCTGATAGAGCGCGAGCGTCTGTTCGCGGATATTCACCTGAAGGCCCAACATACGGAGCTGCGTGGCAAGCGCGCCCAGGGCGCGGCGTCCCGGCAGGCGCGATTTCTGCGCCACCTTGCGCATGCCCGCGGCTAAATACTGCAGCCCCGCGAGGCGCGCGATGAGGCGCTCGCCGCGCCGTTTGGCCGTTGCCGCCGAAACAATTTTGACGCCGCTCGTGGGAAGCCACTTCTTCTTTTCGCGGCGGTGCTCCTCATACATCCACTCGACGATTTTGCCGAGCGGCACGGGATTCGAATCGGCCGTCCCGATCTGGTAGACCTTGTTCTTCACGCCGCTGTGCAGCGCGGCGGCAGCCGTCAGTATCGACGTGCCCACCTGATCCACCGGCACGACTTCCATAGGCGCGTCGGCGCGCAACGGCCAGTGCCGCAGGCCCGCCATGGCCATCATCACCAGCGGCGCGGCGGTACGTCCGCCTTCGACCCAGCCGGGGAAGGGAAATTCGATAGCGGCTTCGACAATCGCCGGCCGCACGATGGCCCAATCGAGGCCGGGTTCGGAGACGATGATCTGTTCGCCCAGGCTTTTCGAATAGGTGTAGATGTTCACCCAACCCCACTGGGCCGCGCGCTGCGTGCCGAGGTCGATCAACTGCTGGGCGATCTCTTTCGTCGCAATTTTGCGCGGGCTGCGGGCGGCCCGGTCGCGGATGCCGGCCACCTGCTCGCGGATGAACTTGATCTCGTCGTCAAAGCGGAAACTGCGGTCGTTCGGACCCTTGCGCCGCGGATAGTATCCGACGATCGGTTCGGACTCCTCCACCAGGCCATCGCTTTCGCCGCACACGAAGCAGGTGGAGATGTGTACGAGCTTCGCTCCCAATTTTTTCGCGACTGCGATGGACCCCTCGGCGCCGTCGACGTTTGAGCGGAAGCTCTCATCCACCGGCGGAAAAAATTCAACCAGTCCGGCACAGTTGATGAGAATGCCCACCCGCCCCCGCAGCGAGGCCAGCGTCTCATCGCTTAACCCGAACTGCGGCTGCGATACGTCGCCCTGATGCAGCGTGATCTTATCGCGCCAAACGGCGGGCCCGGTTCGTTCGACAATCGCCTTCAGCGATGGCGAGCCGAGCACGTCTTTCTGGAAGCGTTCTTCGGGTGGATTCCCCGCCTTCCCGCGCATCAACAGGTGAAGGTGCTTGAAGTTGGGGAAGCGGTCGACCAGGAGTCCCAGCACGACCTTCCCGACGAAGCCATTGGCTCCGGTGAGGAAAATTTCTGTGTCTCGAAATGCCTGAGTAGCGTCGATCAAGGAGGGCTGCACCCGCGTTGGGGATTCGTCTGCACGCACGTTTGCCAATGTTCAAAAAGACGTGCGCTACAATAGGCTAGCGATTGCGGCTATGGGCTGTCAAGATGATGGGCGCAATGGTTTTCGCCCCGTCTTCGCAGTTCTTCCGCGAGTTTGATTTATGCTGCTGATCGATATCCTTCGCACTTGGCTGTGGACCATTCCTGTCGTCGCCGTTCTCACCAGCATCGGGGGCACGATGTCGCTCATCGTCAGCCTCTTCAGCTCCACCGGACGAATGCAGCACCAGATCGCCCGCGTGTGGGCCAAGATCGTGCTGTTCATTTCGGGCGTGAAGGTCACCGTCGAAGGATTGGAGAAGATTCCACCCGGCGGCAGCTTCGTTTTTATTTCGAACCACCGCAGTTTCTACGACGTGCCGCTGATTCTCCCGCAGATCGCCGTGCAGTTTCGCTTCCTGGCTAAGAAAAGCCTGTTCAGCGTGCCGTTCCTGGGCATGCACCTGAAGCGGGCCGGACATCTTGTCGTGAACCACAGCAACGCGCGCGAATCGCTGCGCAGCATGAGCGACGCGGCGCGGGTGATTCAAGAGAAGGAAGTTTCGGTCCTGCTGTTTCCGGAAGGCGGCCGCACCTATGGCGATCTGGAGCCGTTTAAGGACGGCGCGGCGTATATTGCTATCAAGGCCGGCGTCCCGGTGATCCCC
Organism: Acidobacteriota bacterium; assembly: GCA_040007195.1. Lineage (GTDB taxonomy): Bacteria > Acidobacteriota > Terriglobia > Bryobacterales > Bryobacteraceae > JAFLBB01. The sequence continues at coordinate 11,528 of JBDTVQ010000077.1, read as the reverse complement.
ATTGGCGTGATCGGAGCGGGAAAAATTTTGGGCAACCACGGCCGCATCATTCGCGGCGGCCATGTCCACATCAAAGTCGGCGATCCGCTCTACACGCTCGACATGACGCTTGCCGATTTGAAGACGCTGACACGCATCATGGAAGATCGCGTGGGTGAATTGATCGGTCAAACCGTAGTCGCGCCAGCGCATGAGAGCGTCGGCGTTTGACGCTGTTGCTACCCTAAGAAGATGTTCTACGTCCGAACCATTCACCCCGAAGCCAAGCGGGTGGAAGTGGCGGGTTTCGATCTCGAACCCGGGCTCGAGCAGGGACAAAGCGTCTGCAAGCTCTTCGGCAGCTTTCTTGCCGATCATCCGGCCGAATTTCGCGAGAAGCTTCCGTTTCTCAAAAACAGCGACATTGAACTGCAGTGGGCCGCGGCTTCCGGCGGCGCGGCGTTCGCGGCATTTTTCGGCGACGGCCAGGCGATCACCATTGGCGTGCTGCTCACGGGCGTGAATGAAGAATCCGACGCGCTGATGTTGGAGGCCCTGCGAGAAAGTGTAGCCGTGCCGATGCTGGGCGCCGAAGCCGAGGCACTGCTGGAATCGCCCGAGCGTCCACTCATGCTGCAGTTGCAGATGCCCGATCAGCCGGATAAGATCCCCGCCGTGCAACTGCTGTCGACCGCGCTGGCGAGCGTGTATTTTCGAACCATCCTCGCCCTGGACGCAGAGCGCAGCGCCGCGGTGAGCGGCTCGAAGGCAGTGAACTAATCCACACCATGTCGTTGAGTTTTCTCTGGGCGGTTTTCGTAAAGGCGCCCCTCATCATCGGCTCCACCGTGTTCATGGGAACGATTTCCATGATCACGTCGCTGTTTGACGCCGATGGCCGCAGGCAGCATGCGATCTCACGCAATTGGGCGAAGCAGTTGCTCTTCTTCGCCGGCATCAAGATGCGCGTGCGAGGACTCGAACACCTGCGCCCCGCGCAGCACTATGTGTTCGCGGGCAACCATTTGAGCTTGTACGACACGCCCGTAGTGCTGGCCTGTATGCCGCGCCAGTTTCTGTTCCTGGTGAACATCAAATACGTGAAGCTGCCATTTTTGGGCACGCACCTGCGCCGCAGCGGACACTTCGCCGTCAATCCCGACGACACGCGCTCGAGCCTGAAGATCCTCACCGACGCGGCCCGGCGCATTCAAGAGCGCGGCTTGAGTGTGCTTCTATTTCCCGAAGGGCGGCGCTCCAACGGAGGCTTGCAGGAGTTCAAAGAAGGCGTCGCCTACATTGCGATCAAGTCGGGCGCGCCCGTGGTTCCTTTCGCCCTGAGGGGAACGCGAGAGGTGCTTCCCATTGGCAGCGGGCATGTTCGTGGAGGTCCAGTGGATCTGCTTCTGGGAGAACCGATCGATCCAACGGCGTATACGCTGAAGCAGCGCGAGGAGTTCACCGCACTGCTGCGCCAACGCATCACGGAACTGATGGACCGGCTGGAATCGGAGACGCAAGCGCGCCGGGAGGCAGCATGATCCCCGCCGCGCCCAAGCCGGCCTTCACGCGCGACAGCCGCGCGGAACATTTCCAGCGGATGAAGCAGGCGTCGAAACAGAGCCCGTTCGACGTGCTGGTTTTAGGCGGCGGAATCAATGGTGCGGGCATTTTGCGAGACCTCTCGCTTCGCGCCAGCGACGCGAAGAAGCCGCTACGCTTGGGGCTTGTCGAAAAGCGCCACTTCGCCTCAGGCACCAGCAGCCGCAATTCGCAGTTGCTGCACGGCGGGCTGCGCTATCTGAAGAACTTCGAATTCGGACTGGTCAAAGAGGCGCTGCACGAACGGTCGGCGTTGAAACGGATCGCGCCGCATCTGGTCGATCCGCTGCCGTTTCTCATTCCCTTCCATCGCGCGTTCGACAAGGTGTTTTACGGATCGGGGCTTGTCCTCTACGACCTGCTGGCCGGAGCGGAGAATGTGGGGAAGCGGCAGTTCCTGTCGAAAGAAGAGGCGCTGGAACTGGAGCCGGGGCTGGCCTCCGATGAACTGCGCTCGGCCGGAGTTTACTACGACTGCAAAGTGAACTCGGCGCGGATGGTGCTCGAAAATATTTTCGACTCGGCACGTTCCGGCGCGACGACGGTTAACTACACCGAGGCCCTTGATTGGCGCCTGGACGGCGATACATTCCGTGTCCGCGTCCGGGAACAGTTCAGCGGCGAAGAGTTCGCGATTCATGCACGGCGGCTCGTGGACGCGCGAGGTCCGTGGGACGACGACGGCAAACTCCGGCTGGTGCGAGGCTCGCATCTCATCTATCCGAAGCTCTCGGCATCCGACCACGCCATCGCCCATTTCCACACCGATGGCCGCATCTTCTTCGTAATTCCGTGGGGGCCGAACAACACGCGTTCGCTCGTGGGTACGACAGACGCGGATCATGCCGGCAATGCCGACGACGTACACATCTCCGCCGACGAGGTTCGCTACATTCGCGAGGTGGCGGCGGCCGTATTCCCGCACTCGCGCGACATCGATCCCATCGCGGCTTACAGTTCCTTGCGTCCGCTCGTCAAAACAGGTCAACAGTCGGCAACAAAGACGAGCCGCGAGCACAAGATATTCGAAGAGCCGGCAGGTGTGGTCCGCATCACAGGCGGCAAGTACACAACCTATCGCGTGATGAGCGCCGAAGCCGCCGATCTGGCCTGGCCCGAACTAGCCGGCACATGCCGCACGGCGGAAGTGGCCCTCGGCGGAAATTCTCTCGAAGCCTACGGTGCGGTGGAAGAGCAGGTGGACGTGACTGCCGCGCGCACGGCCATCTATCGCAGCGATGTTGCCATGATCACGAAATTGTTCGGCGTGCAGGCACCGCACGTCGTGGAGCGCGCGCCTTCCGAAGGGTCCTCCGACGAACGTGCTCTGACGGCAGTGCTCGATTGGACGTTGGATCACGAACTCATTCAACGTATGCCCGATTTTCTATTCGTCTCCACCTACCTCGGCCATGAGGAGCGATGGGACGAACGGCTGCTGTCGCATCTTGCCGCCGATATGGGCACGCGGCTGGGATGGGACAAAAAGCGCCAACGCGAAGAGGTGGAACTCACGTTGCGAATCGCGAAGATGCCGAAAGCCTAGTGCGCGAGTGCCTTCTCAATCGCCGCCGCCACTTCGGGTGCGCCGGGTTCGGTGCTGGGTCCGAAACGCGCGATGGGCTTACCATCACCGTCCACAAGAAACTTTGTGAAATTCCACTTGATCATGCCGGCGGTCTGCTTGTTCGCGGCGTCGCTGGTGAGGTATTCGTAGAGCGGTGCCTTATCGCCGCCTAAGACGCTGATCTTCGCGAACATCGGAAACGTGACGTCGTAGCTGCGCTGGCAGAACGAAGCGATCTCTTGATCGGAGCCAGGCTCCTGCCACAGAAAGTTGTTCGCGGGGAAGCCCATCACGACGAGGCCTCTGTCCTTGTACTGGCGATAGACGGCTTCCAGTCCCTTGTACTGCGGCGTGTAACCGCATTTGCTCGCGACATTGACGATAAGCAGAACCTTGCCTTTGTAGTCCGCGAGGTTCACCTCCTTGCCGTCGATGGCCTTCATTGTGAAATCGTGCACGCTGTTCGTCGAAGAAACCATAACTGATGCTCCCATCCAAGCATAAGCGCCGGAGATCGCCACGTTGGCGAGTGTGGTCATCAGGAGGAATCGCACGAACCGCATCGAACCCATGCCGGCGAAGACGACCGAGGCTTCCGCAAGCACAGGAACGGGTCGCATGAGCAACACCATCCATTCTCCCCAACGTTGCTGGGCGCGCTCGAGCCGGGCCATCTCAGTCGTGCCGAGCAACTTTTCCGCTGGCCGGCGCGCGCCACGCCGCCCCACCCAGTAGCCGGCGCTACAGCCAAGCGTCATGCCGATCGACGACGCCAGGGTGCCGCCGCCGAAGCCAAGCAACGCGCCCGCGCCAAGGCTCACGATGCTCGATGGCACCGGCAGCAGGACGTCTGAGGCGAGCAGGGCCGCGATGCCCACGCCGAGCACCCAAGGAGTTTGCGGCCGCGCCAGCCACGCGCGCGTCCACTGCGTGATCGGCGCTTCGAATATCGCGAAGGGAATCAGGATCAAGGCGAGCATCACGCCTGCCAACAACAGCCATCGGATGGTTGTGCTCATCGGGAAGCGCTAGGCGAGCAACTCCGTCAGCACCTGGCCATGCACGTCGGTGAGCCGCCGCTGCAGGCCGTTGTGATAGTAGGTGAGCTTGGTGTGGTCGAGCCCCAACAGGTGCAGCACCGTTGCGTGAACATCGTAGACGGTTACCGGATTTACTTCGGCCTTGTAGCCGAGTTCATCGGTGGCGCCGTAGTGGAAGCCCTTCTTGAGACCCGCGCCGCAGAGGAAACTCGTGTAGCCTTCCGGGTTGTGATCGCGGCCGCCCTCGCCGATGCCTTCGCTAATGGGTAGGCGGCCGAATTCGGTCGTCCACACGATCAGCGTGTCGTCCAACATGCCGCGCTGCTTCAGGTCCTGAATCAGAGCCGCGGTCGGCTGGTCCATCACACGCGCGAGTTTGCCGTGGTTCGTCACCAGATCCTCGTGCGCGTCCCAGTTGATGCGTGGCTTGCCGAAGTGGCCGCCGTTGTACATCTGGATGCAGCGCACGCCCTTCTCCATCAGGCGCCGCGCCAGCAGGCAATTGTATCCATAGGCGCGCATTTCGGGATCGTTCAGTCCGTACATTTCGCGCGTCTTCTCATTCTCGCCGCTGATGTCGGTCACCTCGGGCGCGCTCACCTGCATGCGTGCGGCCAGCTCATACGCGCGAATGCGAGCCACCAGCGCGTCCTCGCCCGGATTGGCGCGCATGTGATCTTCATTCAACGCGGAGACGAGATCGTATGTGGCCGCCTGTGCCTTCTCGCTCACGCCCGGCTGAGGCCGGATGTCGGCGATCGGTTCCTCCTGTCTACCGAAGATCACGCCCTGGTGCGCGGCCGGCAGAAACCCGTTCCCCCAATGCGCCACCGCGCCCGGCGGCAGGCCGCGCGGATCGGGCAATACAACGAACGCGGGCAGATTCGCGTTCTCGGTGCCCAGGCCGTAGCTGACCCACGCGCCAACGGAAGGGAAGCCCTGGAAGACAAAACCAGTCGACATCTGAAACATCGCCGGGCCGTGGCTGTTTGAACGCGCAACCATGGAGTGGATAAGTGTGAGGTCGTCTACGCACTCGGCGAGATGGGGCAGCATCGACGAAACATGCGCGCCCGATTGGCCGTGCTGCGAAAACTCCCACGGGCTGCGCATTACTGTGCCGCGCTTGCCGAAGAACGGTGTGATCGTGTTCGCGCCCTTCGTCTCTTTACCGTGGCTTTTGGCAAGCGCCGGCTTGTAGTCGAATGTGTCGATGTGACTGATGCCGCCGGGGAGGAAAATGAAGATGGCGCGCTTGGCCTTCGGAGTGAAGTGCGGCTTGGCCGCCGCCAACTGCGCGAACCCGATGCCGAGCGCGCCGCCTCCGACTTCCCACAACCACTGTCTGCGCGTGATCATTGCGAACTCCTACGGCACATAAACAAACTCATTCGTGTTCCAGAGAGCGCGCAAGTAGAGCGCCAGACCGTATTGCGAAACGAAGCGTTCGGCCAGTTCGCGCTCCTTCGCCGACGGCGCGCGCTGGTGAATGCGCGCGTACGCCGCACCGATAGTGTCGCCACCGGCGCTCTGCAGTTGCGCCGCGAGCAGCCCGGCCTGCTTCATCACGAACTTGTTATTCAGAAGCGTCAGCGCCTGCACGGGCGTGTTTGAAACACTGCGCTGCGGCGTGGCCACGGCCGGATCGGGACAATCGAAGCTGTCCAGAAAGATGCGCTCGCCCCCGCGCACGACGAAACGGTACACGGCGCGCCGCCATACTTCGGGACCGTCGTTGTCTAACGCCTTGTGCATGTAGCTGCCGCCGGTTGCCTTCTTTTGCAGCAGGTAGCTGGGGCCGCCGCGCTCTGGATTCAAATTGCCCGCCGAGGCGAGAATGGAGTCCCGCAACATTTCGGCGTCCATACGTTTTAAGGGCATATGCCACACCAGGCGGTTCGAGGCGTCGGCGGCGAAGGCCTTCTCGTTATGCTGCGACGACTGTTGCCACGCCTGCGACGTCATGATTTGACGCTGCAGCCACTTCAGACTCCATCCGTGATTCATGAACTCGATGGCGAGCCAGTCGAGTAGTTCGGGATGCGACGGGCGATCGCCGTTGTAGCCGAAATCGCTGGGCGTGTTGACGATGCCGTTGCCGAAGTGCCAGAACCACACGCGGTTCACCATCACGCGTGCAAGCAGCGGATTGCGGCGGTCCGTGAGCCAACGCCCCAGCGCTTTGCGGCGAGTGGCGTCGTCGGCATCGGGCGGAATGTCGAGATCGGCGTTGAGCGTTTTGATCGAACTTAACGCGCCGGGCGTAGCCGGTTCGCCGGGCTTGGAGAGGCTGCCGCGTTCGAGCACAAACGCGGGCTGCATTGGCTCCGGATACGCCGCATGCACACTGGGCAGGGCCGGAATCGTTCGCATTTGCGCGTCGAGCTTATCCTTCTCCCTCAGCAGCGCTTGCCACGCGGCACGCTTTTCCGCCGCCACGGCGGCGCGTCGTTCTTCGCCTGAAACCTCGGGTAGAAGAACTTCGACATCGGCGTCATGATCGATGGACGAGCCGATCTCTTTCCACGTGACTCCATCGGTAGAACTCTCGAAACGGTAAACCTTCGGCATGCCGTCGCGAGCCCCGCGCTGGCCATCGGTCGACCAAACGAATTCGCTCACCGTCCACGGGGCAGGCAGTTCGATTTCCAGGATCGCCGGATTCTCACCGGTGGCTGTCGCGGGCGCGGTCCAACTCTGAATCACGTGGCTGGACGAGAGAACTTCGAGCCGGTCCACCTTGGCAAGCTTTCCTTGGTGCGAAGTAATGACCATGCGCAACCGTTTGGTTGTCGAAGGCGCGACACGCTCGCGGTTCCAAATCGGATTCACCGGCAGCCGCCGTGCCGCCTCGCCGCGCTCGCGGTCGAAGCGTAAATACTTCTCGCGCAATAGACGCGTGCGGGGTTCGTCTTCAATCGCGGCGATGTCGGAGCGAACGCGCTTTAATTCCCGCTCAACAGGCTCCAACAACTGCTTCCGCTGCGTCTTCTCGTCCTCTGTCGCCACGACGCGCTCACCGTAGGTGACGCCGTTGAACACAGCGCCGATCCGGTAGTAGTCGCGCGTGGGAATCGGGTCGAAGTTGTGGTCGTGGCAGCGCGCGCAATTGACGGTCAGGCCCATGAACGACGCCATGGTTGCCGTAATCATGTCGTCCAGCTCATCCTGGCGAATCGACATCGCCATGAGCTTGTCCTTATTGATCTCCTTCGTCACGGAATCCCAAGGACCCGTCACCAGGAACCCCGTGGCGGCGGTCGCCTTCGGATTGCCGGGATACATCACGTCGCCCGCTACCTGTTGCCGCACGAACTCGTCGTAAGGCATATCTTGATTCAACGCGTCGATGACCCAGTCGCGGTACTTCCACGCCGTGAAGCGCTCGTTGTTGTGTTCGCCGCCGTCAGTCTCGCCGAAGCGTGCTACGTCCAGCCACAGGCGTCCCCAACGTTCGCCATATTGTGGCGATGCCAGCACGGCATCCATCGCCTCCGCGAAGGGCTTGTGCAAATCTTCCGCGCGCGGCGGCAGGCCGGCGATGGAGAAATAGAGACGGCGGATGAGCGTGTGCTCGTCGGCGCGCGGCGCGAAGGCGAGTCCTTTCTCTTGCAACTTCAGCGCGAGAAAGGCGTCGATGGGATTCGTCATGCCCGGCACGGTGGGCACGGACTGAACCTTGGGCGGCTGCAGCGCCCACCAATCCAACCCCGCTCGTGCACGCTTCTGATGGAACGATTCCGGGCCTGTCCAGGCGGCTCCACCTTCAATCCACTGGCGCAACGTTTCCACTTCCGATTCGGGCAGCGCCTCTCCTGGCGGCATCTTCCGCGTGGAAACGAACTGGAACAAACGGCTCTCGGCGGGCTTACCGGCAACGATGTCGGCGCCTTGCTTGCCGCCCTTCAGGAGTGCCTCGCGCGAGGTGACGTCGAGGCCGCTCATCTTCGCATCGGGGTTGTGGCAGGCCGCGCAACGCTTCTCCAGCAGTGGCCGCACCCGGTCGCTGAACAACTCCTGGGCGCGCGTTGGCAGGCACACGAAAACCAGCGCCGACACTGTGGCCCAATGCACAAGCCGCATGCCGAATATAATGGCACACCGGATGCGCCCTTTCCTGATTCTTCTCGCCCCGCTAGCCCTTGCCGCTCAGACCGCCGTACTGGAGAACACCGCCGTGCGTGCCGTGTTCGACCTCGCAGGCGGATCGCTGGTCGAATTTCAACTGCGCGATAAACCGCTCAATCCGTTGACGTGGGAGTCGCCGGGCGAACCGGGCGTGCCGCGGCCGCGCGGCCACTTCATCTGTTTCGACCGCTGGGGGCAGCCATCGGCGGCGGAGTTGAAGAACGGAATGCCGTTTCACGGCGAGGCAACGCGCGTGCGGTGGAAGCTCGATAGTTCCGCCGCGGCCGAAGCGCGCATGAGCGTCGCGCTGCCGATTGCCGGTCTCACGATGGACCGCACGGCCAAGCTCGCGGGAGGTGCCGCGCTGCGTGTTACCGAGACCGTGACCAATCGCAACAAGCTCGGTCGCATGTTCAACCTTGTGCAACACGCAACCATTGCGCCGCCATTCCTCGACGAAGCGACGGTGGTCGATGCCAACGCCCGCAAGGGCTTCATGCAATCCAGCCCCATGCCCAATCCCGAAGAGCCGCCCGTGTGGTGGCCGCAGGCGTTGCAGGAAGGCCGCTCAGTGGATCTGCGTCATCTCACCGACGATCACAACCCGAACGTTGTCTCCTATGTTGTCGACGAAGAATATGGCTGGGTAACCGCTGCGTCGCCGTCGAAGGGTCTGCTCATCGGCTACATCTGGCGCGTGCGCGAGTACCCGTGGTTGAACATCTGGCGCAATGTAGAAAAGGGCAAGCCGACCGCGCGCGGCCTGGAGTTTGGCACCACTGGCCTGCATCAACCGTTTGAAACGTTGATCGCGAAAGGCCGCATCTTTGGCCGCCGCCTCTACGGCTATCTGGATGCGAATGCCTCCGAGACGCGCTCCTACGCGGCATTCCTCGCGAAGATTCCCTCGGGCTATGCGGGCGCCGCCAAGGTGACATACGACGGCACGAAGCTCACCATCGCCGAGCGCGGATCGGAACAAACCATCGCCATCGAGACCGGCCCGCTGTTTCCCGACTAGTCGCGCGGGATCTTGCGGCTGAACCAGGGATAGAGCACGGGAAGCAGGATCAGCGTGAGCGATGTTGCGCTAACGAGGCCGCCAATCACGACGCTAGCCAGCGGCCGCTGCACTTCGGCGCCCGTCGATTGCGAAAGCGCCATGGGGATGAAGCCGAAGCTTGCCACCAGCGCCGTCATCAGCACGGGCCGCAAACGCGAGGCCGCGCCTTCCAACACGGCGTAATCCATTTCAGCGCCCCGAGAGCGCAGGCGGTTGATCGCACTCACCATCACGATTCCGTTGAGCACCGCTACACCCGACAACGCGACGAAACCAATGAGCGCCGAAAGGTTCAGGTTCATATCGCGCAGCCACAGTGCTGCCACGCCGCCCGCCAGTGAAAACGGAACGATCAGAATCAACAGAGCGGCCTGCCGGAAGGAATGGAACGTGCCGTAGAGCAATCCGAAGATGATAGCGAGCGACAGCGGAATCACCAATGCCAGCCGCTTCATGGCGCGTTCCTGATTTTCGAACTGGCCGCCCCAGTCGATTGAATAGCCCGCGGGAATCTGCAATTCGCGTGCAACGCGGCGCTGCGCCTCGGCTGCAAAGCTGCCCAGATCGCGCCCGCGCACATTGGACTGTACGACGATGCGCCGCTGTCCGCCTTCGCGCGAAATCACCTCCGCGCCGCGAGTCACCACCACGTTCGCCACGCGCTCCAGCGGAATTCGTTCACCCCCCGGCGCAAGCAAGGGGAGCGAAGCGAGCGCCTCCGGATCGCGCACTCCTCCGTTCAAGATCTTGCCGACAATGGGAATGCGCCGCTGGCCGATGACGAGTTCACTGAGCGGCTCGCCCTGCACGGCGGCGCGCACCACCTGCTCTACATCGGTGACGTTCAATCCGTAGCGTGCCACGGCGGCACGATCGACGATGACACGCAATTCCGGCACGCCCGTTGTGATTTCCAACTGCGTATCCGCGGCGCCGGGAATACTCGCCAGAATGCGCAGCGCACGCTCGCCGATTTGATTGAGCACGGCCGGATCTTCGCCGAACAGTTTCAGCGCGAGGTCAGCCTTGATGCCGGAGATTACCTCGTCCAGGCGCATCGCCATCGGTTGCGTGAAGTTGTAACCTACGCCCGGAATCTCTTCGAGCACTTTCGACATGCGCACGATCAGGTCTTCCTTCGCCGCGCCGCGCAACGATGTGTCCGATTTCAACTGGACATAAACATCGGCCTCATAAACACCCATCGCCTCGGTGGCAAGGTCCGGCCTGCCGAGTTTGGTCACCACACCCGAGACTTCGGGGAAACTCAATACGCGCTTCTCCACTTCGCTGCTGAGCTTCACTGAGTCCGTCAACGCAATGCCCGGCAGCTTGCGGGTGGTGATCAGGATGGAGCCTTCATCCAGCCGTGGCATGAATTCCGACCCGATCAGTGTGAGCGAATAGAGCGCAACGCTCACGACGGCCAGGCTCGTCAGCAGTACTACGAACCGAAGCCGGATCGCCAGGCGAAGCACTCCGCGATAGAGGTTCAGAACGCGGTCGAACCAACCGCCCTCATGCTCCACGACACCCTTCGAAAGAAGCAGCGCGGCGGCGCTGGGCGCGATGAACAGTGCATACGCAAGTGAACCGACCAGCGCGCTGCAAACCGTGATGGCCATGGGCCGGAACATCTTGCCTTCCAAGCCTTCCAGAAACAGAATCGGCAAGTAGACGGCGATGATGATGCCCACCGCGAATGTGATGGGACGTCCAACTTCCAGTGCCGCTTCGCGCACGCGTTGGGCGGGTTGCTCGATCTCCTCGCCAGGACGCCGGTGCAGGCGGCGCACGGAATTTTCCACCATCACGACGGCGCCGTCGACGATCATGCCGAAATCCACCGCGCCCAGGCTCATCAGATTTGCCGTCACGCCGAACGCTGCCATGCCGATGAAGCCGACGAGCATGGAAACCGGAATCGCCATGGCCACGATCAACGCCGCCCGCATGTTGCCTAGGAAAAGCAGCAGCACCAGGATCACCAGCGCGCCCGCTTCCATCAGGTTTCTTTCGACAGTGGCGAGAGTGCCGTTGATTACGACCGACTGATCGTAGAAGGGAATCAAGCTCACGCCCTTGGGCAGGTGAAGGCTCGCGATGCGCTCCTTGGCGCGCTCGAGCACATTGCGGCCGTTCTCGCCCT
>JBDTVQ010000076.1:0-20443 GCA_040007195.1 Acidobacteriota bacterium | reverse complement strand
GGTGAGAAATGCGGGTTAGTTGTGAAGGGCCGGCCAGTTTCGGTCGGCTTCCTGAATGCGCGCCGCCGTATCCTGTTCCCACTTCTTCTGCACGCTCTTGCTGTAGTTCAGATAGAGCTTGCCGTTCACGATGCGCCAAGCTTCGGGGTCGCCATTCGCGGTGTAGCCTTTGCTGACGGCCCAGGCGCAATAGCCTCCGTATTGGGGCGCGTACTTCTCCGGCTCCTTCTGAAACTGGTCGCGATGCTCAGCGGTTGCGAACATCCATGAAGCTCCCCTCCATTGGGCGGCAAATTTTGTCGCGCCCTTTACGGGACGCCCATCGGTGAAATAGGCGACGGCGTCGTAGCCGTGCATGGCGATCTTCTTTTCATCCTGGTTTACGGCATCCACGCGAGCCGCTGCCGGCATTGAAGCCGCCGCGGTCATCAGGGCAGCGAATCCGAGTAAGAGAAAGTTTCGTCTCATATCCGTCACATGCCGGGTCGAGGAATCGTTATTCCGGATCAGATTGCCGGGAATAACCGCCTGCCATGTGGGGATCTCGGCAGTGGATCGAAACAGAACGGGAGACAACATGCTGAGACTGGAAGGCAAGAACATCCTGATTACGGGCGCGGGTTCGGGTATCGGCCAAGCCATCGCCATTCGTTTTGCGCGTGAAGGCGCCAACGTAGCCATCAACTACCGCTCCGGCCCGGAGATGGCCGAAGAGACTCAGGCGCAAGCCAGGGAAGCCGCGCGGATGAATGGCGCCATCGGGGCGAAGATCATGCTCGTGCAGGCCGATGTGGCCAAAGAAGAGGATGTCGCCGGCATGTTCACAGCGGTGGCGAAGCAGTTCGGCCGGGTAGATGTGCTGGTGAACAACGCCGGCATTCAGAAGCCAGCGGCGAGCGAGGACATTGAGATGAGCGACTTCGATCGCGTGCTTGGGGTGAACCTGCGCGGGGCGTTTCTTTGCGCTCGGCAGGCGATCCGGCACTTTCTTTCGCGTCCGGGCGGCGGTGTCATTCTCAATAACTCAAGCGTTCACGAAATCATTCCGAAGCCGAAGTACCTGCCTTACTCGATCAGCAAGGGGGGCATGGAAAACCTGACCAAGTCGCTGGCGCTTGAGTATGCGGGCCAGGGCATTCGGGTGAATGCGGTTGGTCCGGGCGCAGTCGTCACGCCGATCAATAAGGCCTGGATTGACAACCCGAAAGCACGCGGCGAAGTGGAGAGCCACATCCCGATGGGACGCGCGGCGGCGGCCGATGAGATCGCTTCGGTGTTCGCGTTTCTCGCGAGCGACGATGCTTCCTACGTCACGGGGCAAACCATCTTTGCGTGCGGCGGGCTGACGCTCTATCCCGAATTCCGCGTGGCCTGGTCGTCGGGCGAATAAGGAGGCTGGCGATGTCTCTTGAAAACAGAGTGGTGCTGATTACGGGCGCGAAGGGTGGGCTGGGGACGTATGTCACCAACGCCTTTCTCGCCGCCGGTGCGACGGTGGCGGGCGTGTCGCGCTCGATTCAACAGAGCGATTTTGGTCATCCGTCCTTTACGGCAATACCGGCCGAACTGAGTTCTCGCGACGCCGCGGACACGCTGGCCGCAGAAGCGACCGCGCGCTTCGGACGCATTGATGCCGTCGTTCATCTGCTGGGCGGATTCGCGGGCGGCACAACGGTGGCCGACAGCGACGACGCGACGCTGGAGCAGATGTTCGATCTCAATTTCCGCTCGCTGTTTCACATTACGCGGGCTGTTCTGCCGGGCATGAGAACGCGGCGGGCGGGGTCGCTGCTGGCGGTCGGGAGCCGGACGGCGGTTGAGCCGAAAGCGGGTCTTGGACTTTATTCGGCATCGAAAGCGGCGTTGGTTTCGTTGATGGGTACGGTGGCCAAAGAGAATGCCTGTTGCGGCATTTCGGCGAACGTGGTGCTGCCCGGAACGATGGACACGCCGGCCAACAGGAAGGCGATGCCCGACGCCGACACGTCGAAATGGGTGCAGCCCAGCCAGATCGCGGCGCTGCTGGTACACCTGGCTTCGTGCCAGGCCACACAGTTGAGCGGAGCCGTGATACCGGTCTACGGCGGAGAGGTCTAAATGAGCGTCCTAGCGGCCGGTTGGATGGCGGCCGCGCTCGGCCTCTACGCCGGGGCGGGGTTACTGTTCGCGATTCCATTTCTCGCCTGGGGATTGCCGCGCATGGATGGCGCCGCCCGCGGTTCGAGTGTCGCATTCCGGGTGCTGATTCTGCCGGGCACCGTGGCACTGTGGCCCGTTCTGTTGCGGCGATGGAAGCGCGGCGGCCCATGATTGCTCCCCTTCGGCGAGCACACCGCATGGTGTGGATGGTGCTGGCGCTTTTACTACCACTGCTGCTAGCGGCCAGCCTGACGGTGCGCGTCGATTCGACTCCTAGCAATCGCGATTTTCATTTGCCATGAGCGTTTCCTATCAAGCCATTTTCTGGAATCGTCAGAAGAAGATCTACGACGCCACGATCGCCATGGGTGTCGTGCTCTATCTGGCGGTGTTCGCCGGTGCCGGGGCTTTCCTCCACCCCGGCGCAACGGCGGAGACGCTGCTCAGCCGCGGACTCGGCACGCTGGCGCTGTTGATGCTTCACTTCATCCTGGCTATTGGACCGCTGTGCCGCCTGGATGCACGCTTCCTGCCGCTGCTGTACAACCGCCGGCACTTCGGAGTGGCCATGTTCACCGTGGCTCTATCGCACGGCATGTTCTCGCTTGTACAGTTCCACTCCGGCGGCGATGTAAATCCGCTGGTGAGCCTACTTTCGAGCAACCAGCGCATCGGCAGCCTCGCGCAATTTCCTTTTCAACAGTTAGGGTTCTTGGCGCTGCTCGTCTTTTTTCTGATGGCCGCAACGAGCCATGATTTCTGGCTGCACACGCTGGAGCCACGGGTTTGGAAGATGCTTCACATGGGCGTATATGCGGCCTATGGTCTCGTGTTCGCGCATGTCTGCCTGGGCGCACTGCAATCGGAGATCAGCCCTGTTCTGCCAGCGCTGCTGGCGGCGGGACTGGGAGTGCTGACTGTGCTGCATCTGCTGGCGGCAAACAAGGAACGGGCCGTTGACCGCATACAACTCAACGCGGCCGCTGAAGGGTTTCTCGATGCCGGCCCGGTGGAGAGCATCTCTGAGAAGTGCGCGCGCGTGGTGACGTTGGGCAGCGAACGTGTGGCGATCTTCCGATACGACGGCAAGGTCTCCGCACTTTCCAACGTGTGCCGCCACCAGAATGGACCGCTCGGCGAAGGCAAGATCATCGACGGCTGCATCACCTGTCCTTGGCATGGCTATCAATATCTGCCCGACACCGGCGCATCGCCGCCGCCGTTCCCGGAGAAGGTCGAAACCTATCGCACACGGGTGGTGAATGGCCGCGTGTGGATCCATCCGCAAGCGCATCCGCCCGGCACGCGCATTGAACCAGCGGTGATCCCATGATGCGGCGCGTTGTATTTGCGCTACTGCTTGGCGCTGCCGTTATCGGGTTGGCGATCACCGCGGCGCAGGGTCCGTTTGATGACAGCTCCTTTGCCTTCCAGCAATATCGTGACTACTCCGGCACGGTCTTCACCGATCCCGCGCCGCTGCTGGCAACCACGGACGGCGAGTTCCTGCTCACGCGCCCGGGTAAGTTCGACGCGAACGTCAATGCCTGGACGGGCCGGGCGGTGAAGCTACGCGGCGCGCTGATTCAATCCGGTCGCGATCGGATGCTCGAGATCGAACCGGGTTCGGTGCATCCGAGCAGCGCCGATGCGCAGGCGCAGGTGCCTATCGAGAACATCGGCACCGTCGATCTTTCCGGCGAGATCGCCGATGGCAAGTGCTACTTCGGCGTGATGAATCCGGGCCGGGGCAAGGTACACCGCGACTGCGCCGTTCGGTGCTTAAGTGGCGGCGCGCCGCCCACGTTCCTGGTACGCGATGCGGCCGGCGCACTGCACGGGCTGCGGCTGACCGGCATGGGCCGCGAGATTCTCAACTACGTCGCCGAGCCCGTGCGCATTCGCGGCGAGTTGCAGCGCGCCGGGTCGCAATTGATCCTGAAGGCCGACGCATCCAGCCTGCGCCGGGAATAAAGCAGCGCCTACTGCTGATTGCATAGGCAGCCATGCAAGCTGACTTTCAATCGCTTCTTCCGAGCCTTCTTCCGGCCTCGCTCCCCGCCCCCGTTGCGCGTGCGGCGGCCCGGTTCCTCGGCCTGGAAGAAGCGGCGCGCACATACCACGCGCTGCAATCGATGGGCGCCGCGCAACCGTTGGAAGAGCGCCTGCTGACTCATCTTGAAGTCACGTGGCGAGCGAGCAAGGAGGATCTCGAACGGATTCCGCGCACGGGGCCCGCACTTGTCGTCGCCAATCATCCGACGGGGATTTTGGATGGCGCGGTGCTTGCCACGATTCTACGGGGCATTCGTCCCGACGTTCGCTTTCTCGCTAACGAAGCACTGGCTCAGATCCCTGAGTTACGCGAGTTGATCATTGCCGTCGATCCGTTCACGACAAAGGCCGCGGCGCGGTGCAACCATCGGGCGATTCGCGAACTGCTCGATCATCTGCAACAAGGCGGCATGGTGGTGGTGTTCCCCGCGGGAGAGGTGGCGCACTTTCAATTGGGCCAATGGCAGGTGAGCGATCCTCAGTGGCGCACGGGCCTTGCTCGAACACTTACCATGGCTGCACGCCGCAAATGCGCGCCCGCAATCGTGCCCATCCATGTCAGTGGCGGCAACAGCTTCGGCTTTCAGACGGCGGGCCTGCTGCACTCGGGCTTGCGCACCGCCCTGCTCGCGCGCGAGCTTTGGAACAAGAAGCGCTCGCGCATCGAGGTGCGCATCGGAAAGCCCATCGAAGCCGCGCGCGTGCTGGCAATTCCCACCGACGAGGAGCGCATGCGCTATCTGCGCTGGCGGACTTACCTGCTGGCCAATCGCAACGAATTCAAACCGAACACGCGCGCCCCGCTGCCGATGCGCCGCCCGCGTCAGACGGCGCAAGCCATTCCAGCCGGGCCTAGCTCCGACGAACTGGCCACGGAGGTGGCCTCGCTACAACCGCATCGCAAGCTCATCGAATCGGGTGATTTCAGCGTCTATCTCGCGCCCGCCCGGGAGATGCCGCTGCTTCTCGACGAGATCGGCCGCCTGCGCGAAGTAACATTTCGAGCCGCGGGCGAAGGCACCGGACGGGGGCGCGATCTCGACACGTTCGACGCGCACTACCTGCATCTGTTCGTGTGGAATTCCTCGCGGCGCGAGATTGCCGGAGCGTATCGCTTGGCCGGGAGCGATCTGGCTGGACGCGATACGGCCGGCCGCGGCGGGCTGTATACGGCGACGCTCTTCAACTTCGACCACCGCTTCCTTCACACGCTCGGGCCGGCGCTCGAGTTGGGCCGTTCTTTCGTGCGCCAGGAGTATCAGAAGAGCTTCGCGCCGCTGTTGTTGCTGTGGAAAGGCATTGGCAAATATGTTGCTGCGAACCCGCGATACAAACGCCTTTTCGGCCCGGTGAGCATCAGCAATCAGTATCAATCCATCTCGCGCGAGCTTATGATCTCTTTCCTTGAGAAAAGCGCTTCCATCCCTTCGTGGAAGCACCTGGTGAGCGCCCGCAATGCCCCGCCCCGCTCCCAATCCGAGGCCTTCTGCCAAAACATCGATGAATTGTCCGATCTCGTCTCCGACATCGAACCGGACCGCGCGGGGGTGCCCGTGCTCCTTCGCCAGTACCTGCGCCTAGGCGGAAAACTGCTGGGATTTAACATCGATCCGGAATTTTCCAATGCCCTCGACGGCTTGATCGTCGTGGACCTCACGCGCACCGAGCGCAAGCTTCTGGACCGCTACCTCGGCCGCGAAGAGGCACAACAATTTCTTTCGGCTCAGGAGGCCGCTAATGGAACACTCGAAAGCGTTCATCGCCATTAGTTGGATTCTGCGAGGCATCGCCGCGGCGATTCTTCTGCAAACCTTGTACTTCAAGTTCACCGGGGCGCGTGAGTCGGTATACATCTTCTCGACGCTCGGCATCGAGCCCTGGGGCCGGATCGGCTCCGGCGTGGTGGAACTCATCGCGTCGGCCCTGCTGCTGATGCCCCGCACGGCGGTGTTTGGCGCACTGCTTTCCATGGCAGTGATCACGGTTGCCATCGCCGGGCATCTTACGAAGCTGGGCATCGCCCTCACGGCAGTGGGCGATCACGGAGAGTTGTTCGCGCTCGCCGTGGTGGTGCTTCTCTGCTCGACAGCTCTGGTGGTGATGCATCGGGCCGAACTACCGCGGCGCCTGCCCCTGTAATGAAAATCGTCGTAACGGGAATAAGCATCACACGAACCGTCCTTCATGGACGATGAACCTAGCACTCTTTCTACTCGCTGCCGCTCCGCTGCTCGCCCTCGGCCCAGCCATCGGTACGCAAGCTCCCGACTTTACGCTCAAGAATTTGAAGGGCACCACGGTACACCTGGTCGATGAAACGGCGAAGGGACCGGTGGTGCTCATCATGTTGCGCGGCTTTCCGGGCTACCAATGCCCGTTGTGTACCCGCCAGGTAAAGGAACTGGTGGATGACGCCGCGGCATTCGCCGATGCAAAAGCGCGCGTGATCCTTGTGTATCCAGGCCCGGCCGAGATCGTGCAATCCAAAGCGGAGGAGTTTGCGATGGACAAAAATCTCCCCGCTCACTTTGAAATGCTGCTCGACCCCGACTACTCCTTTACCAACCTTTACGGCCTTCGCTGGGACGCGCCGAAAGAGACGGCATATCCATCCACTTTCGTGCTCGACAAGGGCGGAAAGATTCATTTCGCAAAAGTGAGCACAACTCATGGCGGCCGAGCCTCCGCGAAGGAAATACTTTCGGCTCTTGCCGCGATTCAGTAGCACCATGCACAAACTGGATATCCGGCAACTGATTCAACCAACGCGACTCTGGCCGGGGCATCCACACACATCGCGGCGCGCCACGTGGACGGAGCTGTTCTTCGATCTGATCTTCGTGGCCGCCGTTTCCGAAGTCGGCAAGCCGTTGAGCGAAAGTTACTCGCTCGACGGCCTGCTGCGTTATAGCTTCCTGTTCGTGCTGATCTGGTGGGCCTGGAGCGGGCACACGCTGTTCACGACTCGTTTCCACTGCGACGACCTCGTGCAGAAGCTGTTCACGCTGGTGCAGAGTTTCATTGCGGCCGTCATGGCCGCGAACGCGCGCGATGCCCTCGATAGCCGGTCGTCGGCGGGGTTTGGCGCCGCATATGCCTGCATGCGCATGGTGCTGGTGTTCCAATATCTGCGTGCCCGCCGCATTCCCGAAACGCGCACGCTCACGACCCGTTTTGCCATCGGTTTCGGCATCGCCGCGCTGATCTGGATTGGGTCCGCGTTCACGGAAGCGCCATTGCGTTACTGGCTGTGGGCTCTGGCCCTGACTGTGGATTTCGCCACACCCTGGCTGGCCGAACGCCACGGCATGCATGTGCCGCCGCACGCCGAACACTTTCCGGAGCGCTACGGCTTGTTCACCATCATCCTGCTGGGCGAGTTCATCGCCGAAGTGATGCGCAGCATCGGCTCGCAGGAGTACTGGTCACTGCCGGCGGCCTCCACGGCGCTTGGCGGAATGGCTTTCGCGTTTCTGCTTCGCTGGCTGTACTTCGACGGCGCGGGCGGCGCTTGCGAGCGTCATGTGCACACGCCCGAACAGATGCGCCGCTTCCACATTTGGAACTACGCGCATCTGCCCTTGTTCATTGGGCTCGGCGCCGCCGGTGTCGGCATGAAGCACCTGATCGCGCTGCAGGAAGGCGAGCACTTGCATCATTCCGCGGCGATCATCTTCGCGGGTTCGGTCGCCGTCACGATGATTGCGCTGGGCGCTATTGGCGCTGTTTCCACACAAGCCGCACAAGCGCCCCAAGCGTCAGTGGCGATGCACCCAGCTCCACAGTCCGCCGACCAATAACGAACGCCAGGCGCCAGTGACGAAACATCACGCGATAGGCTTCGCACACACTTACCGTTGGATCGTAGATGTGGGTCGCTTCCGCCGAGACGCCGTTCAACTCCAGCACCTGCAAGCCGCGTCCCTGACTGAAGTCGCCGGCCGACGGGGCACGCAGATCGAACCGGCCAAAGTAGAAGCCGTCATGCGCACGTGCGATGCGGTCGACTTCAGCCTCGAGAGCGGGGGTCAACAAATGCGCGCCGTTGAGGAAGATCGCGCCGCGGCAATGCGAGCCGATCTCGACCAGTTGCACTCGTTCGCCCGCCGCCGGCACGTCACGCATCGAGCGGCGGGAGAGCTTCGCATACGTTTCGGCCATGCAAGCCGCGCGATCGTCTCGCCGCACGAGCTCTTCCAAACGGCTGCGGCCGTCACCCATGACTACCGGAAAGCGCTTTTCCGTGATCGAGAGAATGCGGCCGCGCTCGTCGTCCGGCATGCGGCAATAGAAGACTCCGAACTCCACCCCGCTCACGTAGCGCTGCACGATGATGTCCTGCGCGGCGGCCCCCAAGTAGGCATCGCGCTCGGCTTCGGTTCGCACAACCGCCACGCCCGTGCCGCGTTCGCCTTGATCCGGCTTGAGGACCATTGGGAATGCGAAGCGCCGCGTGCGCGAGATTTTCTCATCGAGCGGCAGCGCGCGGGGAATGAGTTCAAACTCCGCAGCCGCGGGCAATTTGCCGAGGATCGCCGATTTCGATTCGCCTACGAGGCCGCCCGAGAATATGCCGGGATTCGCCGCGGTAAATAGCGTGAAGGAGCGGAAGCGCGCGCATAAATACAGGAAGTAAGGAACGACGGGCAGATACGCGGCCCACATGGGCCAGAACTCCCAACGCAGGGCGCGCTTCCAAGTGTTTGGCGCGATGCGGACCAACCCAAAGGCCACCGGCAGCACCACGCCATAGCTGGCGAAGTTGCGGCTTAAGACGGTTCCGCCCACGAGCAGCGGAGTCCAGATGGCGGAGGCGAGGAGGAAGTAGAGCGCGAAGGTCGCCGTGCGGGTGCGTAGGAGGCCGGCGGCAAAATAGGTGGGCAGGCGAAGGCCGGGCATGAAGCGGCTGAGGAAAATCACGCTGAGGCCGCGCTCGGCGAGCCAGCGCGTTCCGCGCTCGATGCGTTCCTCGGAAACGACGCGGGCGAGCGGACGCCAGCGTAGCGCGGGCCGTCCGATGAAACGTCCGGCGGCGAACAGCGCCAGGTCTCCGAGGAAGATGCCGGTGAGGCATGCGAGCGTTCCTTCGATAAAGCCCATGCGGCCCTGCGCGACGAGAAGGCCCGTGGCGACGCAGGTGAGGTCTTCGCTGACCAAGGTAGCCAGCGCGATGAGGATGAATTGGGGAAGCAACGGCGGCTCCTTATGAGGTTCGGGGGATGACGATGGTTTCGCCGGGAAGGCGTTGGCACGGCGCGGCGGGTGTGTAAAAGAAACTGACTTCGCGCGGCGACACCTGCACATGACTGAAGCTGACTGTTTCGGCATCGGCGCGGTGCATACAGGGTGAATAGGCATCGGGGCCCGCGCCATGGCTTTTATGAAACTGGAGCAGGCGAGCGGCGTTTGCCGGCCCCGCGCCCATGATGCGGGCGAATTCTTCACGACGCTTCATGCGCGCACCTGGCGCGTCAAATGAGGAGGACGCCAGCGGCGCAGGTGCTTCGTCTTCGCTTGTGATGTTCAGCAGCGCGCCGTTCCACTCCACGATGGAGGCCTTGCGGCCGGGCTCGAAGACGCCGATCGTGAACGGGGCGTAGGGGAATGGGTCGGCGGCGTGAAGCCGATCGAGCGCCCCTTCGGCCGACCTTGCATCCGCCAGGTCGAGCAACAACAAACCGCGGCTGCGCAGCCCGCCCGCGCCATACGTACCGTTCAAGAGGCACAGCGCGACGCCGTGCTCATTCACGCTGATCCACGAGCCGCCGTGATCGCCATCCACGGGTGCGATTGTGAGCACGCCTCCCCTGGTCTGTATGCGCGGAGCCTCGGCACGAAGGCGCGTCCGCTTCTCATCGCGATTGAAGAGAAGCTGAAATCCGCCGTCTTCGTGAATCCAGCTCGCCGTGCACATCAAGCCGCCTCGGCATTTGCCGTGCGCCTGGCCTTGTGTGCCAGCGTGGAAGGCGCCACACCGAAGCTTGCATCCATCGGTACTCCGTGGCCGCGCAGCGTCATTGCGATCAAAGCGAAGTGGTGAATCGTGTGGCTGCTCAGCGTCATCAACTCGCGCGCCACCGAGGACATCAAGAAGGGATCGCGCACTCCGAGAGAAGCGGCATCTTCGACGCGCACGAACAGAATCGAATCGCCCATGAGGACCGGCTCCGTTTCCAAACGGGCAATCAAAGAGCGTATGCGTGCCATGGCCACCTGGCGGCTACGCTCAAGCGACTGGTCACGTTGACGCGAATCGTAGTCCACGTGCGAGCATACCAACCCGTCGAGGAAGCATTCGTAGAACTCAATAATGTGGCGCAGGTGGCCGCTGACGCGGTGCGGCGCCATGCCTTCCGGCATTGAGGCGAACTCTTCGTCGCTAATCGTCACGAGTAACGCCAACGCCTGCCGGAGCCAGCCGACATTCATTCGAATCAAAGCCGCCTGGCGGTCGGTGACGCCGCGTTCGATGAGTAGATCCGTGCTTGCCATCGCGCTGGAAATCCAGCCAACGCCGTGATTTATTCCGGGAATATTGGGGGGCCCATCGGCGATTCCAGCGGTGAAATGAGACGACCTGGAGTGGAACGGCCGCATTGGCCCGAATACCTGATAGAAGCCGCGGCGCTCGGCGTGTTCATGATCTCGGCGTGTGTGTTCACGGTGTTATTGGAGCATCCGGCGTCGCCGATCCACCTGGCGATCGACGATGTGTTTCAGCGCCGCGTCTTAATGGGACTGGCGATGGGGCTCACCGCGAGCGCGATCATTCAATCGCCGTGGGGGCACCGGTCAGGCGCGCACATGAACCCGGCGCTGACGTTTACGTTCTGGACGCTGGGCAAGATCAGCGCGCGCGACGCCTTCTTCTACGTGTTGTTCCAGTTCGCGGGCGGCCTGGCCGGCGTGCTGTTGTCGGCCATTGTGATCGGTCCGCCGCTTTGGCATTCGGCTGTGAACTTTGCACCAACGATTCCCGGCATGCCGGGCGAGGCGGCGGCGTTCTGGAGCGAAGCGGCGATTTCGGCGCTACTGATGGCGACGGCTCTCATCGTATCGAGCTCGGCGACATTGCGGCCGTGGATGCCCGTGTTTGCGGGCCTGCTCGTGGGTTCGTTCATCGTTTTTGAATCGCCGCTGTCGGGAATGAGCATGAACCCGACGCGGACGCTCGCCTCGGCGATTCCGTCCGGCGAATGGAATGCCATCTGGATCTACTTCACCGCGCCTCCGCTTGGCATGCTCGCCACGGCGCAAGTCTACCGGCTGGTGAGCAGCCGCCAAAAAGTTTGAGGAGACATTCATGTCCAACAGTCACTACGACGTCATCATCATCGGCACGGGAGCCGGGGGCGGCACGCTTGCGCAGAAGCTTGCGCCGTCGGGCAAGCGCGTTCTGCTGCTCGAGCGCGGGGACTACGTGCCGCGCGAAAAGAAAAACTGGGATCCGCGTTTCGTCAACGTCGAAGGCGGCTACCAAACGAAAGAGATCTGGCACGACCGCGACGGCAAACCACTGCACCCGCACACCAACTATTGCGTAGGCGGCAATACGAAGTTCTATGGCGCCGCGCTGTTTCGATTGCGGCGCGAGGACTTCGGCGAACTACGGCACCACGGCGGCATCTCACCCGAGTGGCCGATTTCCTATGACGATCTTGAGCCTTACTACACACAGGCTGAGGAGCACTTCCATGTGCACGGCAATCGCGGGGAAGATCCGACGGAGCCCCGGGCCAGTTCGCCGTACCCACATCCGGCCGTGAGCCACGAGCCGCGCATTCAGCAGTTGAGCGACGATTTCGCGCGGCAGGGTTTCCGTCCGTTTCATACTCCGCTCGGCGTGCGGCTAAACGAGAAAGATCCGCACGCGAGTGCGTGTATCCGCTGCAGCACGTGCGATGGATTTCCGTGCCTTGTGTTTGCCAAGGCCGATGCGCAGGTGTTGGGCGTGGACCAGGCGCTGGGTTATCCGAACGTCGAACTGATGACCAACGCATATGTGGAGCGGCTGGCCACCAATGGAAGCGCGCGCACGGTGAAGAGCGTGTATGTTACGCGCAATGGAGTGCGCGAGGAGCTTACGGCGGACATGATCGTGGTCTCCTGCGGGGCGATCAACTC
This sequence comes from Acidobacteriota bacterium, assembly GCA_040007195.1. Lineage (GTDB taxonomy): Bacteria > Acidobacteriota > Terriglobia > Bryobacterales > Bryobacteraceae > JAFLBB01. The sequence goes on along the minus strand of JBDTVQ010000076.1, from coordinate 8,125 downwards.
GGCGGCGCTGCTGCTGCGGTCGGCGAGCGAGAAGCATCCCAATGGCCTGGCGAATGGATCCGACACCGTGGGCCGCCACTATATGGGCCAAACGAATTCGGTGCTGATGGCGATCTCGAAGTGCCCCAACCCCACCGTTTTTCAAAAGTCGCTTTCGGTGAATGACTTCTACTTCGGCGAGGATGGCTTCGACTATCCGATGGGCCACATCTCATTCGTCGGCAAGCTCGACGGGGAAACGCTCAAGGCCGGCGCGCCGCCGCTGACGCCCGGCTTCACGCTGGACATGATGGCCAGCCATTCGCTGGATTTTTGGCTCACTTCGGAAGATCTGCCGCTGCCGGAGAACCGCGTGACGCTGGACCGGGACGGCAAGATCGTCCTGAGCTACAAGCCCAATAACGAAGAGGGCCACAAGCGTTTGATCGAGCGGCTGAAGCACATGATGCAGAACCAAGGCGAGTGCGAAATTCACGGCCACTCCTGCCGCCAGGGGCTGTTCGGACGAAGCCTGTTCGTTGGTCAGCGCATTCCGCTGGCGGGCGTGGCGCACCAGAACGGCACCATTCGCTTCGGCCACGATCCGAAGACCTCGGCACTCGACGTCAACTGCAAAGCGCACGACGTGGACAACCTCTATGTTGTCGACGGCAGCTTTTTCCCCTCCAGCGCGGCGGTGAATCCCGCGCTCACCATCATGGCCAACGCGCTGCGCGTCGGCGATCACCTGCTCGAGCGTTTGGGTTAACCGGAGGTCCACATCATGATGCGCCGCACATTCGTCGCCCTAGTTGTCTTCGCTTGCTCCACCATCGCATCGGACCGCAAGCCGCTGGTCACCGCTGTCGATTCGATCGGCATCACCGTGTCCGATCTGGATCGCGCGGTCGAGTTCTACACCAACGTTCTCACCTTCGAAAAGGTCTCCGAATTCGAGACAGCCGGTGACGCGCTTGAACACACCAGCGGTGTCTTTGGCGCGCGCACGCGCACGGCTCGCCTGCGACTGGGGGAGGAGTTCATCGAGCTCACCGAGTATCTGGCCCCGCGCGGCAAGCCCGTGCCCATCGACTCACGCGGCAACGACCGCTGGTTTCAACACATCGCCCTCATCGTGAGCGACATGGACCAGGCCTATCGGCGCCTACGTGGTTTCAAGGTGCAACATGCCTCGACCGGACCGCAGCGTCTGCCCGATTGGAATCCTAATGCCGGCGGCATTCAGGCCTTCTATTTCCGGGATCCCGATGGGCATTTTCTGGAGGTGCTGGCGTTCCCTGCGGGGAAAGGAAATCCCAAGTGGCATACGCCTTCGGACAAGCTCTTTCTTGGAATAGATCACACCGCCATCGTGATCTCCGACACAGAAGCCAGCTTGCGGTTCTACCGCGATGTAGTGGGCCTCGAAGTGGCCGGAGCAAGTGAAAATTACGGCACGGAACAGGAGCACTTGAACAACGTTTTTGGAGCACGGTTGAAGATCACCGCGCTTCGTGCGGCCAGCGGACCGGGCATCGAGTTTCTCGAATACCTGGCCCCGCGCGATGGCCGCCCCTTTCCGCCGGAGACGAGATCGAACGATCTCGTCCACTGGCAAACACGATTCCTGGGCAGCAGCGCGGACGACGCCGCGCGGCAGCTCCAGCAAGCCCGGTCCGCCTTGGTTTCGACCGGTGTTGTCGCACTGCCGGACGAACAGGCGGGTTACCGGAAGTCTGTTGTGGCGCGCGATCCGGACGGCCATGCCGTTCAGTTCGTAGAGCGCTGAATCCAATTCCAAAAAAACAATCTGAAGGAGAAATGTAGTCATGAAACTCAATCGCTTGATGTCTGTCTTCGCGCTGATGGCTGTAACGATCGCCGCCAGCGTCACTTTCGCCGCGAACAAAATGGACGTCCACACGACGGCTGGCTTCCAGGGCCCCAAGGCCAACACTGGAACAGCCATGCACACCTACGAAAATGGCAAGAGCATTCTGCGCGTTTCCGACGATTTCAAGGTGCCGGATACGCCGGCTCCGACGTGGCGCGTGGTCGACTCCAAGGGCGTTGTCTATACGCTCGACGCCTTCAAAATCAAGGGCGGCGAGAAGCGTATGGTTGTCGTGCCGTCGTACGTGCAGAACATCGCCAAAGTTCAGGTGTACTGCGCCTTCGCTGAAGTGATTCTTGGCGAAGCGCCGTTTTCGTCGCCGGTGAAGTAATCGAACTTCCGTAACATCGCACCCGCTTCAATCAGGGGTGTTCGATTCCCTCCGGGGGCATGGCTTATCAGGCCGCGCCCCCGATTTTTCGTTTGGCCTCGCGCACGAGCCCGAAGGTTTGGATGCGCGAAGCGAGCGTTGTCGGCTTGATGCCCAGCCATTCGGCGGCGCCGCCAGGCCCGTAGATTTTCCATCCTGTGCGCTCCAGGACCAGGCGCAGGTTGTCGCGTTCGATTTGGCGGACTTCTTCTTCGGTAAGCGGGTTTTTTTCTCCTACGGCGACCACAGCCGCAGCGCCACGCACGGGCGCCGGCCCGAGATCGAGATGGAGCACTCCGTTTTTCGCGAGAATCATGCCGCGTTCGATCACGTTTTGGAGTTCCCTGACATTGCCGGGCCAATCGTAGGCCACCAATTGATCCATCTGGCCCTTGCGCAGTTGCAGAGGCGCGCCGTTTTTCGGATCGAGGCGCTTGAGAAAGTGCGACGCCAGGATGGGGATGTCTTCGCGGCGGTCGCGCAGTGGGGGAACGTCGATGGGAAACACGCTGAGGCGGTAGAAGAGGTCGAGCCGGAAGTGCCCGGCATCGACTTCCTTACGCAGGTCGCGATTCGTGGCGGCGATGATGCGCACGTTTACCTGGCGCGTGCGGTCTTCGCCGACGCGCTCGAATTCGCCTTCCTGGAGCACACGCAGCAGCTTGCCTTGCAGTTCGATGGGAATTTCGCCGACCTCGTCGAGGAACAGGGTGCCGCCATCGGCGAGTTGAAAGCGGCCGACGCGGTCGCGCACGGCTCCGGTGAAGGAGCCGCGGGCATGGCCGAAGAATTCGCTCTCGAACAGTTCGCGCGGGATGGAGGCGCAGTTGACCTTGATTAACGGCCGTTCGGCGCGTGAACTTTTGCTGTGGAGCGCCCGGGCCACAAGTTCCTTGCCGGTGCCCGACTCGCCCTGGACTAGAACCGCGGCCTCGGTGGGCGCGACGAGCTGGATCTGTTGGATGAGTTTGCGGGTGAGCGGCGAATCGCCGGCGATCTTGTCGCAGGCGAACACCTCGGCTACCTCTTCACGCAGATAGGAGTTTTCCAGTTCGAGCCGTTGGCGAAGGCGGTCAATCTCTTCCAGGTTCCGGGCGTTGGCAATCGCCACGGCGGCGTGGCTGGCGAACGTGCCCAACCAACCGTAGGCCTCGGCGGTGATGCGCTGCCGGCTGAACACGGCGACGACACCCAGGGTCTGGCCGGCGTAGATGAGCGGATATCCAGCAAAGCTGACCACGCGTTCCTGCTTCAGCCAGCCTGGACGGGCGACCCAAGGGGAATCAGGCGCCAACTCCTCAATGAGAATCGGCTCACCGCTGATTGCGGCTTTACCCACCTTCATTTCCGAATTTAGGGGAATCCGCCTGAACTGGCCGTTGGTTCGCCGCCAATCGTCGGTGGCGACGCTTGGATTGCCGGAGCTGGCGGCCAGGTGAAGGCAGCGGGTTCGATCCGGGCAGCGTGGGGCCATTGAGCAGGAAGCGCAGAGGTCGCCCGGACCGAGCAACCACAGCCGCGCCAGTGCGACGTGGGACTGTTGGGCCAAGCCGTCGGTAATGGTGCGGAGGACGGTCGGCAGGTCGCGGCACTGGGCAGTGGCCAGGGCGATCGACTGGAGCGGCGGGAAGTCCACGGCCCTTTTTATCACGGAATTTCGTTGTTTGACAGCGGAAAATCGTGAATCACTATTTTTCGTGATTATCTTGTCTTTTATTTTGTGCAACTTAGCTTTGGCATGCCACGCGCACTAGAAGAAGCCGGAGGTTGCCACACAATGCAACGAATTCAAGCGATCGATCCGGCCCTGGCTACGGGCCAAGTGAAACAGCTCCTCGACGGAGTCAACAAGAAGCTGGGCATGACGCCCAATATGATGCGGACGATGGCGGCTTCGCCTGCCGTTTTGAGCGGCTATCTCGGCCTGGCGGGGACACTCTCCAGCGGGCTGCTTCCGGCACAGGTACGGGAACGCCTGGCTCTTGCGGTGGGCGAGGCGAACCGGTGCGGATACTGCCTTTCTGCGCACACGGCGCTGGGATCGCTCGCCGGACTGAGCCAGGAAGAGATCGAGACGGCGCGGCAGGCTAAGTCCGGCGACGCCAAGATCCAGGCGGCGCTGCAGTTTGCGCAAGCCCTGGTGGTGCAAAAGGGCGAGGTTTCGGGTGAGCAGGTCTGGGCCGTACGGGAAGCCGGATGGGGCGAAGGCGAAGTGGCCGAAATCGTGGCCCACGTTGCCCTCAACGTTTTCACGAACTACTTCAATCTGGTGGCGCAGACCGAGATCGACTTCCCGGTGGTGACTCCGGGCGAGCTCGCACTAGTTCACAGCTACGCCTAAATGCGCCTCGGAGCCCGGCGCTCCGATGCGCAGGACAACGGGTACGGCGGCATCCCACGACCAGGTGTCGTTCAGCGTTCCGCCGCCGTTACCGCCGTAGAGCAGGAGCCGGGCGCGCGCGCGATCGAAGGAAATACCGTAATGCGAGCGCGATGGGGGGCGGACGGCGGGGAGCATCGGCGAGCAGCGTGTGCCCGAAGCGCGGCGCCGGTTTGACGCCAGCGGCTGCAGTTCCTGCCAACGCCGCTGAGAGAGCGAATAGACCTACAGGTCGTTGCGGGCCGCGCTGTCGAGGCCCCCAAACATGTAGGCGCGCCGGGTGCTTTCGTCGTAGGCGATGGCACCGTTGACGCGCGCCGCGGGGGCCGAGTCGCCTGCCGGAAGGAGCGTGAAGGAAAGGGGTTGTGCCGCGGCTCCAGCCATGGCCAGCGTGGAAAAAAGAATTTGTAATCGAATATTCCGTAGATCCGGGAGCGGGGCGCGAAAATTCTTCGGCTCGGCGGGAATAAAGTAGAGAAGGGCTGGCATTCCACCGGCGTATGGCAGCATATGCGGCGAGCGACACGAACGGAGGCCTCATGATGACGGCGGGCGCACCCGCGGCGCATCGTTTCGAAACCGAGGCGATGCCGCACCTCAACGACATTTTTCGGACGGCCACCCGTGTACTTGGCGAGCGCGGCCGCGCCGAGGACGTGGTTCAAGAGGTCTACCTGCAGGCCTGGAAGTCGTTCGACCGGTTCGAGACCGGCACGAATTGCCGCGCCTGGCTGTTCAAGATCCTGTTCCACTGTGTGAATCATCACCGCCGCAAGTGGTTCCGGTTTCCGCTCCTCAAGGAGAACGAGGAGTTCATCGAGGCGAACCTTACGTATTCGCCGCCGGTGCCGGACCATCTGACCGACGAAGAGATCCTCTCGGCCCTGGAGAAAATTCCAGGCGATTTCCGGTCGGTTGTGTTGCTGGTGGATGTGGAAGAGTTTGCGTACAAAGAAGCGGCAGACATTTTACAGATTCCGATTGGAACGGTCATGTCGCGTCTGAGCCGGGGCAGAAGGTTGTTACGGGAGCAATTGGTCGACGTGGCGCGCAGTTATGGGATTGCGCGAACCGCCGAGGAAGGACAAGGGGCATGAGCACCGAAATGAACTTGAACGAGGAGGACTCGAAGTTGCGACAACAGCTACAACGCGCCGTACGCAGCACGGAAGTTCCCCCGTATCTGGAAAACAAAATCCGCGCGAGCATTCGCGGATCGGAGTCGCGGCAACCGCTCCAGTTTCGATATACCTGGATGGCTGCCGCGGCCGCCTTAGCACTGGCCGTGTTCGGCGGCATTGCCTATCAACTGGGCCACCTTCGCCTGACCAGCAATTCGCAGGATTCCTACATCGCCTCGGTGTCGAACCATGTGGCGTCGATTATGCGGGTGGGGTTGCGCGACCATCTGCACTGTTCCTACTTCCGCAAGTTCCCCAAGGACGAGCCGAAGTTGGAGGAGATTGAGAGGAAGCTGCCGGAGCCGTACCGGGGCATGATCCCGATCGTGCGCAAGCATGTGCCAGCGGATTTCCAATTGATGATGACGCACCAATGCGGTTTCCATGACCGCAAGTTCGTTCACTTGGCACTCAAGCGCGGCTCGCAACTGCTCTCCGTGGTGCTGGCCGTGAAACAGGACGGCGAATCGTTCAAAACCGAGGAGCTGATTCCGGCGCTGACCGAAGCGGGAATTCCGTTCTATCAGTCCGGTGTGCAGCACTTTCAGGTGGCGGCATTTGAAAGCGACCGGCATTTGATCTACATCGTGTCCGACCTTTCGCAGGACGAGAACATGCGGACGATGACGGCCATGGCGCCTGAGCTGAAACATTATCTGAACAACATGACGCTGTAACTTCCCGGACCTTTCCGCCACAGTGGCCTTCCCTACGGGGGAGGCCATTTTTGTTTTATGTGCGTGGAATAGCTTGACACCGGCGTGGTCTACATGCACGAGGCAAGCATGCAGTTCACCAAAGAAGAGCAACGGCTGGAAGAATCGCGCGACCGGAGCGCGCACTGGAAGCGTTGGGGACCGTACCTGAGCGAACGCGCCTGGGGCACGGTGCGAGAAGACTACAGCGCCTATGGCGAGGCATGGGAACACCTGCCGCACGATCATGCGCGCTCACGCGCCTATCGCTGGAACGAAGACGGGCTGGCGGGGATCAGCGACCGGCGCCAGCGCATTTGTTTCTCCATCGCTTTGTGGAACGGGCGCGATCCGATCCTGAAGGAGCGTGCGTTTGGCCTCACCGGCAACGAAGGCAATCATGGCGAGGACGTGAAGGACTACTACTTCTATCTCGACAGCACGCCTACGCATTCCTACATGAAGTACCTCTATAAATACCCGCAGGCGGAGTTTCCCTACTGTCGGCTGGTCGAAGAAAATCAGCGCCGCGGCAAAGGCGAACGCGAATTCGAGCTGATGGACACCGGCGTGTTTGCGGAGAATCGCTACTTCGACGTTCATGTCGAATACGCCAAAGCAGGGTGCGAAGACATTCTGGTGAAGATCAGCGTGACGAACCATGGGCCGGAAGCGGCGGAATTGAATCTGCTGCCGACGGTCTGGTTTCGCAACACGTGGTCGTGGCGTAAGAACGCGCGCAAGCCGTTGCTGCGGCAGGGCACGCCGGGCGTGGTGGAACTCGAAGGCGTACACGACGAGAAGCGCTACCTGATGTGCGAAGGGAAACCAGAGCTATTGTTCACCGAGAACGAGACGAACACACGGCGGTTATATGGTTACGACAACGGTTCGCGGTTCGCGAAGGACGGCATCAATGATTACGTGGTTAACGGCGCCCAGGACGCCGTAAATCCGGAGCGCGTGGGAACGAAAGCCGCAGCGAACTACAGGCTGACTGTTGGCGCGGGACAGACGGCAACGGTGCGGTTGCGTTTAACGAATGACTCCCTGGACGGGCTGGGCAGCGAGTTCGACACCTTGTTCGCCGCGCGGAAGGCCGAGGCCGATGAGTTCTATTCCAAGGTGATTCCGAGCGATCTTTCCGACGATGCACGGAACGTGATGCGGCAATCGTTTGGCGGCCTGCTGTGGTCGAAGCAGTTTTATCACTATGTGGTGCGGGACTGGCTGGAAGGCGACGAAACGAATCCGCCGCCGCCCGGCGAACGCAAGCACGGCCGTAACAGCGAGTGGGGACACCTCTATAACGCCGACGTCATTTCGATGCCCGACAAATGGGAGTATCCGTGGTATGCGGCGTGGGACCTGGCGTTCCATTGCGTGCCGCTGGCGCTGGTGGATTCCGAATTCGCCAAAGAACAGCTGACGTTAATGGTGCGCGAATGGTACATGCATCCGAACGGGCAGTTGCCGGCTTATGAATGGGCATTCGGCGACGTAAATCCGCCCGTACACGCCTGGGCCGCGTGGCGCGTCTATAAAATTGAGAAGAAGCGGCGCGGCGTGGGTGACCGCGTTTTTCTGCAGCGCATCTTCCACAAGCTGCTGCTGAATTTCACCTGG
>JBDTVQ010000075.1:0-20481 GCA_040007195.1 Acidobacteriota bacterium | reverse complement strand
CAACACTGCACGCGCCGTGGGACAGGCTCGCGCCTGGCAGAACGCAATAAAGTCGGTGTAGAGCGACACTCTTTATGTTTCCTTGAGGCCGTGGGGTGCAGATGTTTCGAGGCTCGTATTCAGTAGGCCGCACCCAGCATCCGCATGGCTGTTCAGCGTGCCTGACGGTGGCGATCGTCAGCCACTGCGGCGCCGGGTGCTTGCCTGCGATCACCACATTTACATGGTGGCGGTGCGAAGGCAGTGATCCATGATCGACAGCAGGCAGTTGGCATCGGGAGGAAGGCCGATGGAATTGTGGAGACATCCGAGAGATCAATGGTGTGATTCATTGTGTCAATAAGCCCTTGAACGTCGACAGCAACTCATTGATTAAATGCACGTACGTTTCAGACACGGACCTGCTTGTTGAGCAGTGGCCCAGCCACCAGACACGCAGGGACATTCGGAGAACAGCCTTAACTGTGCCACACCTGCCCGCCATCGCTGTTTTGCGGTTCTGGGGAACCGGAATAGTTGGAAGTTCGCCGTCAGGTGTGCGCCACAGACACCGCCGGCGCCTAGTGATCTTGCGTTGCGACGACGCCGCCTGAGGTTACACGGATTGAGATGTCGAAGCGAGGTCCTCGGCTCGTTCGTGCACGAGCCCGGGCTCAAACGGTTCGCTGAGCGCTTACAGCTGTCGTTGGATTAGATATTCCAATGCCCCATTTGGACACGAGTAGTACTAAATTGCACACTCGATAAGTATGAGCAAGTGCTTGGTAATGTCGTCGTCCGGTAACGAATTGCAGTGCAATCCGCCGGGGTTCCGGCAATTTTATGCCGGGCGCACACCGAGAAACGGTCGCGAAGTTATGAGCAAAATGTGGCCAACGTAAATCAGATAAGGTGAGTGCACTAGATCGACTGCATAACAGTACTAGAACCTTCGTTTGCTATGCGTTTGTGTTGACAACGCAATACTCGGACTCTATTCTAAACAAACCGTGCCCTTCTCCGAGAGAGAGAAGGCTCACAGAGGGAAATTCAGTGGTAGTCTCGATCAAAGACTTGGATTTCGTGCGCTCAGAGGCGGGGTTTGACCGTGAAGTATATCGGTCATTCCCACTTGCTCTGCAAAGCCGAGCTGAACATACGGCGCAGGCGCGAACAACCGTGGAACCGGCGATTGCTTGCGGCGATTTCGCCGTGCGTCCGGATTCGTCGATGGCGCGCGCAATACACGATTCTGCCGGTCTCGCCGGCAAGCCAGCGGCGACGCACCATCGGCCGGCCGCGCCAGGTGAACTTCTTGCACAGTCGAACGGCAGCCCGGTCGCCGCAGGAGCCACATTTGAACGGACGTTAACTATCGCAGGCGCAGCAGGCGGCGTCGGCACCACGACCATTGCGGCGACACTGGCACGTGTGTGCTCGCGCCGCGGCTACGGCGTTTTCTTTTTTGATGCCGCCGAGGAGAGCATCGTCCCGCTGTATCTTGGCGCGGGGCGGGTTGTTTCCGGCGCTTCCCCAGGCTGGTCGTTCCATCCCCATCCGGAGTTGCGGCAAGGCGCGATTTCCGTGGTGGCATGTGGCCGCACGGCGGAGGCCGGAACCGTTCAATCGCCGTGGAGCCGGGCTCGCGGTTTAGGCGGAGTCGCGGCGGACATTGTGATCGATTCCGGATCGCTTCAGGGTTTCGATTCTCCGGCGGAAACAGTGTGCGACACGACGAGCGTGGTTGTCCTTGCTCCGGATATCCGGTGTGTCTTACAGATTCGCAGTATCGAGAAGAAGTTTGCCGGATGTGAAGCAGGCTCTCTGCCGCGATACGTGCTGAACCAATTTAATCAGGAGATTCCGCTGCACCAGGAAGTGCGCGCGTCGCTGGCGAATCACCTGGGCGACCGATTGGCGCCCATAACTGTTCGGAGCGCTCAAGAGATCCCAAAGGCACTGGCCGAAGGGCTCACCGTGATCGACTACGCCCCGAACAGCCCCGTTGCTAGCGATATCGTTCAGGTGGTCGACTGGCTGCGAAGTAGTGCCACGTCCGCCTCCAACCCAAAGAAGTCCGCCGCCGTTGCCGGACTGTCGTAGCGATTAATTCAGGAGTACTTGTCCGTGAACCTAGCTACAACACCCACTAGAGGCCCCGTGTCTCGACCCTCCCGGCTTTCCAGGACGGCGCTGGTTTTCCTGATGGCCGCCATCCTTCTGATGATGGCAACCGTGCCGTTGGATTGGAAGGACCAGGCCGTTCTCGGGTCCGTTCTGTTTGTGTCCGCGGTGTTCATCAACCGGCGGTTTGCCGGTGAGCGCGCGACGTTGGTGCTCATTGTCGTTTCGCTGTTCTGCGCCTTGCGGTATTTCTGGTGGCGGGTAACCGAGACCATCCAATACTTCATCGCAAACGGCTCGCAGGTTTCGCCTCTCGATATCTTCTTCGTGCTGCTGCTGCTGGGGGCCGAAGCGTATGCCGTCGTGATTCTAGTGCTCGGGTATTTCCAGAACGCGAGGCCGCTGCGGCGCAAGCCAATGCCGTTACCCGACGATCTCTCACAGTGGCCGAGCGTCGACATTCTGATTCCGACCTACAACGAACCGTTGGAGATCGTGCGCACCACGATGCTAGGCGCAATGAACATCGACTGGCCAAGGGACCGGATGAACGTATTCATTTTGGACGACGGCAAGCGGGTGGAGGTCCACAGACTGGCCGAGGAAGCCGGATGCGGTTACATCGCCCGCCTCGATAACGTCGGCGCGAAAGCGGGTAACATCAACCACGCCCTGGCTCGTACGTCGGGCGATTTTGTGGCGATCTTCGACTCCGATCACGTTCCGACGCGATCGTTCCTTCAGCTCACCATGGGGTGGTTCGGGAAAGATCCGCGGCTGGCGATGGTCCAGACGCCTCACCATTTCTACTCTCCGGATCCGTTTGAGAAGAATCTGGGAATGTTCCGCAAAGTGCCAAACGAAGAGGAACTCTTCTACGGCACGCTGCAGGACGGGAATGACTTTTGGAACGGCATGATCTTCTGCGGTTCCTGCGCCGTATTGCGGCGTTTGGCTTTGGACGAGGTGGGCGGCATCGCGACCGAGACGGTTACGGAAGATTCGCACACATCGCTGCGGCTGCTGAAGCTGGGGTGGAATACCGCCTATATCAACATTCCCCAGGCCGCCGGACTCGCCGCCGCAAACGTAGCCGATCACATCGGCCAGCGAATCCGCTGGGCGCGAGGCATGGTCCAGATTCTACGCATGGAGAACCCGTTGTTCGCCAAGGGGCTGACATGGCCGCAACGTCTGTGCTACTTCAATGCAACGATCCACTTTCTGCACGCGATTCCGCGACTCGTGTTTCTGACGGCGCCCCTGGTATTCCTGCTGCTCGGCCGGTCGAATGTCTATGGCTATTCGTGGGCGATTCTCGCCTACGTAATTCCGTACGTGCTAATGGCGACGCTGACCAACTCCAGGGCTCACGGCAAGTTCCGCCACTCTTTCTGGAACGAGATCTTTGAAACGTTGTTGGCTCCCTACATTCTGGTTCCCACCGTTCTCGCGCTGGTCAACCCGCGCTGGGGAAAGTTCAACGTGACCCCGAAGAGCGCGCTCGTGCAAAGAAAGTACTTCGACCTTCCGATCGCCATGCCCTTCCTGGTGTTGTTCGGCCTCAACGTCGCCGGGCTGATTGTGGGAGCGATTCAAACGTTCTCCGGGATCGAGGACAACGGAACCATCCTCGTCAACATGACCTGGACGTTGTTCAACACGTTGATTCTGGGCGCGACGCTTGCCGTGCCGTGGGAGTCGCGGCAGACGCGGTCGGCCGAACGCATTCCCCTCCGCATGCCCATCCGATTGCGGAAGCGAAACGGTGTGGAGCTGCACGGCTTCACGCTCGACATTTCGAGTTCCGGCACATCCCTGCAGCTTGACACTCCGGCGGACCTGAGCATCGACGACGGCGCGGATTTGATCTTCAACCTTTCCGATGAGGAGTATGTGCTGCCCGTTCAGGTGCGCCGGTCGCGCGGATTGGTGGTTGGGCTGAGCTTCCCGTTCACGAATCTGGTGCAACACGAGGCGCTTGTACGGGTTGCTTTCGGGCGGGCGGACACATGGGTCTCCTGGAGCGCAGGACGTCAGGAAGACCGGCTGCTGCGGAGTTTCGGACGTGTGCTGGTGGTGGCGCTACGAGGTATCGCGCAACTGCCCAAAGCGTTGGTTTCTACGCCAGCGACCGCCATGGAGGAGGAGCCGGATCCGCTGCTGGCCGTGGAAACGCCCTCGGTGATGAGGAGCCGCGTGGTGCCGTTATCGGTGATTCTGATTGCCGCAATCCTTCTGGCAATCGGCGTTGCCCGTGCGAACGAGCCGTTTGCGGAGTTGCGCGATTGGACGGAGCTCGGCCACCGGCAGCCGATCACCTTTGCAGCCGGTGAGGGGCGGGTGAACCTGAACTTCACCGTGCCTCTGACCAAGCTGGTCACCAATGGCACGCTTGTTCTTCAATACAAGTCGTCGGGAGGGTACAAGGACGGCAGCGCTCTGAATGTATCGCTGAACGGTGTCGCGTTGACCTCCATCTCGCCACAGGTCAAGCCCGGCGCCGCCGGCGCTCTGCAGCAGGTGGAGGTCGCACTGCCCTCCGACCTGGTGGTGAGCGACAACACGCTCACGCTTCAGCTTGCCGCCACCTGCCTGGGAGGTTGCAAGGAAAAAACGCACTGGGTGCAGATCGATTCCTCCACAAACATTCGTTTGTTCGGAACCATGCTTCCGCTGCCCGATAACTTGCGCGTGCTGCCGGCGCCGTTTGTGGATTCCACGACGCGCCGGATGTCGCGCGTGACGATGGTTTTCGGCGGCGCCATGCAGGACGAGACGCTCGAAGCTGCGGGCGTGGTGGCTTCGTGGATCGGTTCCATCGCCGATGACCGTGGCAGTCAATTCACGGTGCGCACTGGCACCATTCAGCGCGGCAATGCGATTGTGCTTGCAACGGCGGATTCGGAGTTGGTTGGATCACTTGGCCTGAAGAACGTGCAGGGGCCGGAGATTGCAATGCGCACCAATCCGCTCGATCCGTTCGGCAAACTGCTGGTGATCACGGGTCGGAACAGCGGAGAGCTTCGCACTGCCGCACAAGTCCTGGCCGCCGGACTTTATCCAAAGGATGGCGACCAGGCCTCCGTTGGGGCAATTCGCATTCCTTCGCCGTCGGTCGCATACGACGCGCCGCGCTGGTTGAATCCGCAGCGCTCCAAGGGCCTGGGTGAATCCGTCAGCCCCGAAATGCTGCGCTGGTATGGCGCCGGCGCGGTGAACCTCTATTTCCGCCTGCCACCCGATCTCGCCTTCGGCCAGCGCTCGACGGTACCGCTCAAGCTCGGCTTTCGAACCATGGGCACGCTAGAGCAATCCGGCGAGTTGCGCGTTTCTCTGAACGGCATCCGCGTCAGCACCACGAGACTCACGATCAGTGAAGGGCCCGTGTCGCACCATCGCACGGTATATCTGCCGGTGCCGTCCCTCTACACCGGGAACACACTGACCATCGAATTTAATCTAAACCCGCTGGCGGATAACGCACCAAACAACTACCCCGAGATCAGCGTGCTACCCACTTCGTCGATCGAACTTCGCGACATTCCGCGCTTTGTCCGGTTGCCGCGCCTCGATCTCTTCGCCAACGCCGGCTTTCCGTTTACGCGCCTGGCCGATCTCTCGGGTACGGCGGTGATGCTACCGGAGAAGCCAACGTCCGACGAAGTTGCCTGCTACCTGGGGATGATGGGGCGGTTCGGAGGGCAGACGGGATTGCCCACCTATCGGGTTACAGTGCTCGGTGCGAACGAGGCGTGGAAGGCGCGGGACAAGGAGCTGTTGGTCATCGGTTCCAACGCCGATCAGCCGTTGTTTCAGCAGTGGGCGGAGCATCTTCCGGTAGGCGTCGGCAGCCAGTTGCGTGCGAACAAGCCGTCCGGCCTGTGGAGTGTGATGGCCGATATTCCCTTCACGCCGATTGGCCGTGAGTATCGCCGGCTGAACGACACCCTTTTCGATGGCGCCTCGCCGGAAGCGGTGGTCCAAGCGATTGCATCGCCGCTCGACAGCCGGCGCAATGCGGTGCTCGTAACCGTTGGCGATCAGCAGAACTTCGATTTGCTGATGCAGTCGTTGTACGGTGAGACGTCCAAAGATGTGAAAGGAAGCGTGGCGCTGTTTTCCGGCGGCCGGTTCCAATCGTTCGAACTGGCGCAGGCAAGCACCCACTTGGGTGAGTTGAGCCTGCTCGAATCCTTCTATACCTGGGTCGGGCGCAATTTTTTCCTTATTGCGATTGCGGTTATCGGATTCGCGATTCCGTTGTCGCGTTGGTTTTCGGAGTGGTGCGACCAGCACGCCGCCGCGCGGCTTGAAGGAAGCCGTTGAGGTGCGTGTTGGTAGTGCAAGGACCGTTTTAATGGCTGCTATTCCATTCTTCCAACTCGAGGCATCGGCCGAGTGGGCGCTGTGGAACAGCTACGTGGATCGTTTCCTGTCTCCTGACGGACGCATTGCGGACCCGGCGGTTCAGGGCCAGACGACGTCGGAGGCGCAGGCGTACGGGCTGTTCTTCGCGCTGGTTGCCGATGATCGGGAGCGGTTTGAGCGGCTGCTGGAGTGGACTCAGAACAACCTTGCCAATGGCGACCTGACGCGCAAGCTGCCGGCCTGGCAATGGGGCAAATCGCCTCAGGGCGCATGGATGGTGCTCGATCACAATTCGGCATCGGACGCGGATCTCTGGATTGCCTACTCGCTGCTCGAGGCGGGCCGGCATTGGAACGAGCCGCGCTACAAGGCCATGGGCGAGGGACTGGCGGCCGCGATCGCGCGGTTTGAGGTCGCCGATATTCCGGGCTTGGGTCCAATGATGCTCCCTGGCTACAGGGACTTCAAGGTTGACGATACGTACTTCTTGAACGCCAGCTATTTGCCGCTTCAGTTGCTTTGGGGCGTGGCGTCGCACTGTCCGGAAGGCCCGTGGCGCGCCATTGCCGGAAATGTTCCGCGCCTGGTGAAAGCGAGCGCGCCGAAGGGTTTTGCGCTGGATTGGGTAAGTTACCGTCCGGGGCATGGATTCGGCTTTGCGGTCCCCTCTGGCAAGAAGCAGTTCGCCAGCTACGATGCGATTCGCATTTACCTCTGGGCAGGCATGCTGCCCGCGGCCTTGAGCGCCCGCCGCACGGTGGTGGAGTCGCTGCCCGGCATGTCCCGTGTCCTTTCGCGCCAAAGTGCGCCGCCCGCCGTTGTGAATCTCGATGGTTCTATCGAGAACCCACAAGGGAGCGTTGGGTTCTCGGCAGCCGTTGTGCCGTTCCTGATGGCGCGCGGCGAGCGTGCGCGCGCGGAGGCGCAGCGGCGGCGCGTATCCGAAGCATTCAATCGCAATACCGGCCTGCATGGCGCATCGCCGAACTACTACGACCAGAACTTGATCCTCTTCTCTGAGGGGTGGTTGGAAAACCGCTATCAATTCACACCCGATGGCCGCCTTTACTTATCTAGGAGACAAAAGTGACCCGCTTGAAACTAGCTGGCCTCATCTTATGGGGATCGATCATTCCCACTACAATGCTCCTGTTTGCGCAGAGCGCCGGTGAGGTGCTCGTCGATAAAGCGCGAGCGCTGGAGGGCCGTGGCCGCCCCGACCTGGCCGCCCAGACGTGGCAACAGGTGCTGCTTTCGGACCCCAAACATCAGGAGGCGCTGGCGACGCTGGCGCGCTTTGCCAAACAGAGCGGCAAAGCCGAGGAGGCGCGTGAGTACACCAACCGCCTTCGGGCGGTAAACCCTTCGCATCCTGCGCTCCAGCAACTGCAGTCCATGCCGGTACTGGTCCAGCAGCAGGCGCGTTTGCGCGAAGCCGCGCGGCTGGCGGGCAACCAACAGTTCGATCAGGCCATGCAGATCTATCGCCAGGTATTCGGCGATGAACCTCCTCCAGGCGCGATGGCGATTGCCTACTACGAAACGCAGGCTTCGGTGCCCGGAGGGTGGGAGACGGCTACGGCGGGACTCCAGAAGTTGATGGACACGTATCCAGCCGTGGAAGATTACAAACTCTCGCTCGGCAGGCTTTGGACCTACCGGCCGTCGACGCGGATGGCCGGCATGCGTCTGCTTGAGTCGATTAAGGGCGGCAGCGACGCGATCGGCAAGGCCCGTCTGGCCTGGCGCCAGGCGCTGATCTGGGAGGGTGCGAACCCGGCCGCCGCTTCCTCCGCGCGTGCGTATGTGGCGCGCCATCCCGACCCGGAACTCAGCAAGCTCTTCGACGGCGTGACTCCCTCTGCCGCGGTGGCGCAGAGTTCCGGACCCGTGCGCAGCAACGCCGAGCACCAGGCGTACATCGCATTAAAGGCCAATCGCGTAAAGGACGCCGAGGCATTGTTTGAAACCGCCATTCAGCAAAATCCGAAAAGCTCCAGCTCGCTTGCCGGGCTTGGCTTCGTGCGCATGAAGCAGGAGAAGTTCGGTGACGCCGTCGCCATGTTCGAAGCGGCCGTGAAAGAGGCCCCCAAGGATAAGGACATCGCCGATGGCCTGGAGACCGCGCGTTTCTGGTCGGCGATGGATGATGGCGCGAAGGCGTTCGCCGCCGATCAGCTTGCCGAGTCCACCGCCTACTATCGCAAAGCGTTGGAACTGCGCCCGGCGAGCCCCGACGCGTTGCAGGCTCTGGGAGGAACGCTGATGAAGGCGGGCGATCCGATCCCGGCCGCGCAGGCGTTCGAGAAACTCACCGAGCAGCAGCCGCAGAACGAACAAGCCTGGTATGAGCTAATGAACGCGCGCTACCGGGGAGTCGGCGCGGAGTCGGCGATTGCCACGGCTCGCCAACTGCCCGGCTCGGTGCGGCTGGGCTTGTCGCGCAATATCCACTATCTGGCGATGATGTCGTCGGCGGCCAGCGATGCCGGCAACGCCGTCGACTCCAAACGCTATTTGCATGAGGCCATCGAGCTTTCAAACGTAAAGGGACTGGCGCTCTCGTCTTCGATGCAACTGCAGTTCGGCGGATTGTATCTGCGCCATGGCTATATCGGCGAAGCCGTGGCCATCTTTCAGAAGGTTGTGGATGCCGATCCGCGCAACGCCGACGCCTGGGAAGGGTTGCTGACGTCGCTCATTCAGACGCATCAGGAGAGCCGTGCCGCGCGCGCCGTCGAGCAAATGCCGGGAAAGGTGTTCGAAGTGGCCGCGACGCGGCCCGGTGCGCTGCGTTCGCTGGCGGCCATCGCCGAGTCGATGGGCCAGTTGGAGGACGCCGAGAAATACCTGGAGAAGTCGATCCGCCTGGACGCGAAGGTGAACGAAGCACCCAATGGCGCCGCGCGCCTTCAGTTGGCGCACTTGTGGTTGGCCCAGGGCTACAATCAACGGGCGGAAGAACTGCTGCGCGAGATGACGGCCACGCACCCGGACAACCCGGATGCCTGGAAGGCGCTGGTCTCCGCGCTGCACAAACAGAACGACGATGAAGCGGCGCTTAAAGAGTCGGGCCGCCTGCCCAAATCGGTAACGGTCGCCCTGTCTGATGATGCCGACTATGTCAGCCTGCTGGCGTCGGTGTACAACTCGTTGGGACGTTATAACGAAGCCCTGCGGCTGGTGCGGCGCGCCTCGGCCCTGCTGCGGCAGCAGGATCGTACGCCGCCGGCCGATCTGGAACTGCAACTCGCCTGGCTCTTGCTGAATACCAACGGCGAAGAGCGCGAGTTGTACGCCTTGCTCACCGAAGTGGGCGCGCGCGCCGATTTGACGTTGGTTCAACAGGAGAACGCGTCTCAGCTCTGGTCCAGCTGGATTCTGCGCCGTGCCAACGTGGCGACCAGCGCGGGCGATCTGCCGCGGGCAATTACAATCCTCGAAGCCGGCACGCGGATGCTGCCGCGCGATTCGGCCTTGCGCTCGAGCTATGCGGGTTCTCTACTGCAGGCTGGAGATCCCGCAAAGGCGCTCGGTGTTTACAAGGCTTGGGGACTGACAGGCGCGGGGTCTTCCGATTTTGAAGGAGCGATCGGCGCCGCGTTGGGCGCGGGCGATATGGACTCGGCGGCCGTGTGGCTGCGTACCGCGTTGAACCGGTGGCCGAACAACGCGGGCATGCTGAATCTGGCTGGAAAGCTGGCCGCCGCCAAAGGCGATTACAAGTTGGCGCAGAAGTATTGGAGCGCCGCTCTAGCCGCGACGCCCCTGCCGGCCGAATTGCAGAAGTCACCCGCCGCCGCCCGCGAATTGAAACCGGCTGAAGACCGTCCGGCGGCGCAGGTATTGGGCGAACTGCTGTTGGGTGCCGATGCCATGCAAAAACAACCCGTCACACAACCAATGCCCGTCAAGATCGCTCCGTCCCGGGAATTGCCTGCTCCGAGGGCGGCGGTAACGCCGATCTCGTCTCCGGCAACCGTGCCTGTATCCGCGGTCTTTCTACCGGCAACCCCCGGAAGGGAACTACTCGCCAATGGCCCAGCCGCCACGAGCCCTGCCGCGGGCGGCATCAACCGGGGCCACGCGACAATGGCGCGCACCAGTGCGAAGGTGGCGGAGAGGTTTACGTTGCCGCGCCCCGGCGTGACCGGTTCCGACATCCCTCTAGCACCGCCGAGGATGGCCGTCCCGGCCTCGTCTCCAGCCGCGATTGAATCCACGGCGGCCCTTCCGGCGGTGGTCACGCCGGCTTTCATCGGCTCCTCGAAACCGGCTTCGGACCCCTCATCCATGCGGTCGGAAATTCAGGACCGCCTCGATGCGATCGATGCCCGCAACTCTTCCTACTTTGGTAGCGGCGGCGACGTCCGCGCCAGGAGCGGGGAGCCGGGATTCGACCGCATGATTCTCCAAGAGGCCAACCTCGAAGCCAGCTATGTCGTCGGTGGCGGCGTGCGGGTGAGCGCGATTGCGAGGCCCACCTATATCGAATCGGGAACACCCGACGGTTCCAGCGAGCGACGCTTCGGCATGATGCCGGCCGGCTCGACGTTCGAGGCGCAATCGGCCAATGGTGTCGGCGGTGAGGTGCAGGTCTCCACGCGAACATTCGGGCTTCGCTTCGGCTCCACACCGCGCAGATTCCTGGTCACCAACTTCATCGGAGGACTCCGCTTCCGGCCCGGCAACGGCCCCATCACGTTGCTGGTGGAGCGCGATGTTCTGCGCGACTCCATGCTTTCGTTCGCGGGCGTCCGCGACCCGGTGACGAATCGCGTCTGGGGTGGCGTCGTTGCCAACACATTCTCGGCCCAAGGCAACTGGGGAGGACCCAATTCCGGCTTCTACACGGGTTTCGGATTCCAGACGCTGACCGGACGGCAGGTGCAATCGAACACGCGCATCGAAGGGAACCTCGGCATGTACTTCAAGGTCCTGGAGAATCCGTCGGGCAAACTCACCGCCGGCTTCAACCTGACGGGCATTCACTACGAGAAGAACCTGCGTTATTTCACTTACGGCCACGGCGGGTACTTCAGCCCGCAGCAATATATGCTCGCCAATGTGCCGGTGCAGTGGCGCGGCATGTACAACCAGAAAGTTCAGTACCTGATCAACGCCAGTCTCGGTGCGCAGCACTTCCAGGAAAACGCGTCCCCGTTCTTCCCCACGCTGCCGGCACTGCAAGGCAGGAATGGCCCGCACTACCCCAAGCAGGTGTCCACAGGCGCCAACTACAGCATCGACATTCAATCCTCGGTGCCGCTCACCCCGCTCTGGCATCTGGGTATCTTCGCCAACATGAACAACACACGGAACTTCAATTCAGCGGCGGCAGGCGTCTTCCTCCGCTTCAGTACGCAGCCACGTCCGATGAATCAGGAAGTCAACATTCCCTCCATCCCGGATTGGCGTGGAGTGGAACCGTTCCGCCTGTACTAACGAATGGCGATCAAGAACTCCATTGCGTTGTGCCTGTTGAGCTGCGCCGGACTGGCAGCTCAACAGCCCATGTCCTGCCGGCTCGTAGAAACGGCGCCGTCGGCGATTCGCGCCGAGGGGCTGTCGGAACTGCTGAGCGACGTGTTGATCGCGTGTACCGGCGGGTCCCCCTTGACGGCGGGAACGGTGCCGCAGTATCAGTTGCTCATTGTTTCGAGCGCACCGCTCAATCCACGTGTGGTTCCGCCGCCGAAGCCGGACCCGATTCCGATTTTGGACGGCCCGCTACAGTCTCCGTCGACACTGACCGACATACTTGCGGTGGTGGACGAACCGCTCGCCTCCGAGCAGCGGCCGTGCGTGCCGGCCGCACCTGCAACCTATTGCGCCGTGGACACGCGCGCCGCCGCGACAGGACCGAATGTCTTCCAAGGCAGCATGTTGCAAGACAACGTGGTCTTGTTCTCCAAACTTCCGGTTAATCCTCCAGGTGAAGGCAAGACGCGGCTCATTCGGGTCACGAATCTCCGGGCCTCGGCTGGCAAAATTCCAAAACTTCCAGATCCGGACCGTATCACTCTCAGCGCCCAGTTGTTCGACAGCGCGGGGCGTGAAGTGGCCATTCAGAACAATTCACAGCTCTCCGGAGTCGCCAAGCCAGGAATCGTCGCCGCCATCCGCACGATCGACGACGAGGAAGTGGGCCCCAACACTCCCGCCCTGGTCGTCACGCCGGCATTGCTTCCGCAGGGCCGGCCGGGAAAGGAACAGGCGTTTCTGGTGAAGTTCACCGAAGGCTTTGCCTCCGCGTTCAAGCGCAGAAATCTCGGCACTACGTCCGCCGATCCTGGTTACGTCCTGACGCAGGCCGATCCAGGCGGGCCTGCCAATACTGAGTCCGGATTCTACAACGCCAGTTTTCCGTCCACGAACGCCCTCGATCAGGCTGGCTTGGCGGACTCAGGAACGAGGCTCAAAGTTGTCCTCACGCAGATCCCGGAGAACGTTCACGTTTGGGCCAGTGCTCGCGATTCGGAGACGGGCACCACCGGCTATTCCGCTGCCTCTCCCCGCGCGCTGCTCACCTACGCCGAAAAGTTGGGAGGCGGGCCCTTCGCCAAGAACAATCCTGAGTTCGGCACGTTCTCTCTCTTCTTTCCGGAAAACGGATCCGTGACCCTGGTGTGGGAGGTGATGGCCGCCAATGCGAGCGCCATCGAGAATCTGAGTTTTGAGATTCGGCTATTGGCGCCGAATGGCGTGCCCCGGTTGGGCACAGCCTACATTCATGCCGGACCTGCGCCGATTCCCGGCGGAACGAAGCAAACGGGCGAACCCAGCGCTCCCACTGTGCCGGCCTTCGTCGAGAGTCCGGACGATCCGGTGCCGGCGTTCCGTATCCTACCTACGCTGAGTTCCACCCCCGCAACAGCGGTTTCGGCGGCCAGCCTGTCCGGTACCGCCGTCGCCCCCGATTCTTTGGTGACCCTCTTTGGATCGGGACTCTCTGCCGTCACGGCCACCTCCGGCGCCGCGCCGGTGACGCCGCTGGCTGAGGTGACCGTCGATGTCATCGACAATTCCGGTACGCGGCGCACCGCGCCTCTGCTAATGGTGTCGCCCACTCAGATCAACCTGCTGGTCAATCCCGACACCGCGATTGGTCAGGCGGCACTGATTGTGCGAAACGGTACGCGCGAAGTAGCTACTGGCGCGCTGCGAGTGAATACGATCGCACCGGGATTATTCTCAGCATCGGGATCGGGTACGGGAGTCGCCGTGGGCCAGGCCGTGACGGTCTCCGAAGGTGGTGCGCGCTCGGCGGACTTGTCGCGCTACGATGCCGAACTCAAGCGGTGGGAGAGCGTTCCGGTCGAACTCGTGCCCGCATCCGGAGCCTTTCTCCGGCTCTATGGAACCGGTATCCGTGGCGCCGCCAACCTGGCAGCCGTCAGCCTGCGTGTGGGCGAGCAGTCCGTGCCCGTCACTCGAGCCGGGCCCTCCGGAACAGCGGGAATCGACCTGATCGAGGCCGGACCACTTCCGCAATCCCTGTCGGGAAAGGGCGAGGTGCCGGTCATCTTGACGGTGGAAGGTAAAGCCGCGAATTCACTAACGATATTCATAAAATGAGGAAACTCTTCCAGACCCGCGCTTGGGTTCTGCCAATGGCGATTTGCCTGTTGGCGGCGCCCGTTGCCGCGCAATCCACCAGCCAATACAACTACGCCGAAGCGCTGCAGAAATCGATTTACTTCTACGAAGCGCAGCGCTCCGGACCGTTGCCGCAGGGCAATCGCGTGTTCTGGCGCGCTAATTCCGCGTTAAAGGACGGCGCCGACAACAACGTCGATCTGACAGGCGGTTGGTACGACGCCGGCGATCACGTAAAGTTCGGGTTTCCCATGGCATCGAGCGCGACGCTGCTCGCCTGGGGCGCTCTGGAATATCGCGCCGGTTACCAGGACAGCCAGCAAATGGCCCCTTTGTTGTCGAGCCTGCGCTGGGTGAGCGACTACTTTCTCAAGGCCAGCGCCACGCCAAATCAGTTGTGGGGACAAGTGGGCGACGGCAATGCCGACCATGCCTTCTGGGGCGCGGCCGAAATTCTCACCATGCCCCGGCCGTCGTTCAAAGTGAGCGAGCAATGCCCGGGTTCGGATCTCGCCGGCGAGACCGCCGCCGCGCTGGCCGCCGCGTCCATGGTGTTCCGCGCCGAGGGCGATCCGGCATACGCGCAAAAGCTGCTGGATCGCGCGCAATCGCTGTTCACATTCGCCGACACCTACCGGGGACAGTATTCCGACTGCATTGAGAACGCCAAGGCGTTTTACCAGTCCCACAACGGTTACATCGACGAACTCGCCTGGAGCGCCACGTGGCTATATCGAGCAACCGGTAACGCCGAATACCTGACGAAGGCCACGGCCTTTTATTCGCAGCTTCCTCTGGAGGCGGGCACGCAGTTCAAGTCCTACGCCTGGACCCACAATTGGGACGACAAGAGCTACGGCACATATGTCCTCTTAAGCCAGGTCACGGGGAAACCCGACTACCGAGCCGACATCGAGCGCTGGCTCGATTTTTGGACGATCGGCTTTCAGGGGCGCCGCATTCGCTACACCCCCGGCGGACTGGCCTGGCTGGACCAGTGGGGTTCGCTGCGCTATAGCGCCAACACGTCCTTTCTGGCGATGATCTACAGCGACTGGCTGCGCGCCAAGGGTCTCGACGCAAGCCGGGCCGACCGCTATCGCGCATTTGCCGAACGTCAAGTGAACTATATGCTTGGCGAGAATCCACGCCGGGCCAGTTACGTTGCGGGCTTCGGACAGCAGCCGCCGCGTAATCCACATCACCGCACGGCCCACGGGTCCTGGGCCGACGATATCAATGCGCCGCAGGATTCGGTGCACACTTTGTACGGCGCGCTCGTCGGCGGTCCCGACGCCTCGGACAACTACACGGACTCGCGGACCGACTTTGTAAAGAACGAGGTCGCCACTGACTACAATGCCGCGTTCACTGGAGCGCTCGCCGCCATGTTTCAACGCTACGGCGGAACGCCGCTGGCGGATTTCCCTCAACCTGTCACGCCGTCGCGCGAGGAGCTTTTCGTGGAAGCGGCGGTCAACGCCTCGGGGGAGAACTTCATCGAGATTGCCGCATTCGCCGCCAACCAGACGGCCTGGCCCGCCCGCGCTACCGATAGCCTGACGCTGCGTTATTTTTTCGCGGTTCCTTCGGAGAACCCAGATGACATTACTGTCTCGACCGGGTTCAGCCAGTGCGAAAGCCCCGGTGCACCGCAAATGTGGTCGATCCAGATGTACTACGTGGAAATCCGCTGCGGCCCGCTCGCTCCCGCTGGGCAGCAGGCATATCGCAGGCAGACGCAATTCCGGATCGCCAGCCGGACGCCGCGGAGGCCCGAGAGCGATTGGTCCTTCAGCGGCATGACCATCCCTTCGAGCGGTTTCATCCGTGCGCGGCAGATCACCCTTTACGAAAATGGACGGCTCGTTTGGGGGCAGGAGCCTCCCGGGGGTGTTCCTCAAGTATTGCGAATCGTCAACGGAGAAACGCTTCCAGCCGCGACGGCCGGAGAGGGCTACCAGTACCGGTGGCAGGCCTCGGGCGGCGCGCCGCCGTATCTGAAGTGGGAGGTTTCCGCCGGTTCGTTACGCGAGAGGTTGCTGCTCGACTCCGCCACCGGCGTGCTCTCCGGGATACCGGAAAAACCAGGCGATTCCACGTTCACGGTTCGCGTCACCGACAGCCGGCAAGCAGTCGCCGAGAAGGAGTTCCGCCTCGCCACCAACGCCGCGGCGCCATTGCTCGTCACCACGCGTACTCTTCGTTCGGCCTATATTGGGACGCCATACAGCGCCACATTAGAAGCCAGTGGTGGAGTGCAGCCCTATCATTGGGCAATAGTGGAGGGTGCCCTGCCGCAAGGATTCTCGCTCCTGTCGAACACGATCACCGGGAACACCACGACTGGCGGGGACTTTTCCATTACCGTGGAAGTCACCGACGGACTGGGAGCCAAATCGCGGCGGGCCTTTGTCTTGAACGTCACCGCCGTTCCGGTTACCGAAGGGCTGAAGCTCTACTACCGGGCGAACTTTCCCGAAGCCGTGGCCAATCAATCTGGCCCTCAGTTCCGGCTTCTGAACGCCGGTTCGGCAACTGTGCCCTTCGAAGAGCTCAAGGTGTTTTACTACTTCAACTCCGCGGAGTCAAAGCCGCTCAATCTTTGGTGCGACTATTCCGCCATCGGCTGCGAAAATGTCAAAGGCCGCTTTGTCGATGCGGGGAGTGGCATGCGCCTGCTCGAAGTGAGCTTCACGGGATCCGCGGCAATTGCTCCAGGAGCCGACAGCGGAGAAGTGCAGCTCCGTTTTGCCCAGGACGATTGGTCCAACTTCAGTCAGTCCGACGACTATTCCTTCGACCCCTCCAAGCGCTCTTACGCCGAGTGGGACCGCATGACCGTCTATCGGAACGGAGTGCTGGTGTGGGGCGTTCCCCCGGCCGGCCTCTCGGGCTCGGCCGGGTCTGCCCCAAATTCGTTGACCGGCGGCTCCTTCACTGGCAGGTAGCTCCATTGACGGTGAAGAGTGACGGCCGGGCATTGCTCCCGCTGTAGCTTCCCTGGAAGCCGAACGACACCGTGCCGCCCGGTGCGATCTGCCCGTTGTAGGCGGCATTTCGCACCGTCACTGCTGAGCCCGCTTGGCTGACCGTTCCGTTCCATAGGTTGGTGACACGCTGTGTTCCCACGAAGGTCCAGGCCAGGTTCCATCCGTTCCATGCCGACGACGAGCGGTTCGTCACGATCACATTGGCGACGAAGCCGTTTGCCCAGCTGCTGGTGATTGAATAGTTCACAGCGCAGGTTCCGCTGCTCGTCGGAGGCGTGGGTGGTGGAGGTGGCGGAGGCGTAGGCGGAGGCGGAGGCGTGACCGGAGGAGGCTGGGGAGGGGGAGGTTGGGCTCCACTGCCGCCCGAGCACGCGATGCCATTGAGCGCGAAAGATGCCGGCTTCAGGTTTGTCCCCGAATACTGCGCATTGAAGCCCAAACTGTAGCTTCCCTGGGCGGGTACCGCTGCCCAACCCGGATCGCGAACGGTGACGGTCTTGCCGCTCTGCGCGACGTTCGCATTCCAGATCTGGGTAATCTGCTGATTGCCGGCAAAGGTCCAAACAAGCTGCCAGTTCGATAGCGCTGTGCTGCCGCCATTGGAGATCGTCAAATCGGCGGTGAAGCCGGAGCCCCAGTCGTTCCGATTGACATAGTTGACTGCGCAGCTTAGCGTCGAGGGCGGTGGCGGCGCCGGAGGGGTAACCGGCGGCGTCACCGGAGGCGGTACTGTGGTTCCGCCGCCCAGCGAAAACTGGATGGTCGCCAATTTTGTCTGCTTGGCCTGCTGGACGGTGGACCAGTCGTCGGCCAGAATCCCGCCCGTGTCGCCAGAGTTCGGATTCCAGCTCCAGAAGGTCCAATGGAATCCATTCTCTCCGGTGCCCAGGTAGTTCACGATCGCGTTAAACCATTGCTGGTCGGAGGCGGTCTGCAGCTTCGTGCCGAACTCGCCAAGCAGCACCGGAGCGATGTTGTTCTTTTTCAGATATCCCCAGTGGCGGTCCCAGATGTCCACGAGGTTGTTGGGATAGGTGGGAAGCGAGAAATAGCTCTGCGGATATACGGAGGCAGGATAGTCGTGGGTCGAATATACGACGCGGTTGGGTAGGGTCAACTGCACTGGCGCCGCGCCCGCTCCCATCAGATTTCCGCCCCACCAATAATTGCTGCCGTTGTGGGCTTCCACGCCCTCGACGATGATGAGCCACTCGGGATTTACCGACAGAATCGCGTTTCCCGCCCGTTGCGCGGCAAGTCGCCAATCCACTGCCGAATTTCCGCACCCCCAACATGCCGCGCCATGCGGCTCATTGTGCAGGTCCGCGCCAATTACGGTGTCGTTGCCAACATAGCGTGCGGCCAGCATTTGCCAGTCAGAGATCCACCGGGTCTCGGGGTACGCACTGGTATACCAGAGCTCCGATTGTCCGGCGGCATCGGGGCGGTGGCGGTCAAGGATCACCTTCAATCCCAACTGACCCGCGTAGGCGACGATTTTGTCCATGATCTGTAGCCCGGTCAGGCCCGTCAGATCCTGGTTCTTGCTGAAGTCGATTCCATTCGGGACGCTGCCCGCGTTGAAGAGCTGGTTGGAGTACGGCAGACGAATCGTGTTGTATCCAAGACTCTTCATCTGGTCCATCATTTCCTTGTAGCCGCGCGCCCACAGCCCATGAGGTGCGTAGTTTCCGGTTTCCAGTCCAAACCAGTTTGCACCGGCGATGCGGACGATCTTGTTGTTCGAGTCGACGATTTGACTGCCCTGGGTGCGCCACCCTGCCGCTGACGCGTCCGAGCCGGAGGATAGGGATAGTAGGACCGCCGCACACAGGCTGCGGACCAGGGGGCGTTGAGCAGTACACTCCGAGCGCAAGAAGACCATGTGTCTTAGATCGGCCTGACAGGGATCCGGCATTTTAAGGATTTATCCCTAGGCGATCGCCTTTGTTACCCTGCTTGCTGTGATTCGACGGCGTAGCGGACTTCACGGTCCCATCGAGTTGCGTTCGACGGCCGATACACCGGCTGGCGGATCGTTGAGCAGATGCGGGGATGAAACGGCCGGAAATCGCTTGCCGGTTCTTCGGCCAGTGGTCAAGATGACCCTGGAGCCGGCGAGGGAGCCGACGCTTCGCCACATGGTGGGCGGAGCGACCGTATTGCTGCAGGGATACACGACGCCACGGCAGGGTGTACGCAGCTGGTCCAGGTTTCCAAACCCGCCCGGATCCAAGACGGTGTTCTTTGTCCGATGAGGAAACCCGCAGCAGCCGAACCGTTCGGCTCTATTCGCGGATTTTCACGCTGCAAAAGCAGCCGAAAACTTCCAGATACCGATCGCTGGACTCGACCATGCTGAAACGTGGCAAAACCGTGACAAAACCATGTGCGTTGAGCCGACTTGGGTTGCCTTTGAGCGACAAGCAGATTCCCCACGTTGTTGAAAATATTTAAAGTGGAGGGAAACCAAGAGAAGCTTTGGAGCGGGTCGCTATGCGCCCAAGGCAGGTGCGCTACCAGGCTGCGCTACGCCCCGACATCTGCTGCTCTTTTGATTCTAAAACACTTTCACAAGCACTGCCGAACTCAGAAGTCCCCAAAACGGGTCCAACTGTGCAAGATCCTCCAGTAAGAAAGAACACAGCATTACACTATATCTCCGGGGCGCCAGCAGGCGTTTCGCCGCAGCAAGCGTTTCGCCGCACATTTTTCGCCGCACGTTTTTCACCGCAAATGCCTCGCCGGTACGGGCTGCGCGCCGCGGGGCTCTCGCGTTTGTCGACTACTTCCGTCACGCTGCACGCGGAAGAGTTTGAGCGGCGTTCGGTGCGGCGGATCATTTCCATCGATTCGCAGGCGAATCGGCGGCACGCTTTGAAAGGAAGGAGTGGTCCAGATGAAACGCAGAGTCTTCATGACGGCAGCGGCTAGGACGGCCGCCGTGAAACGTGGGAGCGCGGCGCCCAAGCTTTCCATCGATGGCGGCGCACCCGTGCGCGAGAAGACGCTTCGTCCAGGTTATTGGGGATCGGAGTTCTACGATGATAAGGAGCGAGCCGAACTGCTCGAAGCGAGAGCGCCGTTCCGCTGGTATGGTCCGGGAGGCAAGCCCAAGAAGGTCCTTCAGTTTGAGAAGGAATTCGCGGCCCACATGCAGACCAAATACGGTCTGGGGGTCACATCCGGTACCGCTGTGCTGCAATGCGCCGTGGCCGCTCTCGAACTGGGTCCCGCCGACGAAGTGATCCTTCCCGCCTGGACGTGGCATTCCTGTTTCAATGCCGTTGTGCTCGCCGGGGCGCTGCCGGTTTGCGCCGAGATTGATGAAATATTCACGTGAGCGGAGTGAGTTTATGGTGGATGTTCCTCATGCCAGACAACAAATGGGCTCGGCTGTTGGCGTACGTCACCG
>JBDTVQ010000074.1:0-20511 GCA_040007195.1 Acidobacteriota bacterium | reverse complement strand
CCGAAAAGTCGCTGCACAACGCCATGGTCTTGCACGCGGCGTTCGGCGGATCGACGAACCTCATCCTGCATCTTCCGGCCACAGCGCATGCCGCGGGATTGAAGCGCCCGGTCGTGGACGATTGGAAGCGCGTCAACCGTCTGGTACCGCGCTTGGTCGATGTGTTGCCGAACGGCCCGCGCGGCTACATCACGGCGCAGGTGTTCCTTGCAGGCGGCGTGCCCGAGGTGATGCTTCATCTGCGGCGCGCCGGGTTGCTGGAACTCGACGCCGCCACTGTGTCCGGTGAAACTCTCGGTGATGCCCTCGATTGGTGGGAGCAGAGTGAACGCCGCGCCACTTTGCGGAAACAACTGGCTGAGCGGGACGGCATCGATCCCAATGTCGTGGTCATGTCCCCAGACGTAGCGAAAAAGGCCGGGCTGACATCAACCGTTTGTTTTCCCGTAGGCAATCTCGCCCCCGAAGGCAGCGTCGTGAAGGCAACCGCGATTGATCCAAGCGTCGTCGATGCCGATGGCGTCTATCGCAAGCATGGGCCGGCGCGCGTGTTCACCACGGAGAAGGCGGCCATCGCCGCGATCAAAGGCACTGGACCCGATGCCGTGAAAGCGGGCGACGTGGTCGTGCTCATGTGCCGCGGACCTTTGGGTTCGGGCATGGAAGAGACGTACCAGATTACGGCTGCGCTGAAGCATCTGTCCTTCGGCAAGCAAATCGCGCTGATCACCGACGCGCGGTTTAGCGGCGTGTCCACCGGAGCCTGCATCGGTCACGTTTCGCCCGAGGCCCTCGCCGGAGGTCCCGTCGGCAAATTGCGCGACGGCGACCCGATCGAAATAATCATCGACCGTACAACGCTTGAGGCATCTATCAACTATGCCGGCGATGCGGCCGAGTTTGCAGCGCGGCCAGTGCGCGATGACCTGCATGCCGACCCGTTGCTGCCCAACGACACGCGTTTGTGGGCGGCGTTGCAAGATGCGAGCGGCGGTCCGTGGGGCGGCTGTGTGTTCGACGTTGATCGCATCGTCGAAGTTTTGACAGCAGGGAAGGAGGCGCTCCGTGGGAAAGACGGTGTTTGACGAGACTGAGCGGCAGGCGTTGCTGGAGCGCGCCATGAGGGTGGAGACTGGCACAAAACCGAAATGGGGCCAAATGAACAGCGTGAAGATGCTGCGGCATCTCAGCGCCAGTTTTGAAATGGCTCTGGGTGAATTGCCGTGTGCGTCGAAGCCGGGTCCGATGAAGAACTGGCTCGTGCACTGGCTGGTGATCGATTCACCGATGCCGTGGCCAAAGGGAACACCGACCGCCCCTGAACTGATTTCGCAGCCCACCGCCGGCGTCGAAGAAGAGCAACAGCGGTTGCGCGCGGCGCTGGGCCGGGTTGCCGCGCGCGGCCCATCCGGTCAGTATGCCGAGCACCCGGCCTTCGGCAAACTATCGAGCGCGAAATGGGGGCGTCTCATCTGGCGGCACGTCGACCATCACTTGCGGCAATTTGGTGTGTAGAAGTTCAGTGGTCCTTCTTCCACTCCTCCAGGAGAAACGCCGTGTCGGCATCGGGCTCGAACGTTGAGCCGTTGAACCGGAAGCGCAGTTCGAAGAGTTCGGTGGCGACGAAGACTGGCTCTTTACGCTCGCGGGGCACCAGAGGAATCGTAGCTGGATCCCGGCGTACGATACCTCTACTGACCGTGATTTGCAGCAGATTAGTAACCGCGCCGCGTTCCAGGTTGCAGAGTACGCCAACGGGTGATCCTGTCAGAAGCGTGTCTTCGATAGTCAGGAATACCTGGCGGCGCTGGCCTTGTGGCTGGGAGAAGTCGATGGTGAACAGATGCTGGCGGCGGACGCCGTTGCCACGTGAACGGTCGCGGCATATCAAGAAGTCCAGTCCGCTGCCTAAGCGCAGCCCCCCACAATGGAAGATATTCAGCTTAGGATCGTTCCAGACGACCTCCCACCGCCCATTGATGCGCTGCAGGAAAATGGTGCTCTCAAACTCGTCGTGGTTCTCTGAACACTCCGAGGCATACACCAACGCTTCGGATTCGAGCGGGGAGGTGAAATGGCCCTCGATAACGGCCTCATAAAGACAATTGCCCGGACGATCCCATTCGTATAGCGCTCCCAAGATGGCACTGTGATCACTTCCGAGTTTGACTGCAATCTCGTCGATCACTGGTTGATTGAATCGCTTCGTAAACTGCTGTGCCTGGGCCGGTGCAGCGGCTGCGAGGACACAAACAAGCGTGATGAGTCGTGACGCGGCCATCATGGGCTGGCTTTCGTACGCTTTGCAAAGCGCTCGTCGATCTGGCGAAGCATCGGGATTGTTCCCGCTTCGGGGACATACTGCGTTCCGTGCAGTCGAAAATCCAAGCGGTATGTTCTTGCTGGTGCACGCGGCTGATTCCGCAGCGCTACAGGGACCTCACCATAGCGAACCCAAACCGAGAGTCGAGATCCCATCTCTATTCGCTCAATACTGGACTCGATAAAGGTCGTAGCGTTAGGCCATCCGGTAGCTTCTGTGTCCACGATAGATAGAACCGGATTTGCACATTGCTTCGGCGGCTGGACAAGATCAATCGTGTAGAGCGAATCCTCGCGCTCGCCCATGTGCGTGTCCCTGTCGGCGCAGAGCAATCCATCTCGTCCATCGGGGAATTCGACGAGGGAACAATAGCTGGTGATTAGGCCAGTCTGGCGCCAGCGCACGGTCCATCTGCCATCACGCAATTGGGCGAAGAGCGTACTTCCCCAATTCTCAGCGTGCGATTCGCCGCAATGCGCATTCACGATGGCGTCCGTCGCCGCAGTGGATGTGAAGTGCCCGCGGATGGCATCGTAAAATCGGCAAGGAAACTCCGTGTCGAAATCGTGAAGTGCACCCAGCAAATCCGCATCGGCGCGGCCAAGCCGGACCATCGCGTTGGGAAAGAGGGACCGCCTGAATTGCTCGTCGCGGCCGTCGGACTCCTGAGCGAACCCAACTGTAGAAGCCGTTAGTAAAAGGAAAAAGGAAGCGGCCCGTACCAAGCTCAAATTCTGGCACGCTGTCATCGCGGGTTCAACTCATGCCTAAAATGTCACCATGCGCCTGACTTCACTGGCCTTGCTTCTCGCAGCCCTGGTTCTCTCCGCAGAGTGCATCCACGTAAATCCCATCCAGTACGGCTCGCTCCGGGTGATTGGGTACGACGGAACGGGCGGGAAGGATACGGTTCGAGAAGCGGAACTGCGAGATCTCTACTCGGGTAAGACCCTCTACACGACACGTACCGATACATTTGCGCGAGTCGAAGCGGGACGCTACCTGTTGCTTGCCGTAGTTCCTGGATTCAAGACGGCCCGCAGCGAAGTCTACGTCTCACCGGGAACGACGTGAGAGTACAACTGGAACTCGGCATAGAGTGCGGAACCGACGCCATCCTTCGCGGGAAAGTTGGCCCGCTGCAAGGCACCAAGGATCGGTGGCTCAAGATTGCGCCGCTCTACGGCCCAGGCGGCGTCGATGTTCGCATTCAACCGGATGGGTTTTTCGTTGCCGAAGGATTGCCGTCGGGCCAGCACCTGTTGGTTGTCCTCGAAGACGGGAAGCCAGTGCATATGCAGTCAGTGAACTTACAGGGTCAGGAAACGATCACGATTAAGTTGCTGCCCGGCTGATGCGGCCGGCCATCAACACCAAGGCAGCGCCGGCAAGCCACGTCGCTGCCGGCTCAGGAACGGGCACGGGATCGTTGGGATCGGACGGGATGTCGGCCTCGGCGATCAGCTTGTATTTTTCGTGTGTCTCGTCCAGACCGGATCGGGGCCGGACGTTGGGCTCTTTCCCCATAAACTCGGCAAATTCAACGATGGTTTGAGGGGTCTTGTTCTTGAAGGCTTTCGTCAACGCATCGCCAACGGGCGAACCCAGGCACTTGCCGTCGGGCTGAACTTTGGGCGTCAGTACGAGATGGTTGATGTTCTTGAAGGGATTGTTCGGATTGATCCCTTCTCCTTCGGCTTCGATGTAATTGTCATACCAACGGTCCGCGAAGCAGGAATCGAAGGCGAAAATCAGCGTGCAGCAGTCGGGAATCGTGGCCGCCAGCGATGCGGCAAGTTCGCTCACCTTAATAGGCGCCGAATTTCCCGTGTTGTCCACGATGGTGTCCTTGCCATCGGGAGTCTCATTGCCATCGGCGGAGAAGTAGAACAGCAAAATGCCGCCGTCGCATTTGAACTGCTTCGTCGCCTCGTCATAACATCCGGCCAGCTTCGCCTTGAGGTCGCCGAACATTTCCGTCGCCTTGATGTTTGTGCCGACTCCGGTCTTGGCGTCGGGGTTCGCGGCCTTGTAGAGTCCGGCGATATCTTTGGCGAAATCTTTGGCGTGAACCTGATCGAGGTCAGCCCCATAGAAACAGATGAGCGCTGCCGAAGCGGGAAGCTGGCAGACAAATGGAACAATCCAGCGCAGCATGCCGCAGAGTATACGCTAGCGGGTGTTGCCGTGCTCGAACATTCATATCGACGAGTCGCAGAGCCCGTTAGGTGTGTCGCACCGGCAACGAGCGAACCCGGGTGCCGGAGGCATGGAAGTACGCGTTGGCGATCGCCGGCGCGACGGCGATGATCGGCGTTTCGCCCGCGCCCACAGCCGTCAGGTCGGGCCTGTTCAGCAGCGAAATTGTTAACGGCGGCACATCGGCAAATCGCGGCACATGATATTTCGAGAACGCGCCGTTGAGTAGTTTGCCATTCTCAAACTCCATCGCTTCGGTAAGCGCGCCGCCGAGTCCCTGGATGAGTGCTCCTTCCACTTGCGCCTGGAGATTCGATGGATTGAGGATGGCTCCACATTCATATGCGGCATGGAACTCGCGAATGCGAAGTGGCGCGCCGGGCGCGGAACCGATCTCGATCTCGCAGCAGGCCGCTATGTAGGATCCCTTCTCCGTCCCGCACGCGAGACCGACGCCCACGTTCGGGCGGCGCATCTTCCGCCGCGCGGACCAGTTGAACTTGGCCGTCACCGCCGTCAGCACGTCGCGCAGGCGTGGGTTGTCGATGTGCGCGAGACGGAAGTCGAGCGGGTCGGCCGACGCCGCCTGCGCCAACTCGTCCATAAAGCATTCACGCGCGTAATTGTTTGTGGTCGCCGCAATCCCTCGATACGAACCCTCGCGCATTGGCGATTCGCAATCGTAGTAGCGCGTGCGCACATGGGCGATTTTGTAGGGAATCGCCAGCGCCGCCGTGCCGGGATTATAGGATGCGAAATCCCACGCCGTGATGCGGCCGCCGGCGTCGAGCGCGGCTTCGATCTCCCACACGCCCGCGGGACGGAAGTAGGCCCAGGTGAACTCTTCACTACGTGTCCAGCGCAGGTGCACCGGCTTACCGCACTCCTTCGCCAACCGCGCGGCCTCAATCGCACACTCTCCCGTATGCTTGCCGCCGAATCCGCCGCCGGTGTCGGGCACAATCACTCGCACCTGTTCGGGAGAGAGACGGAACGCCTGCTGTAATTGCTGCTTCACTCCGAAGGGATTCTGCGTACCCGTCCACACCGTTAGTTTTCCGTCGGTCCATTCGGCAACCGCCGCGCGCGGTTCCATCGGCGCGTGCTGGATGAACGGGACAGAATAGCTTTGCTTGAATCGTTTCGGAGCGGCGGCGAGCGCGTCCTCGACGGAGCCCTTTACCTGCTCCCGAGGAGTACCGGCCGTCGCCTTGAGTGTCGCAGCGACTTCATTATGGGAAGGATGCGGCTTGGTGTCCCATTTCGCCGTAGCCGCCAGCGCTTCAATCGCCTGCCGTGCTGCAAACGAATTGGGCGCCGTGACGCCAGCGAAATTCTTGTCCTGCACCAGCACTACGCCGGGCATCTTCGCCACGGTCTGCGCATCGACGGAAACGAGCGTCGAGTTGTAAGCGGGTGCGCGCAGAATCGCGCCATACACCATGTTCGGACGGCGAATGTCCGATGGATATTGATGAGCGCCGGTGACGACAGCACGCCCATGCACGTGGGCATGCGGCGTTCCCAGTACATCCCAGTCGTCGTGCGGCGTGGGCTCCGCCTTGCCTCCCATCTCAACGGCGGCCTTGCGCACTTCGGGGATGGTCGATGGCGTGGTGCGCGAGCCCGCCGTGATGCCATCGTTCGGGCACAGCGCCGTATCGCCGAGGACGACGCGTACTTTCTCCAGTGGCACATCCAATTCTTCCGCGACGGCCATCGCGATTTCGGTCCGCGCACCTTGGCCAAACTCGACCTTGCCTGAATACACGGTAATCGTGCCATCGGCCCCCTTCTGAATGCGCGCCGAAGGGGCGGTGTCCTGCGCAGCCGCCGGCTTGCCGCTCAGGTAGACGAGTATGCCCGCGACTTCGATGAACTCCCGCCGATTCACGGCGAACTCGTACACCGGTCCCTCGCGCAATTCGGGCCGGTCCGGCTCGAGCAGGATGGGGTCGACGGGCACATTATGGAGCGCGTTATCGGGCATCGGAGCGCGCTCCCTTCTGCGCTGGCGCGCTCACAGCCGCGGCTGCGCGCACGGCGGCAACGATGTTCGTATAGCCGCAGCAGCGGCAGAGACTCCCGTTCAAATTCTCCACGATCTGTGCATCAGTGGGGTGCGGGGTGGTCTTCAAAAGTGCCGCGGCACGCAGCACCATGCCTGGCACGCAATACCCGCACTGCATCGCCGAATTTTCAACGAAGGCCTCTTGCACCGGGTGCAACTTCGCCCCAACTGCCAGCCCCTCAATTGTGGTCACCGCCTTGCCAGCCGCCAAACGTACCGGCATTGTGCACGATGTCACTGGCGCGCCGTCCAGCAGCACAGTGCATGCCCGGCACTGCCCTTCGCCGCAACCATACTTTGTTCCCGTCAGCGCCAGGTCTTCGCGCAGTACATCGAGCAGCGGCCGCGCCGCATCGCTTTCCACCGAACGGGCCTTGCCATTGACGGTCAAAGAGAACTTCGCCATGTGCTACCGCCTTCTTCGACCACGCTATCGCACGTGCTCACCCGCGGCAACCGCCGAAACGGAAAATGGCCGGGCACAAACGCACCGGCCATTCTTCAAAGCGCGGAACGGATCAGAGGCGCACGAAGCGAATCTCCGACGGGTTTCCGACAGGCGTCCACTTATCCACAAAGGTCAGGCTGCCCGTCGTGCGGTTCACCTGAAACGTTGTGACATTGTCGCTGCGAGAGTGCAGGACATATAAAAAGTTGCCTCCCGGCTCAATCGCGAAGTTGCGCGGATAGCTGCCGCGCGTCCACACGACATCGATCATTCTGGCCGAGCCGGTAGCCGCATCGGTGGCAAAAACCGCCACGGAGTCGCACAGCCGGTTCGCGCAGTATACGAACCGCCCATCCGGAGTGGCGGTGATCTCCGACGCGTAATTGGTCCCGGCGTAGCCCTTAGGCAACGTCGAGAACGATTGCTGAATTGTCGCCTGGCCGGTGCCCGCGTCCCACGACATCACGTCGAGGGTCGAAGACTCTTCGTTCAAGACATATAAAAAGCGGCCGGTGGCATGAAATGCGAAGTGGCGCGGTCCGGCGCCGTTGCTTGCCTGGATGAATTCAGGCACATTCGGCGTCAGAAGGCCGGAAGGGGCCATGGTGAACACGTAGGTCCGGTCGGTCCCTAGGTCGGTTACCAGCAGGTAGCGGCCGAACGGGTCCATTTGAGCCATGTGTGCGTGAGGCGCATCGTGGCCGCTATTGGCGAAGCTCCCCGGAGGCGCATCCGCTGCGGGATTCTTTCCAAGCGGTCCCGTGATTTTTTTCGTGTCGACCAGCGCATCGAGTGATCCGTCATCCTTGAGCGAAAGCACTCCCACCTGTCCCGATCCATAGTTTGCCGCGAAGACAAACTTACCGGTGGGGTCGACGCTGACGTGCGCCGGCCCGAGTCCGCCGGAACTGATCGCGTTGAGGATTTTTAGATCGCCGTTGGCCGGGTCGATTGAAATCGCCGTTACCGAGCCCGACGTATTCGCGCCGGTAAAGTTCGATATTTCATTCCCGGCGTACAGGAATTTCCGGTTGGGATGAACATATAGGGACGAAGGGCTTGGCAGCCCAGTCAGGATATTCACCGGCGTCAGCGCCCCGTCATTCGGGTTCACTGTGAACATGTGGATGCCCTTGCCGCGGTCGGTGTAGGCTCCAATATAGGCCATGATCGTGCCGCTGGACTGCGCGGCGAGTTGCGATGTGACGACCGCGCCTCCGAGCGCAGCCGCTGTTTTCAGGAAGCCCCGGCGGGCAATTGGGGTTTCTATGTGGCTCCGATTTTGCGTACGGGTCATATGCTTGATGTTTCTCCTTTTGTTTGAAGGATCTCCGAAAATCACCAAGTGGGTACTCCCCGCGTGGCCACAAGATAACACACGCCGCGTCCGGGATGAATTGGCGCTTTCTTCGTAGCGCTTTCTTCGTCTGTGGGCGCTCTGAACCGGCCCTTGAAATGCCTCCCAAACGCCCTGCGAAAGCGCGTCCCGGCCGGCTTGATGACTGCCTATCCTTTCATTCGCTACCATAGGAAGAACCACACCTTTCGCCGGCGCTGGCGCCGGTCGCGACACACATGGACCTTTCGACAGTCGATTTGAAAAAGACGGTAAACCTGCCGCAGACCGAGTTCCCGATGAAGGCGAACCTGCCGCAGGCTGAGCCCAAGACCTTGCAGCGCTGGAACGAGATGGATCTCTATGCGGAGATTCGACGCGTACGCAAAGGCCGCGCCCGTTTCGTTCTGCACGACGGTCCGCCGTACGCCAACGGCAACATCCACCTGGGCCATGCGTTTAACAAAATCCTGAAGGATTTCGTCGTGAAATCGAAGTCCATGTCCGGCTTCGATTCGCCCTACGTGCCGGGCTGGGACTGCCACGGCTTACCCATCGAAATCAAGGTCGATAACGAGCTCGGCAAGAAGAAGGCTTCCATGACGGCGGTGGAGATCC
Source organism: Acidobacteriota bacterium (assembly GCA_040007195.1). GTDB lineage: Bacteria > Acidobacteriota > Terriglobia > Bryobacterales > Bryobacteraceae > JAFLBB01. The sequence goes on along the minus strand of JBDTVQ010000074.1, from coordinate 11,516 downwards.
GTCAGGAGTGCCGCAAGTACGCGCAGAAGTACGTCGACCTGCAGATGAAGGACTTCATCCGCCTCGGCGTCCTGGGTGATTGGGCCCACTCCTATCGCACGATGGAGGCGAAGTACCAGGCGGCCATCGCGCGGGCTTTCGTCGATTTCCTCGATCGTGGTTACGTCTACAAAGGCCTGAAGCCCGTCAATTGGTGCATGCGCGACCGCACAGCCCTCGCCGAAGCCGAGGTCGAATACGAGAACCATCAGAGCCCGTCCATTTGGGTCCGCTTCCGTCTCACCTCCGATGCGGCGGCACTTGATCCAGCGCTCGAGGGCCGCGACGTGTATGGCGTCATCTGGACGACCACGCCGTGGACCATCCCGGCCAACCTCGCCATCGCCTTCAACCCCAAGTACGAATACTCCGCCGTCGATGTGGCCGGCAGCGTCTACATCGTTGCGACGGAACTGCTCACGGCCACGGGCAACGCGCTGGGTTGGATTGAACCGCAGGAACTTGCCCGCTTCAGCGGATCCAAACTCGAAGGCGCAATCTTCCGCCACCCGTTCCTCGCCCGCGATTCGAAAGGGATTCTCGGCGATCACGTCACGCTCGAGGCGGGCACCGGCGCTGTCCATACAGCTCCCGGCCACGGCCATGAGGATTACGTCGTCGGCATCCAATACGGCTTACCGGTTTATTGTCCGGTCGATCCTGGCGGCAAACTTTTCCAGGCAGGCGGCGTCGAAGGCGATTTGCCTGATGAATTGCTCGGAAAATCCGTGTGGGACGCGAACCCGGTCGTCATCGAAATCCTGGGCCGCAACGGCGCGCTGCTTGGCCAGAAGACCATCGAACACAGCTATCCGCATTGCTGGCGCTGCCACAGGCCCACCATTTTCCGCGGCACCGAACAGTGGTTCATCAAGATGGATCACGAGGGCTTCCGCGAAAAAGCCATGAAGGCAATCCATGCCGTGAAATGGCTGCCGGCATGGGGCGAAGACCGCATCGGCAACATGGTGTCCTCTCGCCCGGACTGGTGCATTTCGCGCCAGCGCGTATGGGGCGTGCCCATCGTTGTGTTCGGCTGTGCCGATTGCGGCGAGAAGCTGACGGATGCAAAGGTGCTGCACAAAGTGGTCGATCTCTTTGAAGAGCACACGGCCGACATCTGGTACGCGCGCGAAGCGAACGACCTTGTTCCCGCGGGCACGAAGTGCTCCTCCTGCGGCGGCGGTAATTTCACCAAAGAGAACGACATTCTCGACGTCTGGTTCGACTCCGGCTCCAGCCACCTGGCCGTGCTCAACGAGCGCTACGGGCTGGAATGGCCGAGCGATTTCTATCTCGAAGGCGGCGATCAATACCGCGGCTGGTTCCAAAGCTCGCTGCTGATTGGCGTCGGGCTGAAAGGCGCGGCGCCTTATCGCGGCGCGGCCACCAGCGGCTGGACGCTCGACGGCGAAGGCCGGGCCATGTCGAAGTCGCTGGGAAATACGATTGATCCCGAGGACATCATCAAGCAGTACGGTGCCGAAGTGCTGCGCCTGTGGGTTTCGAGCGTCGAGTTTTGGGTCGACGTGCGGCTCACCGAAACCGTGCTCACGCGCCTCAGCGAGGCCTATCGCAAGCTGCGCAACACGTTTCGCTACGCGCTGGGCAATCTCAGTGACTTCGATCCGGTGGCTGATGCCGTAGCTATGCCCGAGATGCTCGGCATCGATCAGTGGATTCTCACGCGCACCGATGCCTTGGTCGATCAGTGCCGCAAGCACTATGACGATTTCGCCTTCCACCGTGTCTACCAGGCGCTCTACAACTTTGCCACCGTCGAGCTGAGTTCGGTCTACTTCGACATCCTGAAGGATCGCCTCTACACCACCGCGCCTCAATCGCGAGCGCGGCGCAGCGCACAAACGGCGCTGTACCGGATTCAACACGCGCTCGTGCGCCTGCTCGCTCCGCTGCTCAGCTTTACCACCGATGAAGTATGGGGCTACATGCGCCGCATGCCCGACGATCCGGCCAGTGTGCACATGGCTGAATTCCCTTCCGCGGGCGAAGTCTCGCACGGTCTCGACGATGCGGGCCGCGTGCTCGTCGCCCAGTATGACCGGCTGATGGAAGTACGCGAGACGGTGCTGAAGTCGCTTGAAATCGCCCGTGCCGACAAGTTCATCAAGTCGAGCCTGGAGGCCAAAGTCGAGCTGCGCGCCGGCTCGGATCTGTTACCGTTGCTCGAAGAGTTCGAAGCCGAGCTGCCGTCGCTGTTCATCACGTCGCAGGTCGATCTTCTCGGTCATTCCGAAGCGGAACTTTCGGTTGTCATCCACAAAGCCGGGGGCGTGAAGTGCGAGCGCTGCTGGAAGTACACCATGGATGTCGGCGCAAACGCCGATTTGCCGACCGTCTGCGCCTCATGTGCGCGCGCGGTTGAGGAGGGTTGGGGCGGTTGAGCCCCGCGACCGGAATGTCCAGGCGATGGTGGGGTCCTCTAGCGGCGTTGATCGTGATTGCCGCCGACCGTGTGACCAAGCGATGGATCGAAACGTCTATCGAGTTGTGGAGCGCGCAGCCGGTTGTGCCAGGATTCTTTGATCTCGTCCATTCGCAAAACCGCGGCATGGCGTTCGGCCTCATGAACGACGGCGCCAGCGACGCAACGCGCTATCTGCTCATCGCCGTTAGCATCGCAGTGTTGGGATTCCTGGTTCACCTCACCGTGCGCGCCTGGGGCGAGGCTCGCGAATCCGTGCCGCTGCCGTTATTTCTCGTGTTGGGGGGCGCCATCGGCAACTTGTGGGATCGCGTCCAGCGCGGATATGTCACCGATTTCCTCGACTTCCACATCGGCGGCTGGTCATGGCCCGCCTTCAACGTCGCCGACTCGGCAATCACTATTGGTGCGTTGTGGCTGATCTGGGAGATGCTGCGTACCGCAAAGGCTCCGGAAGGGAAAAAGGCCTGAAGTGTTCCCTAAAATATTTTCGCTTCCCAACGGGTTCTTCCTTCCCACCTATGGTGTGCTGGTGGCCACAGCCTTTCTGGTCGCCATCGCCATCACCTCCCGTCTGGCGCGCCGCGCCGGGCTGAATGCCGATGATGTCACCGGCCTCGGCATCAACGCGGCTCTCGCCGGATTGATTGGCGCCAAGCTGTGGATGGTCGCCCAAAACGTCGAACTGTACATCCGCCAACCCGCCGAACTGTTCACTCTCTCCACGCTCCAGAGTGGCGGCGTCTTCTTCGGGGGCCTGGTCGGGGCCGTCGCCGTCGCCTTCTGGACCATCCGTTCAAAAAAGCTTCCGCTCTGGCCTACGCTCGATGCCTTCGCACCCGGAATTGCCCTGGGCCACGCCATCGGCCGCCTCGGCTGTTTCGCCGCTGGTTGTTGTTGGGGCGAGGCTTGCGATCGCAGTTGGGCCGTCATTTTCCGCAATCGCGACGCCAACGCGCTTACTGGGGTACCCCTCGACGTAGGCCTGCATCCGACTCAGTTGTACGAATCGGTCAGCCAGGCAATTCTGTTCGTCATTCTTTGGAATCTGTACGGAAAGCGCATGGCGGGAAGGCTCGCCGCAGGCCGTGTCTTTGCGGTGTACCTGCTGGGCGCGGGCCTTTCCCGCTTCGTGGTGGATTTCTTTCGCTACCACGAATCCGCCCCTCCGTTCGGCGGACCGCTCTCAGTAGCCCAGTGGGTGGCGCTTGGTCTTATAGTGATAGCCGCATGGGTACTTCGGCGGCCACCTGAGACACTGTCCCCGGGTGTTTCCCCTGGTAGGGCCTAGATTCGTACCTAGATCGCTACAGGGTTCTGAGGTAAACCGGCGTCCGAAATCAGGCATTCCCAGCGCTTTGCTGCGGTATCTTCCCGCCCCGCTCCAGAACGTATGTTGGATGGGTTTTCCCCCGGCCGATACGTACAATCAGGCTACGGAGTGGAAGAGTCTATGCACTCCGAACGAAAATCGATGTCTGGACAGCCGGAACAACACGTAAACGAAGGGTGCTGCAAGTTCTGCGGCGCGCGCCTCAGCCTGGTCAAGAGGATGTCGCGCCAGGAGTTCTGCAGCAACGACCACCGGGACGAGTACAATCGGGCCGATGGCGGAGCGGCTTTGGGACGCCTGCAGGAGACGGCGCGTCCCAGACCGTCGACTGCTCCCGGCTCCTCGCCCGCCAAGGTAGAGGCCGAAAAGCCGGCCGCTGGCAAGCCGACGGGATCCATCCTCGGCCTGTCCGCGCCGGTGCCGAGGCCGGAACCCCCGCCGCTTCGCGCTGCCTCACCCGCTCGCAGGGAACCCGCGGCGTCGAATCCTCCGCCCGTGGCCGTGCGAACCGCGGCACCGCCGCCGGCGGCTGCGCCACCCCTGCCCCCGCAGGCCGCGCCTCCCGCCCAGACCATGGCCCTGGCGCGCACAAAGCAGCGCCCCAAACAGGCAGCCCGGCCCGGACAATTCGATCCCGCGCTGAGCCGCCTGATGGAAGCCGCCGGTGGGATGCAGGAAGCTCCCGCGGCGCGCGCGCCCATGCGCTTTGGACCTGAGCGGTTCGCCATGCCGCCGGCCGAACCGGAGCCGGAATTTGTGCAACCGGTACGGGCTGAGAGCCCCAGCGTGCCGGTACCCGCGCCTGTGGTCTCAAGTGCTCCACCCGCGGCCCCGCCGCCCGTGCAGGTTGCGCCGACTCCCGCAGCGCCACCCGTGCAGGCCGCGCCGACTCCCGCTGCGCCGCCCGTGCCGGTGCCCCCCCAACGTCCGGTTGCCCCCGCCGCACCGTCCGTATCGCGTTCCTTGGCGACACCGGTAGCCTCGTCTACTCCGGCTGAATCGCGTGCTCCGGTCACGCCGGCCACGCCCGTCGCACCGGCCGCCTCGAAAGCCGCTCGCGTCGAGCCCGAAGAAGAACCGATGATGGTCGAGCGCAGGGGTGCGCGCCCGCCGGCTTCGTTCGTCCTCACAGGCCAACTCGCCTACGGTTCCCGCACACCGCGCCGGGAGGAAACCGAAGCGTGGGAGCCGATTGTGCTTACGCCCACCGCGCTTCCCGAGCTCAAAGTCGAGGAAGAGGAGCTCGGATCGCTCAAGATCGACGGCGAGAGCGTGCCGGGAGCGGTCGGCCAACTCCGCGCGGTAGCCGGCGACCTGATGACCATCCTCGTCGTCCGCGCGGCCCCGTCGCTGCTTCCCGGACTGATGGAGCTTCCGCATGGCCCTGCCGTCGAACCCAACGATTGGCAGGCCTTCCGTGATTGGGTGCGCGAGCTCAGACGGCAGCAGGATGGTCCCGATGCGGCCGAAGCGGTGGAGATGCCCGCCATCGAGCCGCGCGCCATTGCCGGAACGATTGTTCAGGCCCTGTTTGGCGCCGACCGGTTCTGGCCGAACCCGAAGACATACGTCGTCTACCCGACACGCGAACTCGTGCGCCGTACGTTGCTGCAGCATGCCGACCTTCCGACGCACCAGGATACGGTGCCGCTGTTGGTGAATCGCCAGTACGAAGCGGCCCACCGCCGCATCATGGCGGATTGGAATCCCACCGATGGCGAGTCATCCATCCCGCAGGCCGGCGCCGTACCGTCCGAGGTCGCTCCACGGGTGAGCGCGCCAGACCTGCACAACTCTTCCTCGCAACCGGCAGCGGTTCAGGCGCCCAGCGTTCTTCCTCAGACCGGACTGGCGTCCAGCCTGAACGCTTACGCCGCATCCAACCCCTCGGCCGGAGCATCGAGTGGAGATTCCCGGCCGCAAGTGGCTTCATTGCCCGGCACCGCGCAACAAATGGGCGAGCGGGTCCACGGTACCGGCCCAATTTACCCGGGCCGCAACCCCGGCGGCAGCCAGATGCTGCCAGGCCCGTCTGGCGCGATTTCGGAAGGTCTATCGGGCGGTTTCACGGGCAGTCTCAGCCGGGGCATCGTTCTGCCCCGTTTCGGCTTCCGGATGGCGTCCGACGAAAGCCGGCCGCTCGTTGTCCTCCATCGCCAGCCTCCCACGGCGAAGATGGTCACCCTTCCGTTGGAACCCGCCGACCGGCCGGCCGGCCCGGCTCCCGCGCCGCCGATGGTCGCGGCCGACATCCAACCCGAAATCCGCCACGCTCCCAGCGGAAGGCCCGCCGGACGGCTTAACGTTTCTCTACGTCTGCAGACGATGGTGGCACTCTCCGGCAGCGAACAGGACTCGGATTCTCCACTTCGGGGCGATGAGGAGGCTATGATCTGGAGCTGGCTCAATTCTCCGCCGGCGCCCGCCGTACCGGCGGCCAGGCTCGGCGTCCGCCATGCGCGCGTTCCGGTATTGCGCACGGCCGCGCGTTTGACCGGCGCCGATCGCGCTGGAGAATTTTTCTTATCGCCCACCCCTGTAGACTTTACGGCGACCGTCGATCAATGGAGTGCGCTGTGATTCGGCGGAAGGTTTGCGCACAAGGACGGCAACGGCACACGTGAGAGCGGCAATGCGGCACGTAATTCCGATCAACTCCGGTTCCGGCGATGCCGGCAATCTGGGTGAGGATTTGCGCTCCCGGTTGCGCCTGGGAGAGAAAACGGTTCAGCTTTTCGCCGCCCTTGCCGAAGAAAGCATGGCTGAGCGTAAGTGGTCCGAGGCTGCCGCCATGTGGGAACAGCTGCTCGAACTGGACCCTCAATCCGCCGACGCATGGGGTGGACTGGGAGAAGCGCGATTTCAACTCGGCGCCTGTGCCGAGGCGCTGCGCGCATTTGACGAATGTCTTCGACTGATGCCCTCCGATGAGGCCGCGCTGCAAGGAAAAGCAGAAGCGCTGGCTGAGCTGGAGCGCGATTCCGTCGACTCCATGCTGAGCCTCTGGCAATCGACCACGGTGCAGTCCTTAGGTGCGCTGGCCCGCGCCCAATCGACTGGTCCCCCTCCGCAACAGCCCTGGCCCGAAGCCTCCCGCGATAGGAGCGACATCCTCTCGATGGTGGAAGCGGCGATGGCTCCGCTCGAAGAGGGACTCGCCGCCGCGGCACTTGGCGTGGGCGACTGGCGCAGCGTAGTGAAGCACTGCAGGCGCCTGGTCGAGGCTAGGCCCGACCATTTTGAAGCCTGGTATAACCTTGGCGTCGCACACCAGCAATCCGGCGAGGCGGAGGAAGCTGAGCATGCCTACCGGCAGGCCCTGAAGGCCAAGCCCGATTCCGCCGATGCGCTTCTTAACTTGGGAATGACCCTGCAAATGCAGAACGACGCAGCCGGCGCGCGGGAGCAGTACGAACTTCTCATCCAAATCAGCCCCGATTGCGTGCCGGCACTTTGGAACCTGGGCCTTCTGCTCGAGGAGACCGGCGAGCAGGAAGCGGCTTCGCAACAGTACGAGCGAATCGCCAAAACGGACCCAGCCCATGCCGAAGCGTGGTTCCGCCTCGGATTTGCCCGGCTCCGCCAGGGTGAGTGGGAGCACGCCGCCGCAGCGCTGGAACGCTTTCAGGAGGCTACCCCCGATAGTTGGGAGGGCGCGCTGAACCTGGCCATCGCCTACCAGAGGCTGGGCCGGTATCGCGAGGCCATGACGCTCTTCGAACGCGTGCTCGCCGAACAGCCGGACAACGGGGTGGCGCTTCAGGGGCTTGGTTTGGCCGCCGCCGGTGTGGGGCAAATAGAGGTAGTCGTGGGCGTCCGGAAAAAGCTTGCTCAGGCCAAGCAGCCCACCGCCGGGCTGACGTTTCAGGTGGCACGCTGGCTGGAGGAGAAGGGCCGCCGCGAGGACGCTATCCGTGTCTATTGCGATGCGCTCAAGGAGCAGCCGATGTTTCCGGAGGCGCTCCTCAACCTTGGACATCTTTTGGCCGGCGACGGAAAGGCGGCCGAAGCAAGCGAGTGCTGGAGACGGGCGTTGTCTCTTCGTCCTGAGCTCGCTGCCGACTATTTCGATCCGAAGGACTAGGAATTGTCCGGCGAACTGCGGGCGCGACCGGTAGGGGAAATACCTCAGGACCCCTAGGGTGCATCTAGGAGCCAATACAGGGAGATGCCGCATTTGTTCGCAGCTACCGCAAGAGTAGTGTGAATGATGAGAGGCTCTCTCGCTCGCGGGCGGGAGGCGGAGGAAATGAAATGAGCAGAATTCAGGGCCGCAAGCGGAGAGGTAACGCGTTCGTTGAAGGCGCGCTTGTGCTTCTTCCCCTGTTTGCGCTTCTGTTCGCGATCACCGACTTCGGTCTCGCTATTTTCATCAAGAACACCTTCATGCACGCCGTGCGCGAAGGCACGCGGTACGCTGTGACCTACAAGGTGCAGACCGGCTTCGGGCATGACGATTCGATCAAGAACGTCGTCCAAAGCAACGCCATGGGCTTCTTGTCCGGCGCCACCAATTACAGCAAGATCAAGGTCCGCTACTACAGCCCTACGTCGTTTGTCGAGGTGACCGGAAACGATCCAGGCAATGTCGTGGAGGTGTCGGTGGAAGGCTACTCCTGGGGGTGGCTTGCGCCCCTTTGGCGCTCCGCCACGCCACTTAATATCTCGGTGAGGTCATCGGACCGGATGGAATCCCTGCCCGGCGGCGCATCTCCGCCGACCAGATGAGAAGGGCTCCCGATGAAACGAACCATAACTAGTGGCGCGAACCGAATCGGGAGACGTGTAAAAGGAGTTGGTGCAACCATGAGGAACCATCTAGGCAGCAACCGGCGAAAGGGGAATGCGGTCATCGAGTTCGCGCTCGTGTCCGTATTCCTGGTGCCCCTTCTATTGGGAACCGTAAACCTCGGTCTCACGCTCGGCCGAAGTATCCAGGTGAACCAGGTTTGCCGGGACGCCGGCCACATGTTCGTGCGGCAGGTGGACTTCAGCAAACCGGCCAACCAGAACGTGATCCAGCGTCTGGCCGATAACATCGGGCTGGACATCGCCACGCCGGCCAACAGCAAAGGTGTCGTTACGCTCACCAAGCTGCTCTATATGGGCGCTACGGAGTGCGCGGGCGCCGGTCTGACGACCGCCAATTGCCCCAATTACCACACGACCGTCATCACACACCGGATCGTCATGGGAAAGTCCAGTCTTCGCGCGAGCGATTTTGGAACGCCAACGACATCGCTCATCGGTACGGACGGCAACATCACCCCCGCCAACTATGCGGTGCAGTCCAGTTGCCGCGCCACCCTGATCGGTACCCTGCTCACCATGACCGACGGCGATCAGGCCTACGTTTCGGAAACCTACTTCGAAGCGCCCGAATGGAAGTTCCCCGGCTCTTACGAGCTAACGGGCACCTACGCGCGCGCCATCTACTAAAGCGCCCGCGCCGTTCCTACTGTACCGGCTCCAAACGCGGAAATTGCGCGGATGGCGTTCCCTCGAACCGCTTGGTTCCTCCTGGAAGTGCAATCGAGAAGCCTTGGATCGAAACCCGCACCGAAGCCGGTGAACCCTCGGACCGCAACAGCTCTACCTGCACATTCTCCGGTCGCAGTTGTTCTACCCGCGGGCGGGCGCAGGGCTTGGGCGACCCGCACAACGCAAACTGCCGGACGCTCTCTTTCCACGCACCTTCTCCGTCCCGCATGCTGGCGGAGGCGCCGAAACGCGCCGAATCCTCCACAGCCGAATGCAGCGATTGGAACTGGTAAAAGCTCCAGGCGTATCGCCCGGCCATCACCGCCAACGGAGCGAACACGGCCAGAACGAGCGCGGCCTCGAGCAACGCACTGCCGCGCGTTGACGATTGACGGTTGCGTGGGCTAACGAACGAGTGCTGCCGCATAGAATCCTGCATCGGCGGCGCCGCGCCGTGCGCTGCCGAGCATGTAGGGCCCGACATACTCCGCGCAAATCGCATCGCCGCCTTCATCGTGATACTCGGTGGTGGGAAGAAGGAAGAACGCGCCAACTTCCAAAATCTGATATTTCGGATAGCCGCTATGAATCGGCACGGCCACCAGCCGCCGCCCATTGCCTTCGCCGCGCCGTGCGTATTCGTCGTAGGTCATCGCGCCAAAATCGCGGTCCTGTGCCACACGCTCGCTGAGCGCGCTGATTTCAAAGTGCCGCAATCCCGAGCTAAATGTCACGGGATCGCCGATGCGCCGCAAGATCGATTGGTACTCGGTGAGGATGGTGCGCCGTACATTGTTCGCCGACACCAATTCAGTAAAGCCTGAGCCCTTCATCTTGTTCGCGCTGGCCTGCGCAATCACGCCGGGATCCGCATCGCCGGAACATACGTTGTGGGCCTCGATCGAAGGCTCGTCGGGCCAATGCAGCGCATACCGCTCGCCTTGCTTCAGACCAAAATGCGGTTTGGTGTCTGCATGAGCAAGCACGGCATAAGGAAAGAGCCCGGATTCGAACTGCACTCTTCGGCCCTGCATTGCCGTCGATTCGGCCCATGCGTGCGAGCGGCTCTGTGGAACGAAAGTGCGCAGCAGCGTGAATGCCACGTAGGTGGTGCACACCACACGCGCAAATCGCATGTTGCCGGCGGCCGGTGGATTCTCACGGAAGACGCCGGTGGCCGAATCTGCAAATTCAACGCGCAAACCCGATGACGGGCTCCCTTCGGGGCTCGCCTGCCGCGCGGCTTGTGTGGCTGCTTCGCGCGCTCGTTCCAGCCCCTCTTGCGTTCCATCTAATGGGAGCACGGCAGCTAACGCCGCCGCATCCGCGCGGAGTAGAGCTGTTTGCTTCGCAAAATAGAGGCGGGAAAGATCGAACACCGCCGACAGCGACATCCCGGCGACCACCAACAGCATCGAGGCGAGCACCAGCACTGAACCACGGCGGTCCCGCGCCAGGTCTCGAATGTAAACGGTGAGTTTGACGCGAGACAGGAACCCGCGCGCGCGCCTTCTCCGCATTACCTTCTCCATCGGCACAATTCCTTGACCTCAATACCCTTATTAGAAATTCAGCGGGCGTTGACTCTCGGGCCCGGCGGTTACCCGCGACAGCTTAGGCAAGAATCTTCTTGACCGGTTCTCCGTGGACGTCGGTCAAGCGGAACCACCTTCCCTGAAACTTATAGGTCAGCCGGGTGTGGTCTACCCCTAGGCAGTGCATGAGCGTGGCCTGGACGTCGTGGACGTGCACAGGGTCCTCTACTATGTTGTAACAATAATCGTCCGTTTTCCCTAGTACTGTACCAGCCTTGGTACCGCCTCCTGCCATCCACATCGTGAAACACCGCGGATGGTGGTCGCGCCCGTAGTTGGTTGTGGTTAGCTTGCCCTGGCAATAAATGGTGCGCCCGAACTCGCCGCCCCAAATCACCAGTGTGTCTTTCAGCAGGCCCCGCTGCTTCAGGTCGGCCACCAGCGCCGCCGATGGCTGGTCGGTGGCCTGCGCCTGCAGCGCCAGGTCGCGGGGAAGGTCGTTGTGCTGGTCCCAACCGCGTTTATAGAGCTGAACGAACCGCACTCCGCGCTCCACTAGCCGCCGCGCCAGCAGGCAGTGAGAGGCGTAGCTGCCCGGCTTGCGCGCTTCAGGCCCATACATGTCAATCGTCGACTGCGATTCCTTCGACAGGTCCATCAACTCCGGCACCGAGGCCTGCAT
>JBDTVQ010000073.1:0-20527 GCA_040007195.1 Acidobacteriota bacterium | reverse complement strand
GGAATGGACCCCCGCAGTATGGAGGCCGGCGCCCACTACCGGCACAGCTTTCTCCTGCATCGCGGCGAACACGCACAACTCTCGAAGCTGTTGTCGGCGCAGTCCGCCAGCGCCGATAACGCGCGCCAAGCTACAACTCTCGTGGAAAATCTGCAAAAAAATTGGTTTGCCGGGCACATTGTCGAGGCAGGCGTGAAGCTGGAAAGCGACGCCGCCGGGGAGCGACAGTGGCTCGGCTTGGTGGACGCGGGATGGAGCCTGCAGTCCACAACCCGGCGGGTAAATCTGCCGGGCGCGCCTGGGTGGTTCCGCTTCCGGTGGTTGGCTGGAGGCGTGGAAGCCGGTCGAAACCAGGCGCGGGTGAAGATGGGGGCCGATGCCGCTCTGCTTGTGCGAGCGCGCGGGGGTGCGGCCCCCATCCGCCGCCTCGAATTTCACGCACAGACCATTAACCGCTGGCTCGCCCGTCCGGAACTGAACGAGCGCGGAATCCGGCCTTGGTTGCAGGCCGATGCCAAAGCGTTTCTCTTCGAATCGGCGCGCGTCCGTTACGGTGTGCGCTTCAGCGTGCAGCGCGGCAGTCTTCCCCCGGTCTATGCGCCGGTAAGCAGCATTCAGGTTGGATTTGTGGTTGAATCCACCGACGGCGATCCTTAGCTCGCGCCGTTAGCAGCAGTTCACGCCGTTAGCAGCGCTCCCCGTTACGCTTCGTGGCGGCGGATGCGGTCAAACAGCCCGCCGTGCAAATAATTTTGCACAAACTGACGCCGCAAGAACTCGTGTGGGAAGCCCAGGTCGATCGCCGTCGCCTGATTCAGCCGGTCCAGCGCCACCGGTGGTAATTCCACTTCAAGACAACCGAGGTTGTCTTCCAATTGCTTCTTCGTACGCGCTCCGATAATCGGGATGACGTTCGGCCTTGAACGAATCCAAGCCAAAGCCAACTGCGAAGCTTTGCAGCCAATCTCGGCGGCGACATCCCCCACCAAATCGGCGATACCAAGATTGCGTTCGGTCAGAGGTGTGAAGTCCGTCTTGTCGAGACGCCGGTCGTCGGTGGGCGCGGCATTTTTATACTTGCCCGTCAGAATTCCGCTCCCCAACCCGCCCCAAGCTGTCACGGCAAGCCCCATTGCCTGCGCCATCGGAAGCAGATCCCGTTCCGCGGTTCTTTCGAGCAAACTGTACTCAATTTGCAACCCGGCGAATCGCGTCCACCCACGTAGCTCGGCAATCGTGTTTGCCTGGCTCACCACCCATGCCGGCGTATCGGAGATTCCCGCGTACAAGATCTTGCCCGACCGCACCAGATCATCGAGCGCGCGCATCACCTCATCAACGGGCGTGAACTGATCCCAGGCGTGCATCCAAAATAGATCCACATACTCGAGCCCCAGCCGCTTCAGGCTCCCTTCCAGCGATTCGACCATGTGCTTGCGGTGATTGCCGCCCGCATTCGGATCGCCCGGACGCGTGTTGAAGCTGTACTTCGTCGCAACCACATAACGTTCGCGTTCCGGTCCCAGAAACGAACCGAGCATCCGCTCACTGGAACCGTTGGTGTATCCATCCGCGGTGTCGAAAAAATTTCCTCCGGCCTCGGAGAACGAATCGAAAACTTTACGGCTTTCCTCTTCCGACGATCCCCATCCCCACTCCTCCCCGAAAGTCATTGTGCCCAGGCAAAGTTCCGATACGCGCAGTCCGGAACGCCCCAGCAAGCGATAGTTCATGGCCATGGATTTATGGTAGCGAAGGCCTTCAGCGCACGGGTCGCATCACGGCCTTATCCACGCTGCATTGATCGCGCACATCCCGTCCGCATGGCCGCGGCTTGCCCTCCTTGGTGAGGCACACGCGCAATTCGCGGAGGTTCCGCCCCGAGCAAAGCACGGCGAATGAGTCCGCATGGAAGCGAGTGTTGGATTCCAGAAAGCGTTGCTTTAATAAGGCTGGCTCGATCAGTACCGTCGCCGTCGGTTCCTGAAAGGCCTTCGGTATGCGAATGCTGGAATAATAGCGCCGCAGCAGGTCGAAATAGACGCCCGGTGGATTACCCGAACACGCTCCATGTGTCTGCCACTCATGTCGCACGAGGCTAGGGCTCGGCATGATGTCCAACATGCGCTTCACGGTGTCGTAGGAGAGCGTGGCGCTGCTTCTGCAGCCGCGTGGATAGCCTTTTTCATACTGCGGCCACAGGCCATGCGTGACAAATCCATACCGGCGATCGACGCACTGCAGCTTGTCGCGGGTGCCCCCTTCGGAAGCGCAATACTCGGGGGACCACGAAAGCGCCAGCACATAGTAGTCGAATTTGCCCGGCGTTTGGGCCGCGCACAATCCGGCAAACAGCAGCAGCAAAATCGACCGCATTGGCTAGTCTCCGCGCGGATAGCAGCCGAGGACTTTCAGCATATCGGCGACCTCTCTCAGGTGAGAAAGCGCATTGAGGACTGCCGGCTCGTTTGTGTGTCCGAGGAAGTCGACGTAGAACAGGTACTCCCATCGCCGGCCTTTGAACGGGCGCGATTCAATCTTGTTCATGTCGATGTCGCGAAGGGCGAGCGCGCTGAGCGCGCGAAAAAGCGCGCCCGGAATGTTTCGCGTGGTGAACACGAGCGACGTCTTATAACCGCGCTTGGGAACCTGCGCGGGCATCGGCGCGGCCTCTTTGCGAAGGAGAAAGAAGCGCGTAAAGTTCAACTTGTCGTCTTCTATCGAGCGCTTCACGATGCGGCAGCCGTACATCTCCGCGGCCAACACGCTGGCAATCGCCGCGGCATCGCTGGGTTTCTCTTCGGCCAGCATCTTTACGCTGCCTGCGGTGTCGTAGTAGGTGACTTTTTCCAACTCTGGATGTTCGCGGAAGAAATTCAGGCACTGGTTGAGCGCCACCGGATGCGAGTAAACGCGCCGCACGGCGGAAGCCTTCACATCCGGCGGCACGATCAGGTTATGCACAATCCGCACGCTGGTCTCGCCCACGATCGGCAAGTTGAATCGGAGCAAATGATCGTAATTCTCATGCACCGATCCATGCAGCGTATTCTCGATCGGCACCATCGCCCCGTGCACGCGCCCCGCGGCCAGAGCGTCGAACATGGCCTCAAAGGTGGCACACGGGATCGCTTCGGCCTTGGGGCCCAGAAGCTGCCGGATCGCCATTTGGCTAAAAGCGCCGAGTTCTCCCTGAAAAGCGATGCGGTCAGGCGATGCGGACGTTCGTTTGGCCATAGGTAGATCAGTCCTTACTCAGAACGGTTCGATGCCGAACCCGGGTCCCACCGCCGTGCATCGAAGGCGGGACAGCCGATCAAATCCATGACGCGTTCCACGGAATGGTCGACAATATCGAGCACGGTTTTCGGGTTGTGATAAAAGCCCGGAATAGGTGGCGCAATAATAGCACCCATTTCGGCGAGCGCGGCCATGGTCCGCAGGTGTCCCAAATGAAATGGAGTTTCGCGAACCATGAGCACCACTTTGCGCCGTTCTTTGAGCGCCACGTCGGCGGCGCGGATCATAAGGTTGGAGCTAATGCCGGAGGCCAACGCACTCATTGTGTGAATCGAGCATGGCGCGATTACCAGCGCGTCCGGCGGCGCGGAGCCCGAGGCGAGGCTCGCGCCAATATCCTCTACCGGATAGTGATAGTCCGCCAGCGCCCGAATTTCGGCGGCGAGCTTTCCGGTCTCCAGGAATGCAGTCCGTTCGCCGCTGCGCGTCAGAATGAGGTGGGTCTCCACGCCTCCCCGCAGGCGTAGCTTCTCGAGCAGCCGCAGGCCGTATATGGCGCCGGAGGCTCCGGTGATGCCGACGACGACTTTTTGGGAAATACTCATATTCGCAAATCCCTTGTTCCAAATTTAGAACAGAACCGCGATATGCCATTCTTGCAGTAGGAAAAGTCGGCAGTTATACTACGTGTTGCGCTGAGGGATACTATCGCGTGTTCCATTTTCGCGCTAAAGGGCAAGGACGGCGCGCGAGGAGCATGGCGAACCAGGGAATCTGGGCGGCAGTTCGGCCATTCTCCACGCCGGGAACGCCGGGATAGGCTGTTATGGAGGAACCTGGACAAAAACTGAAACGCGTGCGGGAACGCCTGAACATGCGATTCCGCGACGTGGAAGAGGCGAGCCTGCGCATCGCCGAGCGGCATAAAAGCGATGAATTCGCAATTCCCATTAGCCGCTTGTCGGACATTGAAAACAAGGGTGTAGTTCCTCCGATTTACCGGCTGTATACGCTGAGCGCCATTTACCGTCTGGATTTTTCGGAGTTGATTCAGTGGTATGGAGTGGACCTCGCCCAGCTGCCGGGTGACGCGGCCAGCCTGCCCATAGAAAAGACACACCTCATTGGATTTCCCACGCCGGAACAGGGTTCTGCTCTTTTCCCGCTGTCGCTTGACCCGGGAATAGACACGACGAAAACCACCTACGTCAGCCGCTTGATTCAACGCTGGGGCACCCTGCCGTTGATGCTGTTGAGCGGCCTCGATCCGAAGAATCACCGGTACGCATTCGTGGGCACCGAGGACTGGACCATGTATCCGATCCTGCAGCCTGGCGCCCTGGTGCAAATCAATGAATCCAAAAGAAAAATTGCCAATTCCGGGTGGGCGAACGAGTTTGAGCGGCCGATCTACTTTCTGGAGCATCGGGCTGGCTATATCTGCTCCTGGTGCTCGACCGTCGACGATACGCTGATTGTAATTCCGCATCCCGCGTCAGAAGAGTTGCCCCGCATGTTTCCCACGGACGAAGTTGACATCATCGGCCAGGTTTCGGGCATCGCTACGCGTTGGGATCCGGATCTTCGACGCCGTACTCGGTCTTGAGCATGGCCAGGATCGTTTCCAGATCGCTCAAAAAAAGGTGGCGCTCGGTGGCCGTCGCCGCCGCCGGAATCAGGTTCCGGTAAGAGGCCAATCGGCTCCACGTCCCCACAATGACCTTTAATTCGGCATCTTGTTCGGAGAAATAGAGCGAAAGATCGGCGTGCTGATCTTTTAAGTTCAACGCCAGCCACTCGCGAAAACACCGCACGTGGCTGTCTTCAAGCGTCTGCCCAGCCTGGTCCGCGCCTAAAACGAGCGACAAGCCATGGTGTTGATACACACCGGTATTGCCGTCACGTAGGGATGACAGGTAAACCAAACGCCCAAACTGGCAATGGATCTGAGAAAGCGTGTGTTTCCACAAGTCGGCAGCCGCTTTGTGCTGCCCCTGAGCTTGGGTTGCATCGCGCATAAACGCCTTCTAACGATACCAAATCATAGCATGATGCGGGAGATAAGCTACCTGCCGAACGCCGGTTGACGCCACAACCAATTGCACGCCGCGCACGCACCATTTCTTTACGCCGCCAGCCCTGCCTCTCTATACGCCGCCAGCCCTGCCTCCGCAAGAAGGGGTATTTCTGCAGGAAATATAGGCGACTGTTCTGAAAAAAGAAAATCTAAAGCCTTATTCCCTAATTAGGGATTCGCTCCAGTACGTTCAGAACTGTCGTTTATCCCTGTGTGGGATCGAACGCAAACTGAAACGAAACAAGGAGCTTCCCCATGAAAAAATTGGTATTCGCGCTGATGATGACTTTGATGATGGGTTCGATCGTGAACACGGCAGTCGCCGACGGCCCGTGGCCGAGCTGCTTCCCCTGCGACGACTCGATCACCAGCAATTAACTCCCCTTCGGCGCCCGGCATGGTGCCTGGGCAAAAGGGCATTCGTGGCGGGCCGGCTGCTGAACCGGCCCTTTCCACGCGAGTCAGTTGCTCGCATTGGCTTGCCGCGCGAGAATAGGGAGGCCGCCGTACGTTTTCGCGGCATTGACGGCAAGCGGCACTGACGGCAAATGGAATTTCCATGCTGACAAACGGTCTCCTGAGCTTGACCAATCTGTCCAGATTGGTAGAGTGGCTTAACATCTTCATCTCTTTGGCGTTGGCCTTCAAGATGTGGAAGTCGGGATTACGGGCGATTTATCCGGTATTGTTTATCTTTTTGGCCTTTAGCTCGACCGCCCTCCTTATGTTGGAGTTTTTGCCGAGGAACACCAACTTGTATGCATATGCATGGTTGGCGGTTACCCCGTTTCACTGGGTCCTGTATTTCGGCATCGCGTATGAGATCTACCGCCGTGTCCTCGAAGAGCACAAGGGCATTGCCACGGCGGGACGCTGGGTGGTTACGGTGGGCGTGGTCCTGGCAACGGCGGTGACCGGCGTTACGATGCTCGCGGATCTTTCCGCTTTACATCAGAAGTACCCGATCCTTTTCGCGATGCATGTCACAGAACGCGCGGTGTCGACGGCGCTGGCTCTGTTGCTGTTGCTTCTGTCAGTGTTCCTTCTATATTTTCCAGTGCTCTTGCGCCGGAATTCGCTGCTCATCGTCACCGGACTGACCATCTTCTTTCTCTTCAAGACCCTCCTGCTCCTCATGCGAAACCTGATGGGACCGGAGACGTATCTCGTTTTAAGCGCCGGGAACCAGGTTCTCTACCTGGTGATCACCGCCACGTGGCTATGGCGGCTCATTCCGAGCGAGGCCGACCAGTCCAGCGGACCACGCGCTTCGGTACCTAAGGAACGTGCCGAGGAGATGCTTCGGAGGCTTGGTCACATGAACGAAGTACTACTGCGGAGCGGAGGTAGGTAACGCGGGCTACGGCCTTTTCTATCTATTTCTCGGAATGGATAGGAATATTTGCCGGAATTCGCAATCTGAGATTGCCGCCGCACAACAATTCTTGTATTGTTGCAGTATGGATGCGTTGTTCACTCAACCGTACCTGATTGCGGCGGTAGTGGCATTTGGTGTTGCCGTGGCGGGCGTTATCCTGCTCACGCACTCGAGGTTGCGCTCAGCTTCCTCCCAACCAAACATCAATTGGAAACAGATACAGTCGTTTCAGGGCGACTATTACCGGCCACTCGAGCGATTGCTTGCGCCGGAAGACTACCAGTTCTTGCAGCGCCAACCTGGCTACCAGCCGGCCCTCGCCGATAAACTGCGTAAAGAACGGCGAAAGATCTTTCGCGGCTATTTGGTCCGCTTGGAGCGGGAATTTCACCAACTGCACCGGTTGGCCCGTACGCTTGTTCGCGATCAGGAACAGGACCGTCCTGAACTGGCGATGGCGCTGCTGAAAACAGATGCCCAGTTCCGTTGGAACCTGATACGCATCAAGATTCAATTGCACTTGCAAGCCGCCCACCTCAATATTGCCGTGCTGCAGCCGGCCGATGCCAGAGGCCTGGTAGACGCAGCGATATGGATGCAGGCGCAGATTCGATTGCTGCACGAGCCGATGGCTGCCGGAGCAGCCGCCTGACGCAGATTCACAGTCTCCTCCGAAGCTAGACAGAACAAACACTCCGGGATGGTTCGCTGGAAACCATCCCGGTATTTTTGTGAGTGGATTCGGCTCCGGCGAGGAGAAACACGGCGCTTTGTGAGCGCTAAGCCCGGCCGTCACCTGCCCGGCCGGCGTTTTTCCGACCGGCGCTTTTCAGACCGTGGCTTTTCCGACCGTGGCTTGGAAGCTGCTATTTAATTCAGGAAGTAGGTGCGATACAACGTGTCGCGCTGATGCGGCACGAACCCGGCATCGCGAATCATGCGTCTCAGGTCTTCTTCGCTCGCGTGATTCCGCGCTCCGGCTGCCGAAACGACATTCTCTTCGATCATGATGCTGCCCACATCGTTGCCGCCAAAACGCAGGCCCACCTGGCAGGTCTTCAAGCCTTGCGTCACCCAGCTGGACTGAATATTGACTATATTGTCTAGATATAAGCGGGAAATAGCGAGGGTTTTCAGGTATTCCACCGCCGTCGCCTCTTCCTTCACGAATCGGCCGAGCGATGTGTTCTCTCTTTGGAAGCTCCACGGAATGAACGCCGTGAACCCGCCCGTCTCCTCCTGGATATTCCGCACGGTCTCCAAGTGGTTCATTCGTTGTTCAATCGTTTCGCCGCAGCCAAACATCATCGTCGCCGTTGTCCGCATGCCGAGCTTGTGAGCCGTCAGGTGGACATCGATCCATTCCTGCGACTTGCACTTCAGGCGCGCGATGCGGTGCCGGACGTCGTCGTCAAGAATCTCCGCGCCACCGCCGGGGATGGAGTCGAGCCCCGCATCGCGCAACCGGGCAATCGTGTCATGGAGCGGCAAGCCGCTCACTTCGGCGATGTTGGTGATCTCGGGTGCCGAGAAGCAGTGAAGCCAGATCTGCGGGAAGCGAACCTTGATCGCCCGCAGCATGTCTTCATACCACTCAATCTTCAGATCGGGATGTAGACCGCCCTGCATCAACACGCCGGTTCCGCCTAGTTCCAGCGTTTCCTGGATCTTGTCGAGGATCACTTCGATCGGCTGAATGTAGCCTTCCTTGTGACCCATCGGCCGGTAGAAGGCGCAGAACGAGCAATATTCCGTGCAGAAATTTGTGTAGTTGATGTTGCGGTCGATGATGTAGGTGACCACGCCTTCGGAGTGAAACCGCCGCCGCATGGCGTCGGCTTCCATGCCGATACCGATCAGGTCATCGTTGGCGAATAGATCGAGTGCCTGGCTGCGGGTGATATTCATCGGGTGGTCTCCAGCGGCAACGCCGCTTCGGGAGCGGCTTTCTGCAATTCTTCAGCGTAACGCAAATAGGTTTCGCGGCCGGCGAGTTCCTCGGCCCCGAGTGAAAAGATGACGTTGCGGGTGAGATAGCGCTCGACGAGAGCGGCATCGAAGCGGCGCGCGGCCGATTCGGCGACCACGATTTCGCTCATGTGCGACAAACCGTGTGCAAGCGATCCGCCAAACGCTTCGGCGAGGCGCTCGCGGCCATGGCGCTCAATCGCCGCGGCCGGTCCCGACCATGTGGCAAACACCATCGGCAGGCCGGTCAGTGCCATCCATTCCGTGCCGAGGTCGAGTACCGGGTAGGGAAGCGTTGCGGGATCGAGCCGCAGGGCCGCATCCCCGATGAGGAGCGCCGCGTCACATTCGGCCAGCATCGGGGCCAATTCCGGAACACGCTCGACCACCCGAGGGTGCGCACCGTAACGGCGGCTGAGCAAAATGCGCGCTAGCAGAACAGAGCTGCGCGAACCGCGGTCGGCGGCGAGCGTTTGAATTTCGTTCCACGGTTTGCGCGAAACCAGCAGGATGCTGCGCACTTCGCCGCGGCAGGCAATCGAGCATCCGGGGACGGTGTCCCAGCCATTGCGCCATACCTCGGCTACGGGAACGATTCCCAGATCGGCGCGCCCTTCAACCAACTCGCGCGCGCAGAGGCTGGGCAGATCGAAGTGAACGTCGAATACGTCGCGCTGCGGTCCGTACATCATGCCCCAAACCAAAGGCACGGTGTTGAGGTAGCTGACGGCGGCCACGCGCGGGCGATTGGGCACACCCGTGGCGGCGGGCTGTATCGGGTTAGACAAATTCCAGTTTAGCATCGCGCGACGCGGGAATCGCGCCAAATGTGCCGCACGTTGTACCGCCAGCCGGCGGCAAACGCGCGACACCTTCACCCCTTGACGGATTCCAAATTTAGATTTAGTCTAAATAGTGTGAGTGACGTCAAGACGCAGCTTCTCGAGGCTTTCGCGCGGACGGGGCTGCGGCAAACGCCGCAGCGCTTCGACGTGCTGGCCTGGCTGGTGAAGCACAAGCGCCATGCCACGGCGGAAGAGATTTTCGACGCCGTGAACCGCACCAATCAGCGGCTATCCCGGGCAACGGTCTACAACGCCCTGCATGCGCTGGTGGAGAGCGGACTGGTGCGGCCGGTCGCGGGCGAAGGCGCCGCGGCGCGTTTCGACGCCACACTCGAGCGTCATCATCATTTCATTTGCGACCGCTGCGGCTCCATCGAGGATCTGGCGTGGTTCGAATTGCCGGCAAAGGCCATGCAGGCCGCCGCCGGGAACCGGGCCGTGCGCGAAGTGGAGATTACCTTACATGGAAGTTGTGAGCGGTGTGCGCGTGGAAAAACCAAGCAGTCCCCCGCATCCGCGTAAGAACCGAGGAGAACTCTAATTATGTTGAGTGTTGGAAGCAAATTTCCCAAATTTAAAGTGCCCGCGACGGTGAGCCTTGCCAAGGGTAAGGAATTCGCCGATATCGATCACGGCAGCTACGAGGGCAAGTGGAAGTGCTACTTCTTCTGGCCGAAGGACTTCACCTTTGTCTGCCCCACCGAAATCGCTGCGTTCGGCAAAGCGAACAAAGAGTTCGCCGACCGGGATTGCCAGGTGCTCGGCGGCAGCACCGATAGTGAATGGGTGCACCATGCCTGGCGCACGCACCATGACGACCTCCGGGATCTTCCCTTCCCCATGCTGGCCGACATCAAGCACGAGCTTTCCGACGCGCTGGGTATTCTCGATCCCAATGCCGGCGTCTGCCAGCGCGCGACCTTTATCGTGGATCCGGACAACGTGATCCGCTTCGTGATGGTCACGGATTTAAGCGTGGGCCGCAACCCGAACGAAGTGCTGCGCGTGCTCGACGCCCTGCAAACCGACGAACTCTGCCCCTGCAATTGGACCAAGGGACAAGAGACGTTGAAGGTCTGACGGCCACGCATGTGCAACTGAAACGGGGGCGGAAACACCGTCCCCGTTTTTTTATTGGCGGCCCGCCGTGGAGCACCCCACTCTGCGCATCGGAACACCCGGACCGCGCATCCGATGAGAGGAACCCCTATGACTTTAGAACACCTGCGGGACTCGCTCCCCGACTATGCAAAAGACATGAAGTTGAACCTGGGCAATGTGCTCGCTCAGCCCGAATTGAACGAGCAACAGCTCTGGGGCACGGCGCTTGCCTGCGCAATGGCGGCAGGCTCGCCGACGCTGCTGGCAGCCATCGCCAATGAAGCGAAGCAGAAGCTGAACCCGACCGCGTTCACAGCAGCCCAATCGGCGGCGACCGTAATGGGCATGAATAATATCTACTACCGGTTTCTGCATCTGGTGAGCGATGAGAAGTACAAGACGATTCCCGCACGCCTGCGCATGAACGCGATCCGCACGCACGGCTCGGATCCGGTCGACTTTGAATTATGGTGCCTTGCCGTATCGGCGATCAACAACTGCCAGGCGTGTGTCGGCTCACATGAGTCAGTGGTCAAAGAGAAGGGCATGACGCAGGAACAGGTGCTCGCCGCCGTGCGTATCGCGGGCGTGATTCACGCCGTGGCCAGTGTGGTGGAAGCGGAAAAAGTGGTGGCCGGCTAACTGCGGGCGCGGACGGGTGACCGTAAGCGTCAATCAGCCTCCACCACCTCCACCTTTTCTTTGAACCGGCGGAATAGGAAGACGAAGTACGCAGTTGTCAGCACTAACGCGGGCACCCACCAATAGAGCGCGACGGACAACCCGTAATCTGAAGTGCTCGAGTTGAAGATGGTGAGTCCCCGTTGCGGATCTGGCCGCGCGGGCAGCACAAACGGATAAACGCTATTCGCGGCGCTAGTAAGCATCCCTACGATAAATAAGCAGGAACCGAGAAACGCGTGTAGTTCCCCGCCCTTCCGGCGCAAGCTGACGGCGATTACCACGAGCCCGGCAAGGGTCAACAGTGGAAAGACAAAACTCCAGGGGCGGATAGCTAGGCTGGCAGCCGCCATCGGCTGCACCTGGAATGTGATCGCCGAAACAGCGGCGGTGAGAACGACCACAACGATCATCACCTTTTGCGCGAAGGCGGCGGTACGCACTTGCAGCGAACCCACGACACGATAGCTCACCCAGAGCGCTCCGTGAAGCGCGAGCGTGGCCGCGGCTAAAACGCCAACCAAGATCGTGTACCAATCGAGAATGCCAAGGTCGCCGGTTGTGGTGAAACTGGTCCATAACGGCAGAAAGAAGACGCCGTCCTTGTCGAGCGGCACGCCGCGCACGACGTTCCCCAGTGCAGCACCGTAGAAGACGGCCAACAGGATGCTCGCCACGGCAAAGCCTGTGTCCCAAAAGCTGCGCCAGAGCGGATCCTTCAGGTGGCTGCCGAACTCGATGGCAATGCCGCGCAGAATGAGCAACCACAGCACCATCATCAACGGCAGGTAGAAGCCGGCGAAGCTCGATGCGTACAACTTGGGGAAGGCAAAGTAGAGCACGCCGCCGCCTGCCAACAGCCAAACCTCATTGCCGTCCCAGAACGGACCGATGGCGCCAATCACGGCGCGGCGTTCACCTGGGGTGCGGGCGACAAAGGCGCTTACGAAACCGGCGCCCAGATCGAATCCGTCGAGCACGACGTAGGCGGCAATCATCACGGCGACAATCATGAACCAGAGTGTTTCCATGGCGGTCTCCTAATGGCCCCCTTCGGCGGCGTGGGCTGGACCTAGCTCGATCTCTCGATGCACGAGGAACAGGAAGAGCACGCCGAGCGTGAGATAGATGCCCATGAAGCCAAGCAGGGTGAACATCGTGTTGCCGCTCGATACCTGCATCGAAGCGCCATCGGCGGTGCGCATCAGGCCGTAGATCAGCCAGGGCTGGCGGCCCAACTCGGCCGTCATCCATCCGGCTGTATTGGCGATATACGGAAACGGCAGCAGCAGCATGTGCGCCCACAGCATGGGCCGGAAGGTAAACAGCTTGCCGCGCCAGAGCAGGATCACGGCGAGCGTCATCACCCCCATAAAGATCGTGCCCAGGCCGACCATGATGTGGAAGCTATAGAAGAGCAGCGGAATCTGGTCGGGCCATTCGTCGCGGGGGAACGAGTTCAGCCCGCGCACCTCGGCGCTCCATCTCTTATAGGTCATCATGCTGAGTACGCCGGGGATCGTGAACGGGTTATCGAGCCGGCCGGCGTTCACGTCGGGCTGGCCCAGGATCGCCATCGGCGCGGCCGGCCCGGTCTCGAAGTGGCCTTCCATCGCGGCTAACGTCACCGGCTGATGTTTGGCGATCATCTGGCCCTGGCCGTCCCCGGTGGGAAATGCCATCAACATGCAGGCGAGGAATCCGGTGACTACGGCGGTGCGCAGAAACGTCCGGGCGTATGCCTCGTGCTTGCCCGCCAGCAGATAGTAAGCGCCGATGGAGGCGACGACGAAGCTCGCCGTGACGACCGCGCCGATCATGTTGTGCAGGTATTGCCAGAAGGTCCACGGGTTGAACATCAGCGCGGAGAAGCTTTCGAGCGAGATCTTTCCGTGCTCATCGATTTTGTAGCCAACCGGATGCTGCATCCAGGCGTCGGTGGCGATGATAAAGAATCCGCTGAGCCAGGAGCCGAGGAAGACGCCAAGTGAGGCGAGCCAGTGCACGAAGCGGCTGACGCGCTGCTCGCCGTAAATCAGAATGCCAAGGAATGTCGATTCGAGAAAGAAGCTGTACATGCCTTCCATGGCCAGAGTCTGACCGATTACGCCGCCGGCGGCTCCGGAGAATTTCGACCAGTTGGTGCCGAACTGAAATTCCATCGGGATGCCGGTGACGACGCCCATGGCGAAATTGAGTCCGAAGATCTTCAGCCAGAAGCGGGCTGTCTGGTCCAGGTGCGCGGCGCCGGTGGGGTCGCTCGCGGCCATGCGCCAGGCACGTGTCTTCCAGTAAAAGATGATGAGCGCCAGGCCCATCGTCAGCTGCGGAAAGAGGTAGTGATAGGTGATGGTGAAGGCAAAGTGAAGGCGATGGAGGGCAACTGGCGAATCCATACTGTTGAGGTCCTATGCGCGAGCCACGTAGTTCGATTTCTATAGTAGTCTGCCGATTTGGCGCCTGGATGAATGGTCCCTAAAGAACGCGAGGTCCCGGGCCTGGGCAACCCGGGACCTCATATTGAGGGGCAGGCGACAAACTGGGATTCGTCGCCAGTATCGTATCGATCTTTGCGATCGATGCATGTTGCTCGTGAGAGTGCAGTTCTCGTGCCAAAGTGAGAGAGATCGAATACGCGAGTAAAATCGTGGACCTTCAGGCGGGAACACCCCGCGGAGATGAGCCGGATTCCCCGGCCCGGGTGAAGGCGCACAGTGGTTGGGTGAAAGGACGAAGGAAATGGGCGGTATTGAAAGCGGCCAGGAGATTGAGATTAAGCTGAAGCTCGCCTCGGCCGGCGAGGGGCGCGCCAAGCTGATGGCGGCCGGATTCCTCGAATGGCAGCCGCGAGATCTCGAGCAGAATTCATTGTTCGACGACGGTGAGGGGCGGCTGAAAGCGCGGGGGGAGTTGGTGCGTGTACGGCATTACGGCGGCAAGGTGGTTCTGACTTACAAGCGCAAAGGCGGCGAGCGGGTGGGAACTTTGGCCGGCAGCTTGCATAAGTTTCGCCCGGAACTGGAGACGGAGGTGGCCGATGCGGAGCCATTGATAGCGGTACTTAGGGCGGTGGGCCTTACGCCAGTACTCCGCTATGAAAAGTACCGCACAGTCTTTAGACGCGAGGCCGAAGAGGGGTTGGCGATGTTGGATGAGACGCCGATTGGCGTCTATCTCGAATTAGAAGGGGAGCCGGACTGGATCGACCGGTTAGCTGGCGAGATGGGCTTCCCCGTTGAGGAATATGTGACGGCTAGTTACTTGACGCTGTACGACCAATATTGCCTTAGCAAAGGCCGTAAATCGGCCGATATGGTGTTTGAAGAGACAGGCGTTTAGACATTCGCGCAAAGAGATTAAATGCTGTAACGAAAACGGGTGCGTATTCCGCATTCGTAGTACCTCGGAGAAACACACTTAGAACCACGAATGTTCATTGTGATCTCAATTGTAGTGGTGTTATTCTGCCTGTGACGGAAGACGACCCACCTGTGACAAGCAGGGGGAAGCAAGTAGAAGCCAAGACGCTTAGGAACGGACGAGAATGCTCGCAAGCTCGATCATCATCGCAGTATCGGTTGGGTTGTTCGTGTACTGGTTCCGTTACAGCTGCATGTTGATCCTGAACACGAAGACCGTTCAGAGCTATGCAGTAGACATCGCGCGGTCGAAAGAATTGAACTTCATGAGGGTGCAGCAGAGCCTGGCCGTGGCTGAGGCTCCGGCGCTGGCGACTCTGCGTGAAGACCTGCAACGGGATTATCAGAAGATCAGCGGTCTGCTGAGCAATCGAGTAAGCGGGAGCGGCGACGAAGATTCCGACGGCTACGTTCTCGAACGGGCGATGTTGGGCCTGAACTTCCGCTGGCTGAATGTGCAGTACGCAATCGCTTCCAAGCACTCCGAGCGGATCGCTCGCGCGGCGCTGTTGGAAATGTCCCAAATCGTCGAGCATCACGCCAACGCATTCGGCGAAGCACTCGCGGCGCAGCGCTGCTAACCCCCTCCTTCAAAAAAGGGGCCGCGCCAAGCCTGTCCCCTTGCATACAATAGTCACGTGCCTACTGACGCCGCATTGCAGTCCGCGACTGCGCAACTGGATCAAGTCCGCCGTGAAATCGGCAAAATCATTGTGGGGCAACAGGAAGTTGTCGATGGAGTCCTGATCTGCATGCTTGCCGGTGGCCACGTGCTGCTGGAAGGGGTGCCGGGGTTGGGAAAGACGACGCTCCTGCGCACCCTCGGACGGGTCCTGAACCTGAAATATTCCCGCATTCAATTCACGCCCGACCTGATGCCCGGCGATATCGTCGGCAGCATGATGATGGAATCGGACGAACGTGGAACGAAAGCGCTCCGGTTCCAACCGGGTCCGATCTTTTCGAACCTGGTGCTGGCCGATGAGATTAACCGCGCGACGCCGAAGACGCAGTCGGCGCTGCTCGAGGCCATGCAGGAGCGCACGGTCACCAGCGGCCATACTACGCACCAATTGGAAGCGCCGTTCCTGGTGATGGCCACGCAGAACCCGATTGAGATGGAAGGCACCTATCCGCTGCCTGAAGCGCAATTGGACAGGTTCCTGATGAAGATTCTGGTCGACTATCCGTCGCGCGACGAATTGAATCGCATCGTCGAACGGACGATCGTGAAGGAAGAAGCGACGGTGGAGCAGGTGCTGGCGCGCGACGAGATTCTCGAACTGCGGCGCGTGGGCCACCAGGTGATGGTGGCGCAGCATGTACAGGACTACGCGATCGACCTGGTTATGGCCACGCAGCCGACCTCGTCCAATGCGCCGGAATCGACGCGCAAATACATCCGGTATGGCAGTTCGCCGCGCGGCGCGCAGGCACTGGTGGAGTGCGGCCGGGTTTTGGCCCTCATGAAGGGACGATTCCACCTGAGTGTGGACGATGTAAAGCACGTGGCGCCTTCCGTGCTGCGTCATCGCATCATTCTGAACTTCGACGCACACGCCGACGGGATGGGCACAGAGACGCTGCTCGACCGCGTGATCGCGTCGATACCCGCTTCCGCGAAGACTGCGGGCAACTAAGCAACGCGAAGGCGGCAGCGAACTTGGCCCAAGGTCCACTCATCGATAGACATTTTCTGGAGCGCCTGGAGCGGCTTGCCATCCACTGGCAGAAGTCGTTCGGCGGGATCGTGGGCGGGCACAATGCGTCGCGGTTTGCCGGTCCGGGGCAGGAGTTTCTCGACCACCGCCACTTCCATCACGGCGACGATTTGCGCGCGGTGAACTGGCGCGCCTACATGCGCCTGGAAAAGATGTTTCTGAAGATGTTTCAGATTGAGCCGCGGGTACCGGTGCGGCTGCTTTTGGATTCCAGCGCATCGATGGGAGCGCCGACGGAGGAGAAGTTCGCCTCAGCGCGGCGGCTGGCGGCGGCGCTGGCGTATGTGGGGTTGGTGCGGCTGGATACGATCATCCTGCATCCTTTCTCAAACGTGTTGGGCGACGCGAAGGTGGCCTCGGGCGGGCGCCACCGTTTCGGGCCTGTGAGCGACTTCATCAGCGCCCTAAAGCCTGGCGGCACAACGGATTTCCTGGCCGTGTCGAAACAGTTTGTCGAACGCTATTCGCAGCGTGGTCTGCTGATTGTGATTTCAGATTTCCTTACCGAAGCCGAGGACACCAAGCCGTTCGACTACCTGGCGGAGTTCGGGCATGAACTGCTCTTGGTCCAGGTGTTCGCGGACGAAGACCGCACGCCGCCCTGGGATGGAGAACTGGAGTTGCAGGAGGCGGAAACGGGCGGGAAGTTAGAGATGAACTTCGACGCCGATGCGAGGGAGCGGTATACGGCGGCGTTTGACGAATGGAGTGAGCAGTTGCGGCGGACGGCGCTACGCCACGGCGGGCGGTATGCGGCGATTTCTTCTTCGACGCCGGTGGAAGAGGCTGTCTTTGGCCCACTGGTGCGCGTCCAAGGAGTCAGGTAGGCAGCGCCTATGCATCTGCTGAATCTCAGCCTCGTGGAGTTCGTCGGGATCTTCTCGGCCGCCTCGGTAGTGGTGGTTGCGTTGTACCTGCTGGATCGTTCACGGCGCACGGTGCTGGTAGCCACGCTGCGGTTTTGGAACGAAGCGCGGCGGCCGGTGGAATCGGCGCAACGGCGGCGCATCCGGCAATGGCCTTCGCTGCTGCTACAACTGCTAAGCATGGCGCTGATTCTGCTGGCAATCAGCCAACTGCGGTGGGGCAGCCGCGAAACGGGGTCGCGGGACCATGTGCTGCTGCTCGACACGTCGGCGTGGGCGGCGGCGCGATCGACTGTGGACGGCGGAACGCAATCGCTGCTCGATCAAGCCAAGGGCATGGCGCTGGCTTATGTCCGGGCGCTGCCGGCCGTGGACCGGGTGATGGTTGTTTATGCCGATGGCCTGGCGACTCCGGTGACGGCCTTCGAATCGGACCGGCGCAAGGTGGAAGAGGCGATCCGCAGGGCGCGGGCGGGCGCATCGGCGTTGAACCTGGCGCAGGCGATGGAGTTTGCCCGGAGCACGCAGTGGCGGCAGGCACGGCAGGCAGGCGAGATCGTGCTGGCGGGCGGCGGCAGGGCGTTGACGAGCGAAGCTACGATGCCGGCGGAGTGGCCGGCGAACCTGCGCGTACTTGCACCGAAGGGCAATCCGGAGAACGTGGGTATTCGCAAACTGGGGCTGCGGCCATCGCCGGAGGATCCGGGTTTGTGGAAGATTCTGGTGTCGGTGCGGAACTATGGGACGCGACCTCATTCGGCTGAGTTGACCTTACTGTTTGGCGGGTCGCCGGCGGGTGGGCGCGTGCTGGAGCTGGCACCGGGGCAGGAAGTGGAGACGGCGATTACTTATCGGACGCGGGCAGCGGGGTTGCTGGAGGCGCGGGTGCGGACGCGGGGCGACCGGTTCAGCGGCGACGATCGCGCCGTGCTGGAGATGCCGGCGCAGCCGGAGTTGCAGTTGACCGTGTGCAGCGATGAGCCGGAGCTATTGAAGCCGCTGTTTGGCAGCCTGCCGATGCTGACGGTGACGATGCGGTCACGGGCACAGTGTGTGGCACAGGCGCCCGAGGGTGTGGCCGTGTATGACCGGTTTGTGCCGCGCGGTGGATTCAAAGGTCCGTCGCTGTTGCTGGAGCCACCCGCGGATCAGTCGCCGGTGCCGGTGGTCAAGAGCGGGGTGACGGAGCGCATCGAGCGCTGGGAGCCGCGGCATCCTTTATCAGCGGGGTTGCGGGCGCAGGACTTTCGACTGGTCCAGGCAATGGCGTACAAGCCTGGCGCGGGCGATACAGGTGTGGCCTATACGGCGTCGGGCGCGGTGCTGGTGGCGCATGAGGTGGCGGGTCAGCCGAAGCTGGTGGTAGCCGGATTTCATCCGTTGCGGAGCCAACTGAAGTTCGAACTGGCGACGCCGCTGCTGTTTGCGAACGTGCTGCGCTGGTTCGCGCCGGAGGCGTTTCGAAAGTCCGAAGTGTTCGCGGGTTCAGTGGGCGCGGTGACGGCTCCGGTGCAGGCAGGCGATCCGAGCGGAGTGCGCGTGATCAACGAGAGTGGCCAGGCGCTGCCGTTCACGGTTCGCGAAGGGCAGCTGCGATTTTATAGCGCCCAAACAGGCACCGTGCATGTGACGCAGAACGAGCGCGAGCAGACGTTTTCGCTGGCTCTGCCGGACGTTCCCGAAGCATTGTGGACGCCGCCGGAGAAGGTGAAGCGCGGCGTACCGTCAAGAGTGGGCGGACTGGCACAGGCGCGGGATTTGTGGCCGTGGCTGGCGGCGCTGGGAGCGCTGGGACTGTTTCTCGACTGGCTGTTGTTTGCGCCGGCGGGTTCCGGACGCGTGGGCTCGTTGCGGCAGATGCCGTTGTGGAACCGGCTGCACAGGAGGGCCTCGTGACTTTCGAGCGGCTGTGGTGTTTATTGCTGGTGCCGGTGCCGCTAATCTGGATGTGGCATCAGTGGCCGATGGTGACGCGCAAGCGCGCGCTGGTATTGAAGGCGGCCTGCTTTGCGTTGATCGCGCTGGCGCTGGCCGGTCCGGTGATGAGCGTGAGCGAGACGAAGGTGGCGCTGACGGTGCTGGCCGATACGTCGGCGAGCGTGTCGGAAAAGGACCTGGCGCAGGAGGGGTCGATTATTGGAGCCCTGCAGAAGGCGCGTGGCCGGAACGAGATCATGGTCCTGCCGTTTGCGCGGCGCGTGCGTTCGTTGAGCCCGGCCGAGGTGGCGGGAAAGTTCGAATTGAAGCTGACCTCAGGAGCGGGCGGACGCGCGACCGATCTGGAAGCAGCGATACGGGACGCGGCGGCGGCCTCGCCGGAAGGGCTGGTGCCGCGCATTGCGTTGATCAGCGACGGCAACGAGAACGAAGGCAGCGTGACGCGCGCGGTGTGGCAGGCGCGGTCGCTGGGCGTGCCGGTGGACACATACCTGCTGAACGGGCGTGAGCGTCCGGCGCTGCGCCTGGAGAGTATTCGCATGCCTGCCGTGGCGTTCACGGGCGAGCGGTTTCCGATTGAGTTGGTGGTGCAGTCGCCCAAGGCATCGAAGGCGACGGTGAAGCTGACGGCCGAAGGGCGAACGCTGGGAGAGACAGCGGCGGAACTGACAGCGGGTGAGAACAACCTGCGGCTTCAGGCGAGTCTTGCGGCGGCGGGCGTGGTGGAGTTGAGCGGCTCGCTACGCGCCGAGGACCTGGGCGAGGTGCGGTTCACGCAGGCGGTAACGCTGCGAAGGCCGAAGCTGCTGTTGCTCAGCCAGGATCCAGCGGGAACGGACTCACATCTGAAGCAGGCGCTACAGCAATCGCAGTTCGACATTACCGAGGGCGGGCGATGGCCCACTACGCCGGTCGATGCCTACCAAGTGATGGTGTTGAACAACTGGGATCTGGAGTCCCTGCCGACGTCGAGCAAGGCGGAGCTTGAGGCCTTTGTACAGCAGGGCGGTGGGCTGCTGGTGATCGGCGGCGACCGCAATGTGTACCTCGATAAGAAGGGCATAGAAGATGCGCTGGACCGCGTGCTTCCCGCGAAGCTCGCACCGCCGCGGTCGCCTGAAGGCACGTGCGTGGTGCTGATCGTGGACAAGTCGTCGTCGATGGAAGGCAAGAAGATGGAACTGGCGCGCATTGCGGCGATCGGCGTGGTGGAGAACCTGCGGCCGATTGACCTGGTAGGCGTGCTGATCTTCGACAACTCCTTCCAATGGGCGGTGCCGATTCGAAAGGCCG
>JBDTVQ010000072.1:0-20814 GCA_040007195.1 Acidobacteriota bacterium | reverse complement strand
GCCCAATATGGACGGAGCCGCGCCGGTAGCAAGCGCTCCGGTGGTGGCCGACTTGAGGAATGTGCGGCGAGAGTTTTCTTGTTCCATGGCTGAGTGAACCTGCCCCAATACGGTATCAAAGCCGAACGCAAGGAAACAGGCGCCGTGAAATGGACGTGACAGAACGCGCAGCGGTCAGTGTGCGCGGCGGCGGCGGAATCCTTAAAGCACCCAGCCCGCCTGCAACCAGAAAGACTCTGGACGGTTCCGGTACGTCGCCGATCGGATAGCCGGAAATCTGCGTGTGCGATGCGCCGCAGCAGTTGTCCGTGGCATTCGAATAGAAGCCGAAAACGTCGCCGGCGACCAGCCCGACGCTCTGGAATCCCGATTGAGCGCCGAAATTATCATCGGTCAATTGGAAGTAGGATCCGTTCAGGTAGTAACCGAAGGGATCGTAGCTGGCATCGTCGTCGTCGGTGCCAAACCGCCAATAGACGTCGAACGTGGCGTCGGTGAGCACCGTGACCAGGAACGAGGTGATGACGGGATCTAGGAATTCCGGGTCGCCTTCCTCTTCGTTGTGCCCGTGCAGGGTAATCAGTCCGGGTGCGAGGCTGGCGTCGACAGATCCTGTGCCCTGGACAGAAATCTGTTATCCTGTGGATTCGGCTTTTGCCGAACCTCAGGGTTTGTGTGTCTTCCCTTGTGTTTGTTTGTGGGCAGGCGCGTCTCTGAGAAAGAAGAACCACAATGCCGAAACGTACTTTTCAACCAAATAATCGCAAGCGGGCCAAGACGCATGGGTTCCGTGTGCGCATGGAGACCAAGGATGGGCAGGCTGTCCTCTCGCGCCGCCGGGCGAAAGGCCGCTGGAAGCTCTCCGTTAGCGACGAACGAAACGTCCGATACGGCAAGCGCTAAAGCGGTTCAGCCACGCTCCGGCCATTCGTTTCCGAAATCTGCCCGGCTGCTGAAAACCGCTGAATTTAAGCGGATCTACGATCATGGAAAAAAGGTCAGCGGTCCGTTTTTCATGGCGATTTGCGCGGTTGATCCGGGCTCTCGGCTTGCACGCATTGGCTTTACAATTCCCAGACGGCTGGGCAACTCCGTGATCCGGAACCGGATCCGGCGGCGGATGCGGGAAGCCGTGCGGCTGGAGCTGCACCACCTGTCGGCCGGCCGCGATTTGGTGTTCCACCCCAGGAACTCCGTTCTACTGGCTCCGTTCCCAGAACTACGGCGGGAAGTGGAAAGGGTTTTTCGCGTATGCGGAACTTGGTAGTCGCCCTTCTTCGTTTGTATAAGCAGTGGCTCTCTCCCTATCTTCCCAACGCGTGCCGTTTTCACCCCACTTGTTCGGTTTATATGGCCGAAGCGGTTAATCGCCATGGCGTCGCACGCGGCGTGTGGCTTGGTCTTCGGCGCCTGTCCCGGTGCCATCCCTTTCAGGAAGGCGGTTTCGATCCCGTACCATGAGTGAACAGAATTCCGGCGAGCTGACGCCTCAGCCACCCTCAGGCGGTCAGAAGTCTCTGAACGCTCCGAAAAAAGAGCTCGCCATGGAGACGCGCCTGTTGATCGCCTTCGGACTGATGGGCGTGGTGTTGCTGGTGTCGCAGTACATCCTGCCGAAGCCTCCCGAACCGCAGAAGAAGGCCCCGAACATCACGGCGGCGACAGCGCCCGCGGCTACCGCGCCCCCGGCTCCGGCGGAAACCAAGCCAGCCGCGAAGCCCAGTGCAAAGCCTGGTGCAAAATCGGCGGCGCCTGCCGCCACGTCGACAGTCATTGCCGAGCGCGAGCAGGACTATTTCATCGACACCGATCTGTACAAGATCACCTTCACCAATCGCGGCGCGCTGGTGAAGAGCTGGCTGCTCAAGAACTACAAAGACAGCAAGGGCAAGCCGCTCGAAGTAGTGAATTCCCGCGCCCAGGGTAAGGTGAACGGCCCGTTCGCCATCCGCTACCGCGACGGGAAGGGCGCGCATGAGATCAACAAAGCCCTCTTCGCGGCCAAACCGTCGGCCGACAACCTGGGCATCGAATTTGAGTATTCGTCGGCCGGCACCTACGTGAAGAAGGCGTTCCGGTTTTCGAGCAAGAGCTACCTGGCGCGCGTCACCAGCGAACTGCGCGAAGGGAATGCGCCACGGCAGCACCTGCTGAGCTGGCGCGGCGGGTTCGGCGATGAAACAGTGATCGGCGCGGCGGCTTCTCAACACGCGGTCTACTACGACCGCGACGCGCAAAAGCTCATCAGCCACGCTGGCAGCGATGTGAAGGGCGGCGTGATGATCGAGCGCGGCAACTACGCCTTTGCCGGCATCCAGGACACGTACTTTGCCGCTGTCGCCCTGCCCGAAGAGAACTCCCCTGTCGAAGTTCACTTCGTCAACGACAAGCTGCCCAACGCCATCGACGCGAAAGAAGATCTTTTCGCCGGAGTCGCCGTGGGCGGCGAGGCCTCCAACCAGTTCCAGTTCTTCCTCGGCCCGAAAGATCTCGACCTGATGCGCTCCATCTCGCCACGCCTGGACCAGTTGGTCGATTGGGGCTGGTTTGGCGTGATCGCCAAGCCGCTATTTCTGGCCCTGAACTGGATGAACGACAAGTACGTTCACAACTACGGCTGGGCGATCATTCTGCTCACGGTCATCATCAACTTCATCATGCTTCCGTTGAAGTTCACCTCGCTTAAGTCGATGCGCTCCATGAGCGTGATCCAACCTGAGGTGAAGCGGATCAACGACAAGTATGCCGGGATGAGCATGCGCGATCCGAAGAAGCAGCAGCAGAACGAAGAGATCATGGCGCTGTACAAGAAGCATGGGGTCAACCCGGCTTCCGGCTGCGTGCCGATGGTGCTGCAGATTCCCTTTTTCATCGCCTTCTACAAGGTTCTCAGCGTCTCCATCGAAATGCGCGGGGCTCACTGGCTGTGGGTGACGGATCTATCGCGGCCGGAGGACATCGCCATCCGCGTATTGCCGGTGATGATGATCGCATCGCAGTTCGTTTTGCAACGGATGACGCCCAACACCTCCGGCGACCCGTCGCAGCAGAAGGTGATGATGCTGATGCCGTTATTCCTTGGTTTCATGTTCTACGGGCAGTCCAGCGGCCTGGTGTTATACTGGTTGACCGGCAACTTGGTTGGCTTGCTTCAGCAGTGGTTTTTCAACCGGATCGCCCCTGCTCCCGCGCCTGCGACAGTTGTGCCGGCAGCCAAGCGGAACCCCAAGAAGTAAGGCCCCGCCTGCGAGATTCTTTCCGAACGGGATGTGAGTGTGAGCGACCGCAAATACACCCTAGGCGAGCATGGTCCGAAGATTGAAGCGTTTCTGGAGAAGATCTTCGGAATCGCCGGCTGGGACCTCAAAGTAGACCAGGCCGTTGGGAACGATCCCCATCCCGAAATTGAAAATCCGGACATTGTGGTCCGATTTTCGGGACGTGATATCGAGTTGTTACAGGAAAACCGCGCCGAGGCGCTGCTTGCCCTGGAGCACCTCACCATCGAAGCGTTGCGCATTCCGCACGACGACCATAGCCGGATCCGTTTCGATATCGACGATATGCGCCTGATGCGCATTGAAGAGCTCCGCGCCAACGCGTTGTTCGCGGCCGATCAGGTGCGCGAGGCGCACCGGCCGTTCCGGTTCAATACGATGTCGAGCCGCGAGCGCCGGCTAATTCACCTTGTTTTGCGCGGCCAAACCGATATCCGCAGCGAGAGCGAGGGCATGGAACCTCGCCGCAATGTGGTGATCTATCCCGCCGATATGCCGTCGTCGCCCCGGCCCGCTTCTCCACCGCCTCCGCGCGGACGTAGCGGCGACCGAGGTGGTCCCGGTGGCGGCCGTGGGGGCCCAGGCGGCCCGCGCGGTGGCGATCGTGGTGGACGCGGTGGCGACCGTCGTGGTGGTCCTGGCGGTGGACGCGGCGGGCCCGGCGGAGATCGCCGTGGCGGACCGGGCGGCGGCGGAGACCGTGGTCCGCGGCACTAGCATTTGAACCCCAGCGACACGATCGTTGCCATTTCCACCCCTTCCGGCCGCGGCGGCATCGGTGTCGTGCGCATCAGCGGCGTGGCCGCGCGGACGGTGGCCGGTCAAATCCTGCAGTTTTCCGCAGGCACCGATTGGATTCCTTGGACGGTTCGCATCGGCCAATTGACGGCTGAGGACGGCTCACCGGTCGATGAGATTCTGGCCACTTACTTCGCGGCACCGCGCAGCTTCACGGCCGAGGACGTCGTCGAAATTTCCTGCCACGGTTCGCCCGTGATTCTACGCCACGCGGTGGATCGCGCATGCTCGGCGGGTGCGCGCTTGGCAGAGCCGGGAGAGTTCACGCTGCGCGCCTTCCTGAACGGCCGCATTAACTTGCCGCAGGCCGAGGCCGTGCGTGATCTGATCGAATCGACCACGCTTTACCAGGCTCGCGTGGCGGCCCGCCAGAGCGAGGGCTCGCTCGCTCGCACTCTGCAGCCGCTGAAGCAGCAATTCATCGACCTGATAGCGCTGCTCGAAGCGGGCATCGATTTTGCCGAGGATGATATTTCGGTCGCCACCGACGACCAGATTGCCGCCCGGATCGCTCCGCTTCAAGCCGAGCTGGATCGCCTGGTGCGCAGCTTCTCGTGGGGGAAACTGGTCACCTCCGGCATCACGCTTGCCATCGCCGGGCGGCCGAACGTGGGCAAGAGCAGCCTGTTCAACCGGCTGCTCGAACAGGACCGGGCGATCGTCACCGAAGTTGCAGGAACGACGCGCGACACTGTGAGCGAGACGGCCTCGATCGACGGCATTCCCGTCCGGCTCGTGGACACGGCGGGCATTCGCGAGGGTCAGGATCTGGTGGAGCGCCTGGGCATCGAGCGCAGCCTGCAGGCGATGGCCGACGCCGACGTGACGCTGGTCGTATGGGACCTGTCGCAGCCCCTCTCCAGCGACGACGCGGGTATCCTGGAGCGCGCCCGGGAACAGGGGCGCTACCTGCTGCTCGGCAACAAGTGCGACCTGCCGTACGCCTTCGAACCGCCTGGCGAACTGCTTCCCATTTCCGCCCACACCGGGGCCGGAATCGACATACTTCGACAGAAAATCGTCGATGCCGCCTCCCCCGAAGGCCGCCTGGAGATCGAATCGGGCTTCATCACGAGCATCCGTCATGAGCGCCTGCTCCGCGAGGCGCTCGAGGCTCTGCGCCAGGGCCGCGCCGCGCTCGGCCAGAGCCTGCCGCATGAGATGCTTCTTCTCGATTTCTACGCCGCGCTGGAACCGCTTGACGCAATCACCGGCAAGACTACCGCCGACGACATTCTGAACCGAATATTTTCCACGTTTTGCATCGGCAAATAGCGACAGATCGCCGCCGGGCGCTACTCTCTTATCAGGGCGTCATTCGCCGCCCCGCTCGAATCATGCCCAAAGCTCTCATCACCGGGGTCACCGGACAGGATGGCTCCTATTTAGCCGAATTGCTGCTGCAGAAGGGTTACGAAGTGCACGGCATCAAACGCCGTTCCTCCAGCTTCAACACCGGCCGCGTCGACAACATCTACGCCGACCTGCACGAAGAAAAGGCCCGCTTCTACCTGCACTTCGCCGACCTCGCCGACGCTTCCAGCCTGTCGCGGTTGCTCTATGACATCCGCCCGGACGAGGTCTACAACCTGGCCGCGCAGAGCCACGTGCGCGTCAGCTTCGACATCCCCGAGTACACGGCCGACGTCACGGCCACCGGGGCGCTGCGGCTGCTCGAAAGCATCCGCCAGACGGGGATCAAGACGCGATTTTATCAGGCGAGTTCCAGCGAGATGTATGGCTCCACGCATCCGCCGCAAAACGAAACCACGATGTTCCATCCCCGCAGCCCCTACGCCTGCGCCAAACTGTTCGGCCACTCCATCACGGTGAACTACCGCGAGAGCTACAAGATGTACGCGGTGAGCGGCATCCTCTTTAACCATGAGTCGCCGCGACGTGGTGAAACCTTCGTGACGCGGAAAATTGCGCGCGCCGTGGCTCACATCAAGATGGGACTGCAGCAGAAGCTCTACATGGGAAACCTCGACGCTCAGCGCGACTGGGGATTCGCTCCCGAGTACGTCGAAGCGATGTGGCGCATGCTGCAGCAGGATAAGCCGGACGACTATGTGATCGGGACGGGCGAAATGCACAGCGTGCGCGAGTTCCTCGACATGGCGTTCGCACACGTGGGTCTGGATGCGAACGATTATGTGGAGATGGACGAACGCTATCTGCGCCCGGCAGAGGTGGACGCGCTGCAGGCCGATCCTTCCAAGGCGGAACGGGAGCTAGGCTGGCGCCATACAACTACGTTTGCCCAACTGGTGGCCATCATGGTGGATGCCGAGCTGCAGAGCCTGGAACGCCGCCGGCAGGGAATCCTGAGGCCCGTCGACGAACTCAAGGAGAGTTGAGGACCGATGCTGGATTTGACCACGAAGCGAGTTTGCGTGACGGGAGGCGGCGGCTTCCTGGGATCGTTCGTCGTGGATAAGCTGCGCGAGCGCGGCTGCCAGGATGTGTTTGTTCCCCGCAAGCGCGACTACGATCTCACGACCGCTACCGGCGTGGCGAAGATGTTCGGCGATGCCCGCCCGCAAGTGCTCTTTCACCTCGCCGCGGTTGTGGGCGGCATCGGCGCGAACAAAGACAACCCGGGCCTCTTCTTCTACGAGAACGCCATCATGGGCATTCAGCTCATCGAAGAGGCGCGCCGCACCGGCGTCGAGAAAACCATCGTCGCGGGCACCATCTGTTCCTATCCGAAGTTCGCACCGGTGCCGTTCCGCGAGGACGATCTGTGGAATGGCTATCCCGAGGAGACGAACGCACCCTACGGAATCGCGAAAAAGGCCATGCTTGTGCAGGTTCAGAGCTATCGCGAGCAATACGGGATGGACGCGGTGTTCCTGATGCCAGTGAATCTCTATGGCCCGCGCGACAACTTCGACCTGCACACCTCGCACGTGATTCCCGCGCTGATTCGCAAGTGCATCGAGGCGCAAGCGGCGGGGCGGGGTGAGATCGCCGTTTGGGGCGATGGCACTCCGACGCGCGAGTTTCTGTATGTCGAAGACGCGGCTGAGGGCCTCATTGCAGGCGCGGAGCGCTACTCCGGAAACGAGCCGATCAATCTCGGCAGCGGCTCGGAGATCTCCATTCGCGATCTGGTCGAGCTGATTGCACGGCTTTGCGAATTTAAGGGGCGAATCGTCTGGGAGACCGAAAAACCGAACGGCCAGCCGCGGCGGAGGCTCGACGTCACCAGGGCCGAGCAACTACTCGGCTGGCACTCTGGCGTGGGTTTTGAAGAAGGTCTGCGGCGCACGATCGAGTGGTACCGCGCAAACGCCCGGCTCTAGGGCTACCTGGCCGGACGCCGAATTGTGCGAGCCCCCGTCCCTATGCTAAAAAGGTGATTCCCGCCCGTTTCTGGGAGCAGTGCGGGCAAAAGGAGTTTTCTATGGCCTACGTTATCGCTGAGCCCTGTATTGGCACTAAAGACACCGCATGCGTGGACGCATGCCCGGTGGATTGCATTCATCCAAAAAAGGACGATCCCAGGCACGCAGCGGAAGAGTTGATTTACATCGACCCTGTCGAATGTATCGATTGCGGCGCTTGTGTTCCCGTGTGTCCCGTCTCGGCGATTTTCGCGCTCGACGATTTGCCTGAGAAATGGAATGAGTTCACGCAGCGCAATGCGGCCTATTTTGGCCGCTGAGCTGCTGTTGTACTAGCGGGCGAGGAATTCCTCCACCTCGCTTGCGTCCAGCGTGAAGGAATAATCGGGCAGGCTATCAAAGAATACCTGCCCGTATTTTTGTTTGGTGATCCGGTTATCGAGGATCGCGAGCACGCCCTTGTCCTGGCGCGTGCGCACCAGCCTTCCAAATCCCTGCTTCAACGAAAGCGCCGCTTCGGGCACCTGGTAGTCGAAGAACGGATTGCCGCCCGCTTCACGAACGGCGCGTACGCGCGCCTCCACTACGGGATCGCTGGGGACGGCGAAGGGAAGACGGTCCACAATGACGCAGCGCAACTGCTCGCCCGGCACGTCCACGCCCTGCCAGAAGCTTGATGTGGCGAACAGAACGCAATTGGGTGTGCGTTTGAACTCTTCGAGTAAAGCATTGTTGGGGCCGGTACCCTGCATCAGCACGGGGAATTCAATCTCAAACGAAATTTTGTCGTGAAACTGGCGCATCTGCGCGTAGCTTGTGAACAGGACGAAGGCGTGCCCTTGGGTCATCATGAGCAGCCGGATCACCTCTTTGCAGGCTTCTTCGACGAAGCGGCCGTCGCGCGGATCGGGCAGATGTTGCGGCACGTAGAGAATGGCCTGCTTGGGATAGTCGAAGTGCCCGGGCACCACCAGCGAGCGGGCGTTCTTCACGCCGAGCCGCTTCTCAACGAAGTCGAACTCACCGGCGACGGCGAGGGTGGCGGAGGTCATGACGACGCTTGAGACCTTGTCGAACAGCCGCTCACTCAGCAGCGAACTGACGTCGATGGGCGTCATCTCGAGCGAGACGCTGCGTGTGCGGCGCTCCATCCAATAGACGTACTTCGGGTCGCGGTCTTCCATCCACGAGCGCAGCTTGATCTGCGTCTCCTTGGCCCGGCGCACCAGCGGGATCATCTCCTCCGGCGCTCCCTGCACCAATTGCAGATCGGTGTGCAGCAGCTCAAGGGCACCCAGGAACTCGCGATACGGCTTCTCGCCCTCGCGCAGGTATTCTTTCGGATCGGGGAAGCCGGTGCGCCCCTCGCGGTCCGGGAAGCCGGCGAAGAAGCGGTCAGAGCATTCGGAGACGGTGATCAGCACGCGCTCCAGCTCGGTCGAGGAGAGGCTCTTCCGCCGCAGCATTTGCAGGACATCGCGCCGCATGTCCTCCACCTGATAGCTGCTCACGCTTTGGCCGAAGTATTGTCCGGCGACCGATTCAATCTCATGCGCTTCGTCGAAGATTACGGCGTTGTACTCGGGAATGACGCCGCCGAACTCCTCTTCCTTCACGGCAAGGTCGGCGAAGAAGAGGTGGTGATTGACGATGATCAGGTCGCTCTCGTGCGCGCGCTGCTGCATTTTCGTGAGGAAGCAGCGCTCGAACTGGAGGCACTTCTGGCCGCTGCACAGCTCGCGCCGGGCATCCACCTTGTGCCATGCGCCACTGTGTGCGGGCAGTGTCTTGATTTCGCTGCGGTCGCCGAATTCGGTGGTCTTCTCCCATTCGCGGATGATCTGAAAGTCGGCTACCTCTTCCAGGCCGGCGAGAATCGGCTCGCGCTCGGCGTCGTAGATTTTCTGGCGGCAGGCGTAGTTGTTACGCCCCTTCATGTAGCAGATCTTCAGTTGGCCGTGGAACATCTCCTGCAGAAACGGAACATCTTTGAAGAAGAGTTGCTCCTGCAGGTTTTTGGTGCCGGTGGAGATGACGATGCGTTTGCCGGACAGGATCGCGGGGATCAGATAGGCGAGCGTTTTACCGGTGCCCGTGCCCGCTTCGATAATGGCATGGCGTCCGTCGGCAAGCGCCTTCTCCACCGCCACGGCCATCTCCAATTGGCCCGCGCGGAACTCGTATTGTGGATGCCATTCCGAGAGCAGGCCGCTACGTTGGAAGAAGCGGCGCGCCGGTACGTTCGTCGTCAAACCCTTACCATTTTCCACTTCCCGCGGCGGAAGAGTATGAACCCCGTGACGGCCATCGTGGAGTGGGCGATGGTAATGGCGTAGAAGATGCCCCACGGCCCGTGGCCGAGGATGGTGGAAAGCGTGTAGGCGATGGGAATTTGCCAAAGCCAGAAGCAGAAGATGTTGACGATGGTCGGTGTAACGGTGTCGCCCGCGCCGTTGAACGATTGCACCAGCACCATGCCCCAACCAAAGAATAAATATCCGAAGGCGACGATGCGCAGGCAACCGATGCCGTACTGCATCACTTCCGGATCGTGCGAGTAGAGGCCGATGATGGGCCGCGCGAAGAAGAAGAAAATCAGGCCGATGCAGCCAAGGAAGCTCATGTTGAGCAGGCCCGCGAGCATTACGCTTCGTTCGGCGCGATCGGGTTTGTTCGCGCCGAGGTTCTGGCCGACCAGCGTGGCCGCCGCGTTCGCCATGCCCCAGGCGGGCAGAATCGTGACGACGATGGTACGAACCGCCATCATGTACCCGGCAAGCGCAGCGGTGCCGAACGTAGCCATCAGCCGCATGAGGGAAATCCAACTCGCCGACGACACCAGCACCTGCGCGATTCCGGTAATCGAAATACGTACCAGCCGCAGCATGACGTCCGGTTTGAACCTCCAATGGTGCCGCTGAACGTGCAAGCGCCCGCGCCCCGAAGTCAGCATGAAGAGCTGATAGAGCACGCCGGTGGAGCGTCCGATTGTAGTGGCGATGGCCGAGCCTTGTACACCCATGGCGGGGATGGGACCCAAGCCGTAAATCATCGTGGGGCAGAGGACGATGTTGATTGCGTTGGCCAGCCACAGTGAACGCATGGCGATTGAGGCGTCGCCCGCGCCGCGAAACACGGCGTTGAGCAGAAAGAGAAGGAAGACGCTGGCCGACCCGCCCATCAGTGTGCGCGTGAAAGCGGTGCCGGTTTCGATCACCTTCTCCTCGGCGCCCATGCCGCTCAACAGGTGGGGCGCCAAAGTCACGCCT
This sequence comes from Acidobacteriota bacterium, assembly GCA_040007195.1. GTDB lineage: Bacteria > Acidobacteriota > Terriglobia > Bryobacterales > Bryobacteraceae > JAFLBB01. Next base: position 10,119 of record JBDTVQ010000072.1, on the reverse strand, counting down.
GTGATGGCAACCACGCCCGCCACAGCCAGCCCGACGAAAATCGCCTGTACGGCCACTGTTCCCGCCTCTTCCCAGTTTTTTTCGCCCACACGGCGCGCCACCATTGCCGTCGTGGACATGCTCAATCCCACGGCGACGCCGAACAGCAGCGACATGATGCCTTCGGTGAGCGCGACGGCGGCGACAGCCTCGGCGCCGAGTTTGGACACGAAGAGCATGTCCACGAAGCCGAACAACGACTCCATGAACATCTCCAGCACCATCGGCACGGCGAGCAGGATGACGGCACGCGGGATGCTGCCTTCCGTGAAATCACGGCGCGTGCCGGCGAGAGCTTCTCTGATGAATGCCAGCGCCCCACCACTCTCGCTGGTGGGGGCCGGCTTACTCTGTTCTTCCAAGCTCTTTCCGAATGGCGGCTTCCAGCTCCGCCGGCTTGAATCCGGCCGGTCCAACGCCGCTTTTGTACGCGATCTTTCCGCTGCGATTCACCAGGTAGAGCCGGTCGGGCCAGCCTGAATACTCGCCTTCCACGCGGTTGTCCATGCCATCCACTAACGCGGGAAACTTGATCCCCAAGGTACGTGTGCAGGAGGTAGCGTGTTCATGTTTCATCTCTTCGGTTTTCGCCGATTCGATCAGCACGCCTTCCGCTTCGTTGCGAGGCACCTGCCAGCCGTCTGTTGGATGCGCCTCGCGGATGTAGACAAGGAGGAACTCGACGTCCTTGCCATAGCGCGCATACATATCGTTGAGGGTCCCCACCGAGGACCGGAATGGCGGTCAAGTAAAGCTCCCGAAGATGAGGGCGATGGGTCGCTTGCCGAAGAATTTGGCTAACTGGACCCGGCCCGCTTTTCCACCGGCATAAGCAAGGTCGAAATCTACCGCATCGTCACCAGGTTTCAGCGTTCCTTCGCCACGGCCCATGGCGCGGGCGACCTCCTGGGCTTTGGGGTTGCGGGGTTCCTGGGCGGGAAGGAGCAGGGAGAATGCAATTACGACGAAGGAAGACCGCCACATCTCTAAATGCTAACGCGTCGGGGGTAAGTGAGGTACGGATGCGCGGTCAGGAGTGGAGGCACAGGGGGCTGGCAGAATGCCGCCCGGGCGAAGCATGGCGACTCGCCCGGACGCTTACGTGGCGGTAGTTCGAAACTGCCTATCTCAACCAACGGTTGCGACGCAGAATTCCCAAGGCGGCGATGGACGTTCCCAACAGCAGAGCGGTCGATGGCTCCGGTACCGCGCCGCCACCTCCGCCGTCCCCATCGCCGTCCCCCACGGCCGAGCTGATCGTCACACGGGTTGGGTTCAAATGACCGGCGAAAAACAAGACGCCCTCGGACTGAAACGCTTGAAAATTCGTATTTGTGCCTGCACTCAGCGCCACATCCAAGTCCTCGTCGATTCCAGTGAACGGAATGCTGTTATCGGCCAGGAACTCGGAAAGAAACAAGATATCCACGCTGGCGCCGACTTGATGTTGAGCCTCGGTGTAGATATTGCTGCGGCCTAGCGTTGCATCGCGAGTATAGCCGCCAAACTTGTCACTTAGGAAGGCAAAGGTTTGGCTGTTTATCGAAAGCTCGGCTGACAGAATCGGGCTCGAGAATCCAGGTACGTCGGTTCCGCCTCGCGTATCGAAGAAGTTCGCCGGGTTCTGGATAAATCCCACCGTGGGATCGACTACGAACTTAGCGGTGAAGTTTTGGCCGGTTAGATCGCTTCCCACCCCGAGACCGAATGTGTTCGATTGGTCGGTTCCGTCCGAGACGCTACCTGTCCAGGTAATTGTGATATTGGCCGCGTTCAAACTTCCGGCCGGCAGGAGCGCCACTGCCAATGCAAGCGCCCAGCACGATTTCCTCATATTTCCTCCTCTTGCTTCCGAGCGTTGTGAGCTTTGTTAAGACTTCAATCGGGAAGTGGAGAATTGCCGTGGAAATCACGCTGTCTCTGATTGGATTGGTACTATTGCCGTCCGGAGGGCGTACTAGCGAGCGGCCAGCGCCTCATCGAGCGCGCGCCCCACGGAGCCGCTTGGGACTTCGACATCGAGAATCGTGGCCAGCGTGGGCGCGATATCGTTCACCGCCGCGTGTTTGGTGTAGCGGCCGGGTTTCACGCCGGGGCCCATGAGGATCACGGGCACGTGCGCATCGTAGTTATAGGGCGAACCGTGCGAAGCGCCGTCCTTGCCGTAGGTGTAATTGGGTTCGGAGACGGGGTAGATGTCGCCGCCACGGCCCTCGTGGAAACCCACGCGCACGCGGCGGTCGACGAAATCGCGTGGCGCCATGGTGAGCAGGTCGTCGCGCGTATAGACACGGGCGATGTGCGGGAATGCACGCAAGGCTTCCGCCGCGACGTTGCGGACTTCATGCGGATCGAGCTTCATCTGACGCATTAGGTCATAGTTCAGATACATCGTGGGACCGCTGCGGCCGATCACCCATTTGTTGCCGCCATAGCGAGCGGCGAGGGCCGTTTCAACGGTGGTAGCCATCTGCGGTTCAGAGAGGCGTCCGCCGGGCATGTGGCGCGTCGCCTGCATTTCGGCCGTGGGCGAAACACCGTGGTCGGCGGTGAAAGCGATGAGGACATTCGCCATGCCGATCTTCTTATCGAGAAATGCGAAAAGCTTCGCCAGCGTGCGGTCCGTGCGGATGGATATATCGCGAACCTTGGGATCGTCGGGGCCTACTTCGTGCCCCACATAGTCGTTCGATGAGAAGCTGACGCTGAGCAGATCGGTGTCGCCGCGCTGGCCCAGCTGTTCGCCCTCGATAGCCTTCTCGGCCAGCAGCTCCAGAATCTCGTTGCCGAACGGGGTCCGTTGCATCTGCGCGTAGTATTTCTCCACGGGTTCGGCTCCCATGGAAACAAACGGCGCGGCCTTGGAATTCTCAATAGACACCCACGACTGCTTCAGGTAATGATCGACGGCACGCGAGGCGTTGAAGTCGGCAGCCCATTTCGGCAGCTCGGGAAAGTACCAGGTGCTCGATACGAAGTTGCCGGTCTTGTTGTCGAACCAGAACGCGCCATCGGCGCTGCGGCCCACGGGGAGAATTGCGCTACGGTCCTTGATCGAGATGCCGATCGTTTTCGGTTTGCCGCGGCCATTCGATTTCATCTCGTCGCCGAGAGTGCTGACGAGCAAGCGATGCGGCGAAGATGCCTCGCCGGGTGCGCCAAGCAGCTTCATAGTGGGATCGACGACGCTAGTGATGTTCTTGCCGCTGGCGCGGTCGTACCAGTCGTTTCCGACGATGCCGCTCAACGACGGCGTGGCGCCGGACAAGATCGTCGAGTGTCCGACGGCGGTAACCGTGGGGAAGTGCTCGTAATAGGCGTTTACGAAGTGAGCGCCCTGGCGCATCAGGCGGTCGAGTCCGCCGTTATACTGCTCGCGGAATCGCCACAGGTAGTCGGCGCGGAACTGGTCGACGACGATCATCAGCACCAGCTTCGGCTTGCGAGTGGCTGCGGGCGCGGTCTTTGCAGGCGCGGCGGGCGTTTGTGAAAACGCAGGGAGGGAGAGTGCCGCAAGCAGCGGCAGGAGAGTTCTACGACGCATGGAAAAATTAGTGTATCAGGCGCTATTCGGAGAGCACGGCGCCTGTGCCGGCGATTTGGTAAATAACCTTGGGGCCTTTGACGCTCGACGGGTTGAACTTGCGGCCCTGTTCTTCGGCTTCGTGCTTCGCCATGGCGACGGCCTGTTCTTTGCTGAGCGTCATCTTGATCAGCTCGCCTTCGGCCACGGCCATTCTGCCGACGCTTTCTTTCGGGAAGACGATGTCGCCGTCGTTCACCTTGATGCGCAGCATGGATTGGGTGCCGGGTTCGACGAGCGCCATCCAACAGCCCATCATCTGGCAAACCTCAGTGACTTTGCCCTTCACCTGAACAGTTTTTCCGGTGAGGCCGTTGGCTTTGGCGAGCACCTGGCTCACCTGCATTGGTTCGTCGAGCGTGAGCGGCTTGCCCAGTTTCACTTCGGCGGCAAAGCAGAGCGAGGAGACAAGTGCGGCAACGATGGCGGGGCGCATGGAATTATTGTCCCAACTCGTGGCACACGTTGCAGGCGTTGGTGGCGCCGCGCTCCTTGTGGCAGGCCATGCAGGTCTTCATCGAGTGCTCCACTTCCAGAGTCACGGTGCCGGCCTTGGCGACATCGCCGTGGCAGCGCGCGCATTCGACTTTGGCAACTGAGACGTGGCGCGCGTGCGAGAACACGACGAAATCGCGCACCGTGTACACGCGCTGCGTGGGAATGTCGGGCTGCTTCCAATCGGCTGCCGTGTGACAGACCTTGCATTGATCGGCCTTGGGAAAGGCGGCCAGTTCGGCCTTCTCCGCCCCCGTGTGACAGCTGGTGCACTTCAACTTCATCGGCGCGTGCCGCTTATGGCTAAAGGCTTCTTGCGCGTGAAGGCAGGCGGCTAGTCCAAGGAGAAGGCAACCAAGCTGTCGGAATACGTGGTGTTGTATTTGTTCCCTCCCCCGGCCGAGACGACGACGAACTGCTTGCCGGATTTTTTGCCTATATACGTTGCGGGCACAGCGTGCGCGGTAGCGGGCAGCTTGGTGACCCACAACTCCTTGCCGGTGTCTTTGTCGAAGGCGCGGAAGCGCGCGTCGTTGGTAGCGCCGATGAAGACAAGGCCTCCCGCCGTGACGATGGAGCCGCCCAGATTCATCGTGCCCGTGGGTGGCAGGCCCTTGGCGAGCAGTTCATCGTCGACGCCCAGCACGGAGCGCCATTTGAACTCGCCCTTGTTCAGATCGACGGCTGTGAGGAAGCCCCACGGCGGCTTCTGGCAGGGACGCATCTTCGGATCCCAGAATCGCGAGTTCGGCGAACGTACTCCCTGTGTGCGATAGGGAATGATGGAGCCTTCCGGGCGCTTCGTCATTTGCTGCACGAAACCGATCTCCATCGAGTTCACATAGAGAGTTTGCGTTTCGGGATCGAAGCTCGCGCCACCCCAGTTCGCGCCGCCGTTGGTCGACGGAAAAAGGATGGTTTTCTTGAAGCCAATGGGCGTGTAGAGATTGCCAAAGACCGCATCTTTGATGATCTCTTCGCAGAACGCGCGCGACTCGGGCGTGACGTCGGTGAGTTCCTCGGGCTTCATACTTTGGCGCGAAAACGGCGGCGGCTTCACGGGGAAAGGCTGTGTCGGCGCCGTATATTCTCCCGGCACTTCGCTCTTCGCCACAGGGCGCTCTTCGACATCGAACAGCGGCTTGCCCGTGACGCGGTCGAACAGCCAGACAAAGCCGGTCTTGGTGATTTGCGACACGGCGGGCACCTGCTTGCCATTCCGCGTGACCGTGACGAGGTTGGGCTGCGCGGGCAGATCGTAGTCCCAAATGTTGTGATGGACCGTTTGAAAGTGCCACACCCGCTTACCCGTGGCCGCCTCGAGCGCGACGAGCGAATCGCCGAACAGGCCCATGCCCGCGCGGTCGCCTCCGTAGAAATCCGTAGAGGGCGAGGTCAGCGGAAGGAACACCATGCCGCGCTCGACATCGACACTCATCACGCTCCAGACGTTGGTGCCGCCGCGGTCTTTCCACGAATCGCCCGGCCAGGTTTCGTGGCCGAACTCGCCGGGTTGGGGAATGGTATGGAAGCGCCAGACGAGCTGGCCGGTACGCACGTCGAAGGCGCGCACGTCGCCCGAGGGACCGAGCGCTTCGCCGTCGGGCACGATAGAACCGCAGATGGCCAGATTCTTATAAATCGCCGGCGGTGATGTCATGCCGGTGCGGCGGCCGGGGAACTTGTCCGTGATTCCGGCCTGCAGGTCGACCGCACCCTTATCGCCGAACTTCGAATCAGGCTCGCCCGTGGCGGCATCAATCGAAAACAACTTCCCGCCCAGATTTCCATAGAGGATGCGCTTCTGCTTGCCGTCCGTCCAGAATGCGGCGCCGCGATTGACGTAGAGGCCTCTTGCGATGCGTTCGCGATCCATCTTCGAATCGAATTTCCAGAGCTGTTTGCCGGATTCCGGGTCGAGCGCGATCAGATTGCCGAACGGCGTCGTGACGTACATTACGCCATCCACAACCAGTGGCGTGGCTTCAAAGGCGGAGGCGGTGGGAAGCTCGGAACCGTCGCTGATCTCGCCGGTCCGGTAGGTCCAGGCAACGCGCAGCTTCGACACATTTTGACGGTTTATCTGCTTGAGTGTCGAATGCCGTGTGCCGCCCGCGTCCCCGCCCCAGAAGCGCCACTCCTGCGCGGAGAGGGCCCAGGCGCTCGCCAAGATTCCTATTGCAAGGCACGTCCAACGCATCGTGCGACCATCATAAGTCATGATCCTTTCGCAGATCGCCGCGCAAGCTACGTTCTCCCCAGAGAAGATGACCAAGCAGACGCTGGCCAAGGGGGAATATCTTTACGCGGGCCTCAACTGCCTCCTACCGGGACAGGAGCACAAGGCCCACACGCATGAGGGCCAGGACAAGATGTATGTGATTCTCGAAGGCTCGGGCGAAGCGATGGTGGGCGATGCAACGGCGCCCGTGACCGCCGGCGATCTCGTGCTCGCGCCGTCCGGCGTGATTCACTCGCTGCGTAATACGAGCGACGGAAATTTGGTTGTGCTGGTGGTGTTCGCGCCGCCGCCGTCGAAGTAGCGCTTACTGCTGATTCTTGCGCGGCGACTGTTCTTTCGCCTGACGCACGCGGCCGCTTTCCAGCTTCTTCTGGACCTTGGCGACCTCAGCCTGATCGATGTCCGCAGCGGCGAGGCCATTCCACAGGCGGAGTGACGTTTCCCACTGTTCAATGGCTTCCTTCAGGTTGCCCTGCTTCATGTAAACGTCCCCCAGGTGGTCGTTCACCGTCGGGTCTTTGCCGCTCTGCTGGACTGCCCGCTTCAGGTAGTCGACCGCTTCGTCGAGCCGGCCCAGGCGGAAGTAAACCCAGCCCAGGCTGTCGAGGAATGCTCCGTTGTCGGGCTCCTGATCGACTGCCTTCTTGATCATGTCAAGGGCTTCATTCAGGCGTACATTGCGGTCGGCCAGCATGTAGCCCAGGTAGTTCAGCGCCGACGCCGATTTCGGATTCATGTCGAGCACTTTTCGGAACTCGGCTTCGGATTTCTCGAAGTTCTTTTGCTTCTCGTACAGCGCGCCGCGCATGAACAGGATCGGTTCCTTCTCCTCGGGCGTACTGGAGAGCTTCTCGGCTTCGTCGAGCGTCTTGGTCATCTCGCCGTAGTTCTTCGACTTCTCGTAAAGCTGGGCAAGTGTAAGATACGTTTCGCGGTCGGTGTCTTTTTTGCCGAGCAGCGTTTTCACTTCAGCGGCCGCTTCGGCGCCCTTCCCCATATCGGCAAGCAGCGAGCCGCGTACGAGCGTCACGATCCGCTCGCCAGGGTACTTTTTCTTGGCAATTTCGGATTCTTCCATCGCCTTCGGGAAATCTTTAGCCTGACGCCACGTATCCATCACCTGGGCCGAAGCCCGGGCGCCGTTCTTTTCGTCGAGCGCACCCAATTCCCGGAAGGTCGCCACGGCATCGGCATACTGCTCATTGCCGCGCTGCATCAGCCCCAGGCGCTCCAGCAGAATGGCACGGTTCGCTTTCTCCGAAGCCGTGTAGGTTTTCTTGGCCGTCGATTCGAGGACGCTCTTCATCCCTGTGATCGCTTCAGCCATTTTCCCTTCGGCTTCGAAAATCCCGACTTCACTGAAGACGATCTCCAGGTTGTCCGGTTCGAGCTTCTTAGCTTCGTTGATGGCTTTGCGAGCTTCATCGTAGTTCTTGCGCTCGCGGTGAATCTGCGAGATACGCACCCAGCTCTGGACATCCTTCGGGTCTTCCTCAACCAGTTCCTGGTAGAGCTTGAGCGATTCGTCGAATTTGTCGGAGTAGAGCAGGCTCTGCGCGAGGGCGCGCTTCAGGTCCGGGTTGTCCGGAGCGAGTTCCATCGCCTTGGTGAGCGTTTCCGCGGCGAGGCCATATTCCTTCATCTGCTCGTAGCTTCCGGCGAGCGCCATGAACGTGCGCAGGTTCGGCGATTTTTCCGATACGCGCTTCAGCAGATCGCTGGCGCGGCGCGCGTCGCCCAAATCCGAATAGACAAGAGCAAGGCCCGTCAGCGCGTCTTCGTTTTCCGGATCGAGATCAAGCGCCTTCTGAAACGCCTTTTCGCTTTCGACCGAGTTCTGGCCAATCTTGTGCAACCGGCCCAGCGTGAGCCACGCTTCAGTGTCCTCTGGATCTTTTTCCGTGATCTTCAGGAACTGCTCCGTGGCACGCTGCAGCATGCTGTCGTTTACGCGGCCCTGTTGCGGGTCACCGATCAACCGCATGTAGATGCGGCCCAGCAAACGCCGGGCATTCAAGTCTTCCGGATTCTCACGCAGCGCCGCTTCGGCTTCCGTAACGCCTTCCTTCAGCCGGCCGCCTTGGATGTAAAGATCGGAGAGCTCTTCGGCGAGGAACCTCGCGGAAGGATCGGCCTTCATCGCCAGGCGCAGATTGTCGATAGCTTGATTGAGGTATTCGCTGCGGTTATTGTAGGCGCCCGCCAGCTCTGTGTAGAGGTGGCTGAGGGAGTAGTGGTAGTAAGCGGATCCGTGGTCGGGGGCTTTATCTTTCGGCTGCTGAGCGCCCGCTACCTGAACCCACATCAGGGCAAGGCCCGCGGCCAATCCAACGCGTGTCCTAGTCATCTACTTCCTTCCGTCAGTTCTTGGGAAGCAGATCCCCGCGGCATGGTGGGACCGTACGCTCCAAGCGAGTTCCGACGCCTTTCTGGTACCTAGTATAGCCCCGGCTTCGGCCCGGCCTGGGCGGTACGACTGTGCCGGTTCGTACCACCGTCCCCCAAACGAAACGTTGGGGTAACCGGACTCTAATACATAGATGCATTCCGCCATGAAAAGGGTTACGTCGCAATGCGAGGGATCCCCACGCCTTACACTGGAAGTCTTTGGCAATGAACGATTCACCCCTCGTCGCCGTGGTCGGGCCGACGGGTTCCGGCAAGAGTGAGCTCACCCTTTCGCTCGCCAAACAGTTCGGCGGCGAGATTCTCAATTGCGATTCCGTGCAAGTCTTTCGTTATTTTGAGATTGGCACCGCTAAACTTCGCTTATCGGAACGCCAGGGCATTCCCCATCATCTTTTGGATTTTGTCGATCCCGATGAAGTGTTCACGGCAGGCGACTATTCGCGGCTCGGCCGGTCAATCCTTGCGGGAATTGCCGGACGCGGGCGGCTGCCGATCGTCTGCGGCGGCACGGGGTTCTACCTGCGCTCTCTTTTGGATGGCCTGTTCGAAGGGCCGGGGCGCGACGACGAGTTGCGGCACCGTTTGTTAGCACGGGAAGCCGCTCGTCCCGGCGTGCTGCACCGCATTCTCAAACGGCTCGATCCCGTTTCCGCCGCGCGGATACATGCAAACGACACAACCAAGCTTCTGCGCGCCCTGGAGGTACGGTTGCTCACGCGGCGTCCAATGACGACCATGTTTCAGCAAGGGCGCGAGCAACTACGCGGATTCGCAACATTGAAGCTCGGTATCAATCCGCCTCGTGAGGAGTTGTACAAGAAACTCGACGAGCGAGCCAACCGCATGTTCGACTCGCCCGGAATCGTGGAAGAAACACAATCGATACTCGCACTCGGGTTTGCCTCCACGGCGAAACCGTTTACATCGATTGGATACGCACAGGCGCTGCGGTTGCTCAGGGGCGAATCCACGCGCGAAGAGGCGATTGAAGCGACACAGCGCCAAACCCGGCAGTATGCCAAGCGCCAGTGGACGTGGTTCCGGCGCGAGCAAAATCTCGTGTGGCTCGATGGCTTTGGCTCCGATTCGGCCGTGCAGGACCGTGCTGCTGCGCTGGTGGAAGCGTTCCTCGCGCGTAAATAATCGTGCGGGCATTGTTTTGCCTAGGCATCATTTTTTCTACCACTGGGCCGGAACAATTCCTGGACTCGCCCGTATTAACGGGTGTGTCTGTGCACAAGCCAAGGAGCGAAGCAGGAGTCTGATAACAATGAAAAAAATGATGGTATTTCTCATCGCCGCGGCCATGTCGATTGCCGCCGCAGCCGAATCCTACAAAGTTACTCTTTTC
>JBDTVQ010000071.1:0-20909 GCA_040007195.1 Acidobacteriota bacterium | reverse complement strand
TCGACGTAAACCTGCTTGCACGTATTCACCAGGATGTCGGAGATGGTCGGATCCTGAAGGAGCGGTTCAAGTGGCCCGAGGCCGAATACCTCATCGAGCACCTCGTCGCAAATCTGTTGCTTTTCGAGAGAACTAAGTAGCGTCTGTTCGCCGTCAACCAGCGTCATCAGTGCCTGACGCACTTCACTGCGAACGCGCTGGTTGTCGATGGTGGCGAGCGCCTCAAGATTGATCTTGTCGAGCAACTTGCGGTGGAGCGTGAACTTCAGCTCCTGGTACTCCGGCTTGAGCGTGCCGCGGGGACGTCCGGCGTTCTTCAGGAGCCTCTGTTCCCAACTCAGGTTTTGCTGGGGCGGCAGATTGTTATTTTTGTCCAGTGTAGGTAGCATGTCGGGTTCGTTTCGCCTCGCTCCGCAGTCAGTTCAATTGCTTCAATTTCCTCGGTTCATTCCTCATGCCTTCGACAAGGCCGGAGAAGCAGTCAGTCCTCCGAGCGTGGCTCGTTTGTCGCTTCCGTTTTTTGCGCCGATCAACTTGCCGGCCAGGCTGGCGATCGATTTGCCGAGGTCGCAGTCGGCTTGCAATGGTTGTCCCAACGAGATCACCCGGTGTAGAGAGAAATATTCGTTCGGGACGCAGGCTTGTACGGCCGAGCCAAAGATCTTCTCTAGATCGCCCGTGGAGATGCTGTCTTTCTTGCTCAGCCGGTTAATCACAACTTTGTACCGATCTTTGTCAAAGCCCAACTGGTTCAGGAACGCGATCGCCTTTCTGGTGAGATGAAGGCTCGCCAGATCAGCCGAAGAGATCAAGTAGGCTTGGTCGCATTCGGAGATCGAAAGCAGCGCGGTGCGGTGAAATACGGTTGGGGCGTCGATCAGAATGTAGTCATAAAGCATGCGCGAATATTCGATCAGGTCGTGAAGCCGTCCCGGGTCGACCGAGGAGCCGTATGGAACCTCCGGTGAGACCAGGACATCGAGGCCTCCGGTTTCCACCGTCAGGGCCGACCATATGGCCGGATCCATCTGATCGGCGTTCTCGATCGCATCGGCAGTCGAATAATTCGCCTGGAGCTTTAGGTAGAAGCCGATACTACCGCCCTCCAGGTCGAGATCGATCAGGAGCAGCCGTTTGCCCGTGAGTTGGCGAATCGAGTGGGCGCAATGCGTCGCCATGGTCGAACTGCCGGCACCGGGTTTGGCGGATGTAAACACGAAGACCTTTCCCAACTCAGCCGGCTGACCGTCTTCCGGCTGCCTGATTCTGCGCAGCCGTGCGAGCGCTTCCTTCTGGACCGAGATATCGAACGGGTGGTAGAGAAACTCCGCGGCACCCGCCCGCAAGACCGAAATTACGGAACCGCTGTCGTTCTGGTGGTGCAGCCCGACCACCAGCGTGGACGATGCCGGTGTTGAGAGCGCTTCTATGATCTCCAGCGCTTTCGCCAGGTCGGATGCAACATCAACTACGACAACTTCCGGACGGATCTGGCGCAACCGGATTTCGAGTGTATTGCGGGCCGGATATTCGGCGACCTCGCCCACTACCTCGAAGGCTCGTGCTTCCTGCTGGCTGCGCAGGAACTGAGAGCCGAGCTCCCGGTCCGGCGAGATGAGAAAAGCCGATAAGGCCGATTCGCGTCCGTGTCTCATGGCGGTAGTTGGGATATCCAAACCGTTACGTCAACTGGAGGGATGACGGAACTAGTGGGAGTCTCCTCCTGTTTTGGGGGCGTCTTTGGCCACTTCCACCACAGGCTCAACCGCGGCCGGTACCGGCTGAGCGGCCGTAATTGCCGTGGGCGGCGGGACGGGAGCAAAGTTATCCTTCGCACGGAGCTTGCGCGCCTTCGCTTTGACCGGGTCGACGTTCCCCTTCTGGGAAGTGGGCTTGATTTGGACTGGCGGCAAGAACTGGTGGGGCATGACCGGGATGGGCTTGGGATCGGACGGATTAAGCGGATCCACGATCTCCGGGGTCACCATTACAAGTAGTTCGGTCTTTGTCTTCCGCTCTTCGCGGCTCTTGAACAAGGAACCGAGCACTGGGATGCCGGAAAGCCCGGGGATCTTTGACATCTGGTCGGTTACGCGGTCGTCAATCAGGCCACCGATGACGAAACTCTGGCCAGGCCCCAGTTCAATATTGGTTTCCATACGCCGGGTCGCCAGGGCCGGAATTGTAAAGCCCGACAGCGTCACGGCATTGGCCAGATCGATTGTGGAAACCTCGGGCTTGACATACATCTTCAAGGTCGAGTGAGTGGTCAACTGCGGGTTGAAGGTGAGCCGGATTCCGAACTCACGGAACTGAATGGTGACGGCACCTGAATTGGCGCCGCCCTGCAGGACCGGAACCGGAAACTCGCCGCCGACCAGAAAGCTTGCTTCCTTGCCGTTGGTGGTAACCAAATTTGGCTCAGCGATAATCTGTAGGATTCCTTCAGCCTGCAACGCTTTGATGGTCGCACCCAGATTCAGCTCCGGACGAAAAGCAAAGACGTTAAGGGCATCGGTCACGCTGAATCCCCCGTCGCTGCCCGAGCCTTCTGGACGCGGCCCGGAGAATTGGCCCGTGGAGGTGGAGCCGAGCATTCCTAAAGCACCGGTCGAGAATATGTTCACGCCGAAGCTCATCGCCGCCGAGCGGTTCAACTCGGCAAATTTGACTCGTAACAGGATCTGCTTTTCGACGTCTACGGGCGTGATCTGCAAGTTGTTGATGACGGTTTTGGACAGCGAGGCCGCCAGCGCCGTGGCGCGGTCGGCGACAGCCTGCGAACTCACCGTGCCAACCAGCGTGATGGAGTCGCGCGCCGACTGGATCTGGATCGGGTCATTCGGGAAGGTTTCCTTGAGAATGCGCCGGATCGGCTCCAGGTTATGCTCGACGGAGATGTTGTAGAACGTTCGCTGGCCGGTCTTGGACCAGACGACGATCGTGCAAATGCCATGCGCTTTGGCATGAAGCAACACTTCGCGGGTGGAGACGGCGACGGCGTCCACGATTTCCGGATTGCTGGTGGAAATGCGAGCCACGTCGACGGGATAGTCGATGACAATGCTCTTTCCCAGCGTGATGCGGATCTCCTCGGCCGTGGACTGAGCCCGCAACGCCGGAGAGGCGGCGACGAGGACCAAGGCGGCAAGACCGCACATCGCGCGGAACCTTGCCGAGCGATCAGCTTGAGTTTTTTTGCAGAACATTAGTTCCTCCCGACGCCGTTCTGGCGTGGACTATTCACAACCTCGACCGTCTTCTGAATGCCCCGGATCACCACGATCTGGTCAGGAACCGGCGGGGGAGCCACGGGGGCCGCTGCGGGCGTAATTGCCTGTGCGACCTGTACGGGGCGCGGCCGTGGACGCCGCTCGGGTTTGGGTTCGCCCTCGCCCTCGACCGGGTCATTGCCGGTGCCGTTCTTCATGTGTTTGTAGAGACCGGCCAGTTTCTGTCCGGTTGTGGTCGTGACCGTTTTGTCGGAGGAGTTGCGCAAGACTAGTTGGATCTTGGTTTCCGTTCCGGCCAAGGTCAGGACTTCGGCCTGCTCGGGCGATACCAGCAACGTCACCACGGGTGCGTTAATCGCCTGGCCACGAGCGTCGGGCTGGATCGTTTGGCCCGCGCTAAGCACCGTGATGTCCTGCAACACGGTCGTGGTCATGCTAAAAGTTTGATCTCCCGGCGGGCGCCCGGTGACCAGCACGTCGACGTGCATGAACGGCAGCACGAAGCCGGCTACGCCAACGACTTCGTTGACGCGAACCGATACGGCGCGCATTCCGACGGGAATCACGGGTGCCAGCCCCAAGCCCGCGCCGCGGGCGGCCAGACGGCCATCCAGGATGGGCTCGTCCAGCAGGATGTTGCTCACCACCGGCCGGTCGATTACCTCTTCGACCTTACCGAAAGCGCCCTTCGGGAAGCCTCCGGCAGGCACTTTGACGACCTTGATATCGTCAGGTTTCACACTGATTCCCACCGACAATGGCTTGGCGGCGACGACGACGTCGACGAGTGCGTCCTGATCGGACTTCTTCGAACTTCCTCCGGCTCGCGCCGACATCTGGTAGAAAATGCTCGAGACCACCAGCGCGAAAACCAGGCTGACGCCGAGAACGGTCAAAAACCTGCGATCCATAGCGTTACCTTTCCTTGAGAATCACGTGGCCGGACTGTGGCTCCGGCGCCTCCGTTTTCGATTCTCACGATCCTTCCCGCCGCCTCATGGGCGGCCACTGCCCTTAAAAATTCGTCAAGGCCTTGCGGCCAACAATGCCAACCAAACCCCAGTTGCAATCGCGGGGGCGTAGGGAATGGAGATAGCGGCGTCTGCTTTCCCATCCCGGCGCTTGCGTCTGAGCGTATGGACGCCCAGAACGACCACGGCCAACAGACCACCGACGACGGCGGTAAAAAGCGCCGCCTGGAGCAACCGGCCCGTGCCCAGCAGGGCTCCAAAGCCGGCCATCAATTTCACGTCTCCTCCACCCATGCCACCGAGGAGATAAAAAACCATAAAGACCAGGAGTCCAGCGACCGCGCCGAGCAGGGCCGTACCGAGGCCACGCCAACCGGAGGCGGTCATCTGACAGGCGATTCCGCCGGCAAGGGCAGCCACCGGCCACAAATTCGAGATTGTGCGGCGCGCCAAGTCTTCGATCACAGCCGCCCCGCCGATCAGCAGCGCGACCGCGTATTCCGCGTGAGGCAAGGTCCACCATGCGGCGTCGAAAATGGCCTGGGCGACGATCATGACCGCGATCTCTCTTTCCCGGTGCGCGCGGCCGCCGGGCGCTTAAGCACCGGGACTGCAGCCTCGGAGGACTCGCGATCAACGGCAGACTGTAGGCGGTGAATTCCCTGGGTGACCAGCGTCTCATTCGCAGTCGCAACACCGGACTGCGTTTCGGCCTCCTGCTCCTTCTCGGCCAGAAACGGCGGCCGATCGAACGGGGACCCGGTAAAGCAGGTCTGAAGGGCATACTCGACGAGAAGTTGCCCTGAAGGCAACCGCCAGCCCGCCGACGGGCCGGGAAGCGAAGCGCGCGACTCGCGACGGGTTCCGCCCGCGGCGTTCGAAGCGCCCACAGCCCCCCCCGATACGCGATTCGCCCGCGCGGCGTCGCGCACTGGTTCCGCCGGTTTGGGTTCTTGCCGAATTGTGCGCAGGGACTTCATCGAGAGCAATCTCCCATAGAGATTTCGGACGCCACAGGGCATTCCATTAGTGCAGCCCCCATATTTTTCCCGGTGTCAGGGCACCGGCGGCAGAGGCAGAACCGCTGTTAACAGCAATCTTTTGGAAAACAAGACTCTCACCGTCGTCGGCGAGGACTTTCCAGTCAGGATGCTGCTTGAGCAACGCGGCCAAGGGCCAGGTGGACGGCACGAGAGCAGCGGTAAACCCATAGTGGTCTATCAGTTGGCTCCAATCCCAGCCGCCGTGCACGATGCGCAGGTACTCATTGCCTACCTGGGGCCCATAGAAATCGCTGCGTCCGTCGACAAACACTTTTTGCGCCGGCCAGTAGTGAAAAAGGACGTAGTCGCCCCATTGGTCCGAGGTCAGCAGCCGCGAGGTGCGGATCAGACCTTCATGTTTTCGGATCATTTCGACCGGGAACTTTTGTGGCGGAAAGTCCTGCGGCCATCGAATCGGCTCTTGCACCGCCAGTAAGGCCCCGATGAACAACACAGGCCAGGCGGAGGACCATCGCAAACCTGCAGTCAGGTCGGCAGAGAGCGAGTGAAGGATGGAGAGTACACTCTTCCGTCCCGCGCCTGCGCAGAGCCCGTTCCACAAACGGGTGGCCTCACCGGCCACAAGCGGGCCTGCCATAGCCGCAAAAAGGGTGACGTGGCGGACGCTAGTCAGGGATTGGTGGGCCCAGAATAGAATCCACAACGGTTCCACGACGTTGCGCCGCGCGAGCATGGCCGCCGCCACTAGCAACCCCGCCAGCAGCAGCAGTTCGTACTGGCCGATACCTTCACCGCGAAAGGTAGGGGCTTGAAACTCCTGCACCACCGTTTTGATCCAGTCCGAATTCAGATAGGCGGCGATATGCTGGTGAAGCTTCCATCCATACGGATTCACCAAGGTCGAAATCGCGCAGGCGACGGTAAGAAAGGCGTAGCGAAGGACCGGGGCGAAAGTGACCCGCGGCTCCTTCCAGTTCCAGCCGGAATGCCATCCCAACTCAATTGCGGTTCCCAGGGTCAGCAGCCCGAGAAATGCCACCAGGGCGAGAAATCCGCCGTGCAGATTGGTCCACAGGATCGTCAGCGGCACCAGCAGCCAGATGCGGTTTCCGGCCTTGCGCCGGTCGGCTTCAATCATCCATAAGCTGACGGGAACAAAGAGTAACGTGAAGATGTGCGGGCGGGCCAGATAGTGCACCGAACAGGCGCCCACCGTGACCAACGTGATCAGCAACGAGAGAATCCCGTTGGCCCCTCGCCAAACCATGTATCGGAGAAGGACCCAGGCAAAAAGCCCGATACACGCCCCGGAAAAGAGCGTGACGCCTTTCAAACCAAATTGGTCGAACAGGATTGCAAACCAAACGTCCGAGCCCCACTCCCAAGCAAACCAGGGCTGCCCGGCTTTAGTGAAGGAAAACAAGTCGGCGTAGGGAACGCGATGTTCGGCCAGAATCCATTGGCCCGTTCGAATGTGCCATCCCGTATCCCCATCGGCGAGCAATTGCGCCCAGCCATGCGGGGAAATGAGAAAAGTCCACGTCATGATGGCGACGAAAAAGCAATCCGATAGCGACGGCGCCAGCCACCGGAACCAGGCCGGCCTGACGGTCTCACCCCGCGAGATGCCAAGGGAGGGGGACGCAGCGTTCAAGCAACCACCTCGCGAGCAGGATCACGCCCCGGGCCAGCCGCGGCAGGAGCAAGCAATTGATGCGCATACTGCCCCAGTTGAATCCGGTCGCGAAGCCCGGTCTTTTCGAAGATATGCATCAGGTGCACCTTTACGGTGCCCGCGGTAATGCCCATGGCTTCGGCAATCTCGCGATTCTTCAGGCCCAGTTGAACCTTTGAAATCACTTCCCGTTCGCGCACGGTAAGGCGCCGGGCGGTGTTTTCGGTCTCGGCGAGCGGCGGGGGTTCTTTTTGACCCGCTTCCAGCTCAGCGCGCAGTTTGGCCCGAAGGTCTTCCGGAGAAATCTTGCGATTGATCCAGGACGCCGACGCGGAACGCTCCATCTGCCGCTTGGCGACATCGGAAACCACCATGTCCCACAGCAGCACTCTCGTTTGGGGCGCGCGGGCGCGCACGGTCATGAGTAGTTCCATCGTACGGCTCAGGCCGGACATGGGCGTGGCAAGCAAAAGGTCGCAGGGCTCCTGTCGCAGGAGACTCATCGCCGATTCCAGATTGTGAGCCACCCAGGCCACGGAGAACTCTTCGCCGCCAGACAAGGCGGCGCGGAGCCCGGATGCGAAAATCGGATCGGCTTCCAGAATGGCAGTGCGGATGCAGCTCAAGAGAACTTCCTCTGGAAGCTCTATCGACCACAATGCACTCGGAGATTAGGGGATACGCCGCAGAATACCTAGGAACATCCTTAAGACAAGGGCCATCCCAGTCCGGGGTGACTACGACAATAAGGCTTGGCCGGCGGCCAGTATCGTTTTTTCGTCAAATCTGCGTCCGACAATCTGCGCACCGACCGGCAATCCGGCTCCATCGACACCGCAGGGAATGGAAAGCGCGGGCAGCCCCAGCACGTTGATTCCCCGTACGAAGCGCGTCGAGGCCAGGCGGACGTCCTCTGACATCCCGCCAATATCGATCGACATCTGCCCGATTTTGGGCGCGGTCGTAGGCGTGCATGGTGTGAGCAGGCAATCGGCATTTTCCCAGACGGCTTCAAACTTGGCCATGTGAATGCGGCGCAGGCGCTGGGCGTTCACATAGTCCGTCGCGGGAAGGAGGCGGCCCTGGTCAAACAGGGCCAGTACGTCGGCCCCAAACTCGGCGCGGCGATGCAGGTAGGGCTCGATGGCGGCCGAAGCCTCGCTCAGCAAAATGACGCGGCTGATGGCGTTGAGTGCGGCAATGTCGCCGGTGTCGACCGGAACCAGCCTTGCCCCCAAGCCTGTCGCTTTCTTTTGGAGCGACTCCAGCGCCTGGGCGACGCCGGGCTGGAGCCCTTCGTAGTAGAACGATGCCGGGATTCCGATGCGCAAGCCCGAAAGCGAGGGTTCGGCGGGCGGCAGATAGCGGTCGAGCGGCGCGCGCGAAGACGACTCATCGCGTGGGTCGTATCCGGCCAAAACCTGGAGGGAGAGAGCGCAGTCGGCAGGCGTCGGCGCGAGCGGCCCCATGTGATCGAGCGTGAAGTCGAGGGGCAGCACACCATAGCGCGACACGCGCCCGGTGGTGGGTTTCAGGCCCGACGTGCCGCAAAAGGATGCAGGGATGCGAATAGAGCCGCCTGTATCGGAACCCATTGCCATCAGTACGACACCCGCGGCGACGGCGGCACCCGAGCCCCCGCTCGAACCGCCAGGGATGCGCGTGACATCGTGCGGATTGCGAACCGGACCAAAATGCGGATTGTTGCAGGTAATCCCGTACGCAAACTCCTGCATGTGGGTCTTGCCAATGATAATGGCGCCCGCGGCGCGCAGCCGTTCGACAACAGCCGCATCATGATCGGGCACGTGGTTGGCAAAGATTTTCGATCCGACGGTCGTTTTGGTCCCCTTGGTGCAGAAGACGTCTTTCACGGCAACGGGAATACCGTGCAAGGGCGAACGCGATTCGCCGCGCGCCAGTTCGGCATCGCACTGGGCGGCGTCGGCGAGCGCCTGTTCTTCCATCATCGCCAGGAAAGCGTTGGTACGAGGCTGCTCATCGGCGGCAGCCCGCAGCGAAATCTTCGTCAGCTCAACGGCAGAGATGCTACGTGCGCGCAGCCCCGCGCCCGCTTCGGCGATGGTGGAAAACGGCAGACGGGCGCTCATGCCGTCCACTCCGTGGGCAGGGTCACGGTGAAGGCGGGTTCAGTTTCGTCGGCCATTGCGGCGGTCAAGGGGCGGAATGCCGCTTCGAGCCCTTCGAGCGGTTGCACTACGCGATCGAGCTCAGCGGCGGGAATGTCGGGCGCCAGCGCGGCGGCCAGTTTTCGATAGTCTCTCTGCGGACGGTCCATGGGATGTTATTGTAAGTCGGCGATGGGTCTTGAGTCTGTCACGTTAATTTTGGTTGCGGGCATGTCCGGCTCGGGGAAGAGCGAATTGGCCTCTGCGGTGCGGCGCCGTCTGCCGGCTACGGCTACGCTGCACCTGGACGGCTACTACCTCCCGCTCGGCCATCTCAGCTGGGAAGAACGGTCGCGGGTAAACTTCGATCATCCGGATTCGCTGGACTGGCCGCTTATGCGCGAGCATGTGGCGGCGCTGAAGCGGGGCGCGGCGGTGGAGATTCCAATCTACAATTTTGCGCAGCACGACCGCGAGCCCTTCACGCAGCGCATGGAGCCGTGCCAGTTTCTTATCGCCGAGGGACTGCTGGCGCTGGCGGATGAGGAATTGCGCAAACTGGCCGATCTGTCGATATTTGTCGACACTCCGCCGGAAGTCTGCCTGCGACGGCGGATCGTACGCGATGTGGCCGAGCGTGGACGAACGGCCGAGTGCGTAGCCGCCCAATGGGAGCGGACCGTGTGGCCGATGGCACGCGAGTTTATCCTTCCGTCCAAGAAATGGGCGCAGTTGGTCGTCAGCGGCGAACAACCGCTCGAAGAGACATCAGACGCAGTGTTGCGTCAATTGGAGCTTGTGATTTCATGAACCGCCGGGAACACTTACGCACATTGGCCGGAGCCGCCGCGAGCGTGGCAGCCGCCGCACAAACCGGAGCGAAACCTCCGAATATTTTGATTCTGTTCACCGACGATCAGCGATTCTCCACTCTGAATGCGCTGAACAATCCCGAGGTGCGCACTCCCACGATGGACGCACTGATGAAGCGCGGAACCACATTCACGCGGGCGGGCATTATGGGCGGCACGATTCCTGCGGTCTGCGCTCCGAGCCGCGGCATGTTGATGAGCGGGCAGACGCTGTTCCATGTTCACCAGAACCTGATCGATCCGAAGTCTCCGCTGGAGAAGCGGCGCCCCTACCATCTGTTTCCTGAAGTGCTGCGCAAACGCGGCTACGAAACGTTCGCCACCGGCAAGTGGCATAACGGCGAAGAGACGCACGCGCGTTGCTTTTCAGCGGGCGAGAACATTTTCTTCGGCGGCATGTCCGATCACCTGGCAGTACCGGTGGCCGACTACGATCCCACGGGCGTCTATCCCAAGGAGAAGCGCTATATCGCCAAGGGATTCTCCACGGAGATCTTCAGCGATTCCGCCATCAAGTTCCTCAAGAGCCAGAAGGGCGACAAGCCGTTTCTGGCCTATGTGGCCTACACCTCGCCGCACGATCCGCGTATGGCGCCGAAGGAGTATGCGGCTATGTATCCGCCGGACAAGGTGAAGGTGCCGGAGAACTTCCTGCCCGAGCATCCGTTCGACAACGGCGAGATGAAGGTTCGCGACGAGGCGCTCGCGCCGTGGCCGCGCACGCCGGAAATCATTCGCGAGCATCTCGCGGCGTACTACGCGATGATCACGCACGTGGACCATCACATGGGCCGTGTGTTGAAGGCGCTCGAAGAGAGCGGTCATGCGGAGAACACGATCATCGTATTCGCGGGCGACAACGGATTGGCCGTCGGCCAGCATGGCCTGCTCGGCAAACAGAACATGTATGAGCACAGCATTCGAGTCCCACTCGTGATGGCGGGTCCGGGGATTCCAAAGGATAAACGCACCGGCGCCTATGCCTATCTGTTCGACGTCTTCCCCACGCTTTTCGACCTCACCCGCATTCCCGTTCCGCCGACGGTCGAGGGGCTAAACCTTGCTCCCATCATTCGCGGGCAAAAGACAAAGGTGCGCGATTCGATGTTTGCGGCCTACCGCACCGTGCAGCGCACCGTGAAGGACGATCGGTACAAGCTCATCCGCTACTACGTGAATGGCAAACGGACGACGCAGTTGTTCGACCTGAAGACGGATCCGCTCGAGAAAAAGAGCCTGGCGAACGACCCCTCGCAGGCGGCACGAATTCAAGGACTCAATGCACTGTTGAAAGAGTGGATGGTCAGGACGGACGACATCGCACCCGTTGGCGACTTTACGACGTAGGCCCCGCAATCCTCCGGGGATGAATAAAGCTGGGTATCCTCGGGGAAAAGGGATTTACATGGCCACCGCCAGCAAAATTCGGGCTTCGTTCCGCCAACTTCATGAATCGGGCTGTTTCGTGATCCCCAATCCGTGGGACGCCGGCAGCACGCGGTATCTGCAGCACCTCGGCTTCCCCGCCCTGGCGACTACAAGTTCGGGCGCGGCCTTCGCGTTGGGCAAGCCGGATGACGACCTCGCCGTTCCGCGTGACGTCATGCTCGCCCACGTGGCTTCCATCGTGGAAGCCGCCGGTATCCCCGTGAACGCCGATTTCAAATCCGGTTATGCGCGTGCCCCAGAAGGCGTTGCCGCCAATGTCCGCCTGTGCATCGAAACAGGCGTCGCCGGGCTCTCCATCGAAGATTCCACCGAAGATCCAGCCGCGCCGCTCTTCGAGCTTTCCCTCGCGGTCGAGCGCATCCGCGCCGCTCGCGAAGCCATCGACGCCTCGGGCACTGGTGTGTTGCTCACCGCCCGCGCCGAGTGCTTTCTCACGGGAACGCCCGAGCCCCTCTCCGACGCCCTCCGCCGCCTAAGCGCCTATGCTGAGGCGGGCGCCGATGTGCTCTACGCCCCTGGTCCACGCACACGAGGGGAGATCCGAGCCATTGTCGAAGCGGTGCATCCCAAGCCGGTGAACGCGCTGGTGCTGGCCGGAACCGGCCTTAGCGTTTCCGATTTTGCGGAGCTCGGCGTGCGGCGCATCAGTGTCGGTTCGGCACTCGCCCGGTGTGCCTGGGGCGGCTTCGCCCGTGCCGCCCGCGAAATCGCCAGCGCCGGCACATTCACCGCCTTCGACATGGCCGAGCCCTTTGCCGCGCTGAACCAGTTCTTTCGCGAGTCGAACAACTCCGATATCCTTTGACCGGAGGCCCAGATGCCTGCACCGCCCACCGCCAGCGATACGCCCGCGCGCCCGCTCACGTTGCTCAACGAAGAGGAGCGGATGTTCCGCGACGCCGTCGGCCAGTTCGCCCGCGAACAAATCCGCCCGCACGTGCGCGCGATGGACGAAGAGAGCAAATTCCGTCCGGAGATCCTGCGGCAAATGTTCGAGCTGGGCCTGATGGCTATCGAGATTCCCGAGCAGTACGGCGGCCAGGGCGGGACATTCTTCCAGGCCGTGCTGGCGATTGAAGAGATTGCACGCGTGGATCCGGCCGCGGCCGTCATCGTCGACGTCCAGAACACGCTGGTGATCAACGCGATTCTGCGCTGGGCAACGGACGAACAGAAGACACGCTGGTTGCCGCGCCTGGCGAGCGACACGGTGTCGAGCTACGCCCTGAGTGAGGCGGGATCGGGGTCGGACGCCTTCGCGCTCACTACTCAGGCGACGGCATCGGGCGACGGCTGGCGCCTCAACGGCCGCAAGCTCTGGATCACCAACGCCGCCGAGGCTGGCCTGTTTCTGGTGTTCGCCAATGCCGATCCCGCGCAGGGCTACAAGGGAATCACGTGCTTTGTCGTCGAGCGCGAGACGCCGGGCTTCCAAGTGGGGCGCAAAGAGGACAAGCTGGGCATCCGGGCTTCCTCCACCTGCGAACTGCTTTTCGACGACGTCCAGGTGCCTGCCGCCAACGTGCTGGGCGAAGTGGGCAAGGGTTACAAGATCGCGATTGAGACGCTGAACGAAGGGCGGATCGCCATTGGCGGCCAGATGGTGGGCCTGGCGCAGGGCGCGCTCGACCATGCGCTCGCCTATGCGCAGGAACGCAAGCAGTTTGGAAAGCCCATCGCCGAGTTCCAGGGAGTGCAGTTCGACCTCGCGGAAATGGCAACCGGAGTCGAGGCGGCGCGTCTATTGACATATAACGCCGCGCGTTTGCGCGAAGCCGGGCGGCCGTTTCTGACCGAAGCCGCAATGGCCAAATACTTCTCCAGCCAGATCGCCGAAACCGTGGCCAGCAAGGCCGTGGAGATTTTCGGCGGCGTCGGCTTCACAAAGGATTACCCTGTAGAAAAGCTTTATCGCGACGCCAAAATCGGACGCATCTACGAGGGTACGTCCAACATGCAGCGGCTGACCATTGCCAAACAGATTCTGAAGTAGAGGTAGAGGATGAAACAACTGCTCGCCAGCCTGATTTTGATTGCGCTCCCGGCCCTGCCGCAGGGTTTCCGCGAAGCCGGCGCGCCGGACTTGAGCGACGCCCGCATTCAGGAGATCATCACCAAGTTCGCCACCAACGAGGCCAACTTCGCCAAGGCCCGCGAGCAGTACACCTACCGCCAAACCGCGCGCGTGCATGTGCTCGATGCCGGAGGCCGCGCCGCTGAGCGCTACGACATCGTCAGCGACATCGTGTTCACCACCGATGGCAAGCGAACCGAGCGCGTGGTGAAGGCACCCGTCTCCACACTGCAGAGCATTCAACTGACGCCTGAAGACGAGCAGGATTTGCGCAGCGTCCAACCGTTCGTTCTCACGATCAACGAAATCGACAAGTACTATGTCCGCTACATCGGACACGAAAAGCTTGATGAGATTCCCTGCTTCGCCTTCGCCGTCCGCCCGAAGAAGATGGACCAGGGCCAACGGTATTTTGCCGGGATCGTTTGGGTGGACGATAAGGACCTGCAGATTGTGAAGAGCTACGGCCGCGGTGTGGGCGTCAAGAAAAAGGGGTTTGACAACCAGTTCCCGAAGTTTGAAACTTATCGCGAGCAAATCGACGGCAAGTTCTGGTTTCCCACGTATACGATTGCCAACGATACGCTGAACTTCGAGTCAGGCCCCGTCCGCATTCGGATGACGGTCAAGTACGAGGACTACAAACGATTCGGCTCCGACGTCAAAATCACATTCGGTGACCCGGTTACCGGCGAGGGCGACAAGAAGCCGGAGGAGCAGAAGAAACCGTAACCCGTGGAGGCGGGCCGTGCATGCCGATTTTCATCAAGTTCGAGGGCGGAAGCCCCAAGATCCGCGGAGATGTCAAGAAGGGCGCGCATGCCGGGTGGTTGACACTGGAGTCGGCTCAGTTTGGTGTGTCGCGGAACATCGGCACGCCCGGCAACAGCACGGAGCGCGGCACGGGGGCGCCGCACTTTTCAGAAATTGTAGGCACATTCGGCATGAACGAGGCGACGAACGACATACTCAGCGCGAGCCTCACAGGAGAGGGCTACTCCTTGGTAACGATCGATTTTGTCAAAGACGGCGAAGATACGCCCTATATGCAGGTAAAACTGAAAAGCGCAATGGTGACCACTTTCAGCTCATCAGGCGGCGACAAACCCATGGTTTCTTTCGCTTTGAACTACCTGGGGATCGAGTACGGCAAGACGACGCCCCCGGGTGGGAAGTCGGCCGCGTTGATGCAGTTCGATCTCGATCAGGCGACGGCGTAGGCAGGTATACTCGTCCGTATTCTCATGGCCCGCATCGAGAAGACGGTCTTCATCAGTTACCGCCGCACCAACGCCCCATGGGCTCTGGCCATCTACCAGAACCTGCGGCAGCACGGCTACGACGTTTTCTTCGACTACACCGGCATCGACAGCGGCGATTTCGAACAGGCAATCGTCGGCAACATCAAAGCTCGCGCGCACTTCGTAGTGCTGCTCACCCCCTCGGCGCTAGAGCGATGCCACGAGCCCGGCGACTGGCTGCGGCGTGAGATTGAGACAGCGTTTGAGTACAAGCGCAACATCGTTCCGCTCCGCCTCGAAGGTTTCGACTACGCTATGCCGAGCATCGCGTCACAACTTACCGGCACGCTGGAACCGCTGCGTAGCTATAACGCGCTTTCAGTGCCTGTTGAATATTTCGACGAAGCGATGGACCGCCTTCGTAACAGGTTTTTGAATGTAACTCTCGATGGCATCCTTCACCCAGCGCCCGCGACAACCGCAACTGCCGCAAACGCGGCACAACAAGCCGCCGATGCCGCTCCTCAGGTAAAAGAAAAAGAATTGACGGCGCAGGAATGGTTTGAGCGGGGATACGCTGCCACCGATCATGACGAAGAGATTAGACTCTTCACAGAAGCGATACTACTCAAAGCAGACTACCCTGAGGCCTTTTACAATCGGGGTTGGGCACGACAGCAAAAAGGTGACCTCGATGAAGCAATCAAAGACTACGACGAAGCAATCCGTCTCAAGCCCGATTACGCCGCAGCCTTCAACAATCGCGGCCTTGCGCGCATCGACAAAGGCTATTTCGACGCTGCCATCATTGATCTCAACGAAGCTATCCGTCTTCAGCCCGACTACGCCCTAGCCTTCATTAACCGCGGTATTGCCCGCAACAACAAAGGCGATTACGACGATGCCATCATTGACCTCAACGAAGCCATTCGTCTTAAACCTAACAACCCCATCGCCTTCAACAATCGCGGCAATCCGCGGCACCACAAAGGCGAATACGACGCCGCCGTTACTGACTACACCGAAGCCATTCGCCTCAAGCCTGACTACGCCCTGGCATTCTCGAACCGAGCGATCTCACGGCGTAATCTGGGCGAGCTTGAAGGCGCCAAGGAAGATGAAGCCGAAGCCACCCGTCTCAAATACCTGCAGTCATCCCCCGGCCCCTAGCGCAGCAGGCATTGACTGCGCCGCCCAGAATGCCTTCAACTCCGCCAAAGTCCCATTGAACGTCTCCCGGTCACACGCGCCGATGCCATCGACCGTATGTGGCTCAGATCCAGCATTGCCGTCGGTGTACTGCCACATCGTCCACGATTTCCAATTCTTGTGTATCTTCGGTTCAGGACCATACTGCGCGTGCCAAAGCCAGCACTGGCTCAGCAGCGGGTCCAGCTTGGCCCCCAACTTTTCTTTCAAGAAATGCCCCGCATACAGTCCCGGCATGCGCCCCGTCGCTTCGCGCACGCGCAGCACGAACGCCCGCGCCTGGTCGAGCGACATCGTATTGCTCTTGTTCTCTTCAAAATCGAGCACGAGCAAGTCGCCCGGTTGTGGGCTCACGATCTTCAAAAAAAAATTCGCCTGGCCCACGGGGTCGGCTCCGGTGCCGAAATGATACGCCCCAAAAAGCAGCCCCGCGGCTTTGATCTTGGCCCGGTTGGCGGCGAACTTCTCGTCCTGAAACGAGAGCCCCTGAGTAGCCTTGTGAATGACCGCCTCAAGGCCCGCGGCCTTGGCTTTCTTCAGGTCGACCCTGGCATTGTGATGCGAGATATCGACGATCACGTTCGATCCGGTCACCATAAGCACCTCACTTGTCCCGCCGATGCTGTCGCCGGACATGCTATCGCACTCCGGGCGAAGACGGGACGAAGCCGCGCACGGGCCTTTCGCCACGCCGATAGCGCCGTTCACACCGCATTATTCACCAAACGGTAAGGCTTGCTGGATGGCCCGGCAGAGGCGTGATTTAATGAGAGCTTCGGCTATTATGCAAAGCTCCACCATGCGTCGTCGATGGAACGCCGCTTCGCGTCGAGCACGCGAATTGAAAATGATTGCCAAGGGATTGGCGTCGACAGACCATCCCATCCTGGCGCACATCATCCCGATTCGCCGCTGCAATCTCTCCTGCACCTATTGCAACGAGTTCGACGATTTCTCGAAACCCGTGCCCACCGACACCATGCTTCGCCGCGTGGATCACCTGGGCCGCCTGGGCACGACGATTATCACCATCAGCGGCGGCGAACCGCTGCTGCACCCCGAACTCGACCTGATCATCTCCCGCATGCGGAAAGTGGGCGCGCTCGCCGGCATGATCACCAACGGCTACCTGCTGGTGCCGGACCGCATCCGCGCGCTGAATCGCGCCGGGCTGGACCACATGCAGATCTCCATCGACAACATCAACCCCGACGCCGTGTCGAAGAAGAGCCTGAAGGTCCTCGACAAGAAGCTGCAGATGTTAGCCGAGCACGCCGAATTTCACGTCAACATCAATTCCGTCGTCGGTGGCGGCATCAATACGCCGGAAGACGCGCTAACCGTTTCCAAGCGGGCCATCGAACTCGGCTTCACCTCGACGGTCGGCATCATCCACGATGGCACGGGCCAACTACGGCCCCTGGGCGGCCGCGAGCGCACGGTCTTCAACACGATTAAGCAGTTCACCAAGACCAGCTACTCGCGCTTCAACAAATTCCAGGAAGCCATCGCCGATGGGCGTACCAACGATTGGCGCTGCCGCGCCGGCGGACGCTACCTCTACATTTGCGAAGACGGGCTGGTGCACTACTGCTCGCAGCAGCGCGGTTACCCCAATAAGCCCATCGAACAGTACACCGTCGAAGACGTTCGCCGCGAATACCAGACCGAAAAGGGCTGCGCACCGCACTGCACCGTGAGTTGCGTGCACCAGGTGTCGATCATGGACGGCTGGCGCGATCCACAGAAGCTACCGCCTGTCGATCCCGACCTGTCGGCCACGCCGCTCGTGCATATCGAACCGGCGAGACGGTAGCCCGTCCCGCCGGATAATCAGTACCGCTCTAGAATTGGACTCTTAGACCGAGCTGAACGTTGCGGGGACCGACGTTCGTGGTGCCGGTTACCAGCCCAAATGTCGGACTTCCCACTGTGGTGTTGGCACGGCCGAATTGCGGCGTGTTCGTGAAGTTAAACATCTCGGCACGGAACTGGGCCTTCACGCGCTCGCCATAGCGGAAGTTTTTCAGGATGGCGAGGTCTGCGTGCTTGGTTGGACCAAAGCGAATGTTCGGGGTCCAGCGCGTGAGGCTGCCGATTTCATACGTACCGGGAGCCGTGAATGCGGAGGTGTTGAACCAGCGGTCGGGAATAGGGTTGTCCACGGCAGCGGTCTTGAGATCGGCAACATTCGGGCGCTGCGTTTGGAAACCGTAGTTCGCCAGCCTATTCGGTAACCACCCCCGAGATGGTACCCGTAAAGGCCTGGCCAAATGCGGAAGCGGCGGCGACCGCGAACAAAGCGGCCAGGTACGCAACGGTGCGAATCAGCTTCATGGATGTACCCCCCTCGAGTCTCGAACAGAAGATTTCAAGATATTAATCAATTAAATGAAGAAAATGTTATGTCATGTGATGCTCAGAGTTCAAGCGAAATCTGCGATAGAATTTGAGCGATGAACGCGGCGAGAATGGCGGTAGTGTGTCTGCTGGCGCTGGTTGGCGTTGCGGCGAGCGAAGTCAAGGTGCCACCCATCTGGCCGCAAATACAGGGGTTATTTCCGCGCGGGGGGCAGAGAGGAACCGAGGTTGCGGTCACGATCAAAGGACGGAACCTGCAGGGCACGACGGGGCTGGAGTTCGCCAGCTCGAAGTTGAATGGGCGGGTGGTCAGCGCGACGGCGTATGAAGTGAAGGCAGTGGTACGGTTGGCGGCGGATGCCGAACCGGGGCGGCATGATATGCGCTTGGTGGCGGGGCATGGTACGGCAATTGGCTACTTCGATGTAGGAACGCTTACAGAACGCACCGAGAAGGAGCCCAATAATGATGTCGCGAAGGCCGAGGTGCTGGCGTTTCCGGCGTTGGTAAATGGAATTCTCACAGCGGGCGACTACGATCACTACATGTTCGAGGCCAAGGCCGGTGACGTACTGACGTTCGACATTCAGGCCACACGGCTGGGTGCGCAAACGGACGCAGTGCTGAGCTTGCTCGATGACAGGGGCGAAGAGATCGCCTATTCGGACGATTACTACGGGTTCAAAGATCCGCGCTTGCAGGTGAAGTTCGACAAGTCAGGGCGGTATACGCTGCGCGTATATGGATCGGGCGAGGCGGGTTGCGAGACGTGCGATTACCGGCTGACGGCGGGGGCAATGCCGGACGCCGAACTGGCGATGCCCGCGGGCGTGACGGCGGGAAAGACGGTCAGTTTCACACTGCGCGGCGTGAATTTAGCAGGCGTAAAGCGGGTGACCTTGGGCGATGGCCTGGCCGAGGGCGTCGTGACATCGGCGAAATTCAGCGAAGCGACGGTGCGCATGGCGGTGCCCGCCGGAGTGAAGCCGGGCGACTACAAGCTGCATGTGGAAGGCTCTGCGCTGCCTGTGCCGTTCGTGGTGGGGCGGTTCAGCGAAGTGACGGTCGCCGATGGATCGGCGCGTAGCCGGAAAGACCCGGTGCCCGTGACATTACCAGTGGTGGCGAATGGTGTGATCGATCAACCGCATGCGGCCGACTATTTTGTATTCCGGGCGGACGGCCCGAAGACCGTGGTGCTGGAAACCGAAGCCATGCAGTTGGGCTATCTGACCGACCCGCTGGTGGCGATCTACGACGAGAGTGGGAAGCGGCTGGCCTATCAGGACGATCCCACGACGAACACGGGCAAGGAGCCGGCAAACATGGATCCGCACCTGGTGTTCACGCTGCCGAAGGCGGGGCGGTATATCGCGATGGTGCGCGATGCGCAATTCCGAGGTGGGCCTGCGTTCCTCTACCGGCTGACGATGAAAGATGCCGAACCGGATTTTGCGATCCGCGTGGTTGGCACCGATGACACCTTATATAGAGGACGCCCGAATCGCGTGCTGGTACGGGTGCGGCGGCTGGAGGGTTGGGACGCGCCGGTGGAGGTGATGGCCGAGAATCTCCCGGCGGGTGTGCGCGTGAAGCCGGTGGTGGCCGAGCCAAAGAATACACCGTACACGGGAACGTGCGGCGAGACGCATTACCTGGACGGGACAAATGTGGAGATGGTGTTCGAGGTAGACAGCGACGCGCCGCTGGCGTTGGGACAAATCCGGTTTCGCGGTAAGGGAGTGTTCCAGGGGCGCGCAGTGGAACGTTGGGGAAAGACGCGCTATTTTCGCACGCGCATCCGCCATATTGGCGATGCCGAAGAAGAAGCGCTGCGCGTGACCGTAGCCGACGCGCCGGGTGTGGTGCTGGCAGTGCCGCAGAATTTGACGCTGGCGAAAGATGGCGCGGCGCGGTTTACGGCGATCGTGACGCGGCTGGACGAAGGCAGCACGGCGCCGCTCGAGCTGACGCTTGAGGCGGCGGGCGAGGGATTGTCGATGGAGCCATTGGAGGTTCCCGTGAGCGCGACGCGGGCGGATGTGAAGTTGAAGGGCGGAACGAAAGCAGTGGGCGAGTTTGTCTTGGTAGGGAGAGTGGACGGGCGCGTGGTTGGGAAGTCGCATCCGATCACGGTGCGGAGCAAATCATGAGACGGACGTTGTTGTGCGTGGCCGTAATGGCGGCGCCGTTGTGTGCGGCGAAGCTGACGATTCATCCGGACAAAATCGAACTGGCGGGACGCGATGCTTCGCAGACGTTCGTGGTGAGCTATGCGGGCGACGACGGCTACGAACGCGATGTGACGCGCGAGTGTGCGCCGGACAACGTCGCACGTGCATCGTTGAAAGAAGTGAAGATCAGTTGCAAAGGGCTGACGGCGGTTGCGCCAGTAACGGCAAAGGGTACGGCGAAGGCGCCGACGATCAGCTTTGTGCGCGATGTGAGTCCCATTTTCACGATGTCGGGATGCGCGGGTTCGAATTGTCACGGGTCGATTCGCGGGCAGCGCGGGTTCAAGTTGTCGCTATTCGGGTATGAACCGAAGCTGGACTTTGAGGCGCTGACCGCGGGCAAGCAGCCGCGCGTGAATGTGAAGGAGCCGGAGAAGAGCCTGATTCTGGCCAAGGCGACTGCACAGGTGGCGCACGGCGGCGGCTTTCGGTTCGCGGCGGATTCGCTGCAATACCG
>JBDTVQ010000070.1:0-21214 GCA_040007195.1 Acidobacteriota bacterium | reverse complement strand
AGATCCAGCAACTCGGCGGCCAGTTCGGCATCCCCGACATCAATCTGTCCGACGAAGCCAACAAGCAGCTTAAAAAGGGCTTCAAGAAGAAAAACGACGAGGACTAAACGATGAAGACTCTGCTGTTCTCCGCTCTCCTGCTCGCCCCCGTGCTCTCGACCCCCGCCCGGGCTACAGACCGCTGGTTCGACGACGCCGTCGATGAAATTGAATCCACCATGGGCGCCGAGCGCGTCCGCATTCCGATGTGGGGCCTCCTCCGGTTCGTCGGCGGCATGGCCACCCGTCCCGTTGGCGCGAAGGACTGGGACATCGCCATCTTCGATCACGTCCGCCAATCGCGCCTCGACCGCCCCTTCGGCTGGTCCGGCCTCGGCCCAGGCTGGAAACCCCTGGTGCGCGTCCATGCGCCCGGCCGCGAGAGTGTCGCCATCTACGTCAAAGAAGACGGCGACTGGTACCGCGTTCTCATGGCCACCATTGACCGGCACGACGCCGTCGTCATGAAGTTCGCCATGAAGCCGGACCGGCTCGCCATGTGGGTCAACGGCGTCCGCAATTGGTCGGACTGAGCGTGCCTCAAACTTTCATCATCCGGCGGACCTAATCCGCTCCCTGCAACCGCATCCACTTGCCGCCGTGAAAATACCACGTGACCGATGCCTTCCCGAGAAATGCGTCGTCGATTCCGTGGTGGTCGATCGGCGGCGGCTCCGGACCGCCATATGCCCGGTAGTGCCTCATGATGAAATCCCGATTGGCTGCGGTGATCTCGCGCGAGTAACCAATTCCGTCGTCTTCCAATCCCTGTAGGTAGCTCCGGTCTTCACTGGTTGAGATCGTCTGCGGATTAGAGTCCCCGCCATTGCGGAACACGAGCAGTGCCGTCGCATGATTCACTGAGCACAGTACAGCCCACCCGTCTTCTTCTGCCGCGAAGAATGCCCCGCGGATCACGTTGCGCGGCCGGTCGCCGGACATCGGCTGAGGCACGGTACATCCCCGCGCGCGCAGCACCCCGGCCACCGCCGCCGGAAGTTGTGGGAACGCCTCCACCGGCAATCGTCGAATCTGGCTCACGGCCTTCTCGGCGCGAGCAAGCCATTCGTTCCGCCTGGCATCCTCGCTTTGCCGCGCCCTGGCCATGACCGCCACATCGATCACAGGTAAGATCGCCGCTCGGTCAAGTTTGGGATCAATCGCTTTCGCTTTCAGAAAGTATCGCTCCGCAAGCGCCGCCGCACGCGCATTCGGCCTGCTCGCCTGCAACGTCTGGTTGTACTGGCTCTGCAGCATGTTGGCCGCATTGCCCAACACCCAAACGTTCTTCGACGCCTCCAAACCGGCTTGCGCCCGAGCCGCCAATGGCCCGCCATTCAGAATCGACAAGGCATATAGGTGTGCCAGCGGCCTCAGCGCGAACGGATGATTCGGATCGGCCGCCGCCGTCGCCTCCAGGTAGTAAAAGTGAAGTCCCGCATCCAGCCCTTCGAAGAAGGAAGCGGCGTTCCAACACACCGCCGAGTCTCGAGGGTTAGATTTGGCGGCTGTCTCCCACAGTGCAGTCGCTCGGCGGAGATCCGCCGCCGGCAACTCACTTTGCGAAAACCGCGATACCGGTGAATGCAAAATTTCGGAATCAGGATGCCGTTCGATCAACCAAAGCGCATGCTGAACACGCTTTGCGCGGTCTTCCGGACG
The DNA here is from genome assembly GCA_040007195.1 of Acidobacteriota bacterium. Classification (GTDB taxonomy): domain Bacteria; phylum Acidobacteriota; class Terriglobia; order Bryobacterales; family Bryobacteraceae; genus JAFLBB01. The sequence continues at coordinate 19,513 of JBDTVQ010000070.1, read as the reverse complement.
CCCGGCCCGGTCCCCGCGCTGATGATAGGCCATCAGCTTGAGCCGCGCCCTAAAGTCCTCGGAATTAGCAGCCAGCACGGCCTCCAACTTCGCCACGTCCGAAGCTTCCATCGCCAAAACGTCGCTCAGCGACTCCGCATAGCCAGCACTAAACATCCGCGCCGAAACCTGCGTGAGTGCAAGCGGCGGAGCCACCACCAGCAGAACCAAACCAATCGCGCCAACCGCAATCCGAACGACCATGGCCACAGTTTTGCATACCGCCACCCCAAAAGATGCCGCTCCCACCGTAGTTTTTCTTATCTGCGTCCATCCGCGGCCCATTCCTCCGGTGACATGTTCACTGCTACCACAACTCCCACCCCCTCAACCACATAGCCATCCCCACCGGTTAATCCTGCACGCTCCAATGCAACCCTGGTCCCGATGAAGCCACAACTAGTTCCCATTCGCAATCCAGTCACGTCCCCCAACCTCACCGCCCGCGACGTAGCCTGTAAAGCCGAAAACCCCACCCACTACCAGGACCTCCTCAACGACTTCCTCCAATCCTGGGCCCCCCGCAATCCCTTCGAAGCCTCCCTGGTCCACCGCCTCGCCCAAATCCAGTTCCGCCTGAACCGCTGCGCCAAAATCGAAACCGGCCTCTTCAATCAAGAACTCGCCCACCCCTCGCAGAACCCCTCCCCCAACGCCGCCACAGCCACAGCCTTCAACGCCCAGGAATCCACCTTCAACACGCTTTCACGAATCGAAGCCAACCTCTGGCGCGACCTCGACCGCACCCAAAAGCAACTCCTCGCCGTCCGCCGCAAAGACTTCTCTCCGCAAATCTCCCACTACGAAACAAAGCCAATTCGTGTTGAAAATAAACAGCCCCCAAACGCGGCCAAGGCAAGTTCCGCTCGCTCGCACCCCGAAAGCGATCGATCGCCGATGTCATGTGCCCCGTCAAACAGGACTGCGGAGCATGAGTTCCCATCCCGATCTCGCGAAACGCTCCACACCCGTAGCTGATTATGATTAATAAATACTAATCTAGACCGAACCTCGGATCTCCGGCCTGTGGTAGTATTTGAGGATTGTTGAGCAAAAACGAGATCGTCAGGAAAGCGGCAACAAGCGAATGAGGATCTCTCCGAGAACCCTGTTTAGCACTGCTCTGCTCCTTAGCCTCTTCGGCCTTCCAGGCTGCGAGACGTCCCCCAGCCGTCACCACCAGTTCGTGCGCGCATTCGTTCCTCCCGCGCCGCGTCCGCCGGCGAAGGCGGACACTGACCTTCCTGAGCCCCCCAAGGTTGAGTCCGGCTTCTACACGCATGACTCCCCGGTCCTCCTCGCCGTCAACACCTCCACCCCTCCCAACAGTTTTGAGGTCGACCACCGCCTGCTGAAGTCCAACGAGCAGTTCCGCAAGGGCGCCGAGCTCTTGGCTAAGGGCAAGACAGATGAGGCGCGCGTGCAGTTTGATGCCTCACTCGACTGGCTCGTCTCCGCCCCCGCTTCAATGGCCGCCCGCGAGCGGCTCGTCACCCGGTATAAAGAAGCGGTCGAGGAGATCTACCGCTTAGAGGTGGAATCCGCGCAGACCGCAGGCACCGAGCAGGAGCCCGTATACGACCAGGCTCCCTTCGACGACGTCGTGGACCTCACCTTCCCCGTCGACCCCAAGCTCAAGTTAAAGGTCCGCGAGCAGGTCCAGGCGACCGTCTCGCAGCTTCCCCTTGAAACCAGCGACGCCGTTTTGGGATACCTCAACTTCTTCTCAACTCCCAAAGGCCGTCGAATCGTCACCGCCGGATTCAGGCGCTCCGGCCGCTATGCGCCGATGATTCGTAGAATTCTCGATGAAGAGGGCCTGCCACAGGAACTGATCCACATGGCGCAGGCCGAGTCCGGTTTCCTGCCGCGTGCCGTTTCGCGCATGCGTGCCACCGGGATGTGGCAGTTCGTCCGCGACCGCGGCAACGAGTACGGTTTGAAACAGACCAGCGGCACCGACGACCGTCTCGACCCCGAACGTGCCACCCGCGCCGCCGCAAGGCATCTCCGCGACCTCTATGCCCAGTTCGGCGACTGGTATCTGGCCATCGCCGCTTATAACTGCGGTCCCGGCAACGTAGAGCGCGGCATTCAGCGCACCGGTTACGCCGACTTCTGGGAACTCTACAAACGCAATGTGCTGCCGCGCGAGACGGCCAACTACCTGCCGATCATTCTGGCGATGACGATCATGGCAAAGAATCCGGCCGACTACGGCATCGATGAAATCGTCCCCGATGCGCCAATTACCTATGACACCGTCATCACCGAGGCGCCGACTCACTTGGCGTTGATCGCCGATATCACCGGCCAGCCGCTTTCGGCCATCCGCGATCTCAACCCGTCGGTGCTCAAGTTGGTCGCGCCAGCCAGCCATTCGATTCGTGTTCCCAAGGGCTCGGGCAGCGCGGTCTACGCGGCATTGGAAACCATGCCCGAGACAAAGCGGGCCATGTGGCGCATGCATCGCGTCGGTTCCGCCGATACCGTCACCGCCATCGCACGCCAATACCGCACCACCGAGAAGCAGATTCACGCGGCCAACGGCGGCGAGCTTCGCTCTCCCGAAGAAGGCGATCTGGTCATCGTTCCCGTGTCCTACCCTGGTGCGCTTTCCCCTCCCGCCACCAAGTCCGCAAGGCGCGCCGTGACGGCGAAGAAAGCGCCGGCGAAGTCCACCACTCGCGCGAAATCGGCCAAGCGCCCATCGGCGAAACGAGTAGCGTCCGCTAAGACACGCGCCACCAAGAGCCGCACGACGGCAGCGAAATCCGCTCCCGTCAAGTCCTCGCCCAAACACAACGGAACCGCTCTCCGCGCTTCCGCTCGTTAATTCCTCCCTCTATTTCGACCCTCCCGCGTCACGCTTGTGTACTTTCCTGTTGCACATGGGGAAAAAACAGATATTCTAATTTCTGATCTGGGAACCGTAGGAGGCTCTCGTAATGATTTCCTACCGCATGTCGCCCGATGACGACGTTGAATTAGATGATTTTGCCTACGAAGAAGAACACATCGAACTTGAATCTGAAATCAGTGAGTATGACATGGATGATGATGACGCTCTGACATTTGATACCGAAACGGCCGGTGGCGCCGCACCCGCTCCGGCCATCGTGCTGGAAGAACCTCCGCCTCCCGTGATCCTGCCTCCGGACGAGTCCGGCCCAGATGAACTGGTCGCCGGCGGCGCGGCGGCCAAGAAGAAGACCCCGCCTAAGAAGAAAGCCCCGGCTAAGAAGGTTGCGGCTCCTCCCGCTCCCGCTCCGGCCAAGAAGGCCGCTCCAGCCAAGAAGGCCGCGCCCGCGAAGAAGGCTGCACCTGCTAAAAAGGCTGCCAAGAAAGCGGTCAAAAAGGCTGCTCCTGTAAAGAAGGCGGCCAAGAAGGCTCCCGCCAAGAAGGCCCTCAAGAAGGCCGCTCCCGCCAAGAAAGCCGCCGCCAAGAAGGCGGTAAAGAAGGTGCCAGCGAAGAAGGCGCCCGCGAAGAAGGCCGTGAAGAAGGCGGTGCCAGCAAAGAAAGCTCCCGCAACGAAAGCGGTCAAGAAGACTCCCGCCAAAAAGGCTCCGGTCAAGAAGGCCGCCAAGAAAGCGGCAAAGAAGAAAGGCAAGCGCTAAGCTGATTCTTAGGGCGCCGGTAGAGTTCGCATCCGCCGGCGTCCCACCCCTCTCATGATTGTTCGCGCTACCCGCCTTCTGCGAAAAATGCGTGGCGGTGCGCAGGCCCACCTCCTCGAAGCCGACGACGGTCACTGCTACGTCGTCAAGTTCACCAACAACCCCCAGCACCGCCGCATCCTCGTCAACGAATGGATCGCCTCGCGGTTCCTCGCCTACCTGCAAATCAACGCGCCTAAGCCCGCGATCATCGAACTCAGTCCGAAGTTCATCGCCGAGTCCAGAGGCCTTCACATTCAACTCGGTTCCTCGCACGTGCCCGTTCCCCCCGGCCGCCACTTCGGCTCGCGGTTTCCGGGAGATCCCAAAAAGCTGACGGTTTACGATTTCCTGCCGGACATCCTCCTCAACAAGGTGGGCAACCGCCGTGATTTCCTCGGCACGCTGGCATTCGACAAATGGATGGGAAACTCCGACGCGCGCCAGACGGTGTTCTATCGCGCCGTCGTGCGCACCGCGGGGGAGGGAAGCGAGGAGCCTGGCCGTCCTGCATGGATTGCCACGATGATCGACCACGGCTTTGTCTTCGACGGCCCAAACTGGTCGTTTGTCGATGCGCCGCTGGCCGGGCTCTACCACCGGCCCGTATTCTACGAGGCCGTGCGCTCGCTCGACGACTTCCAGCCCTGGCTCGACCGCATCCTGAACTTCCCCGAGCACATCGTCGACACGGCCCTGCGCACCATGCCATCGGATTGGGTTGAGCAGGACCACGAGGCGAGCGAAGCTCTTCTGGAGAAACTGCTCCGCCGCCGGAACCGTATCGAGTCTCTGCTGTATTCGCTACGGTCGGCCCGCGCTAACTTGTTCCCCAACTGGAAGTGATTTCAGCGGTCACGACGCGCGCCGTGGAGGGCGCCATCAGAATGCCGTTGCGGTAATGGCCATAGGCTGTCCACAGGCGGCTTCGTCCCACGCGCCCCACAACGGGGTCGGTTTGCGCCGAAGCCGGCCGGATTCCGTTCCATGCCTCCACCGGTTCGATGGCGGCTAAATCCGGCAGCAGCTGCGCGGCTCGTTCATGGATCTCACGCACACAGGCGTTGTCGATCTCGCGGCGGAAGTCCACGCGCTCGGTGGTGGCACCCGCGATCAACGATCCGTTGGTGCGTTGAAACAGGTAGGTGTGGCCGTGACGCACAATCGGCCGCAGCCAGCCGCGAGGCATCGCAAACTGCAGCAAATGGCCTCTTACCGGCAGGCTCTTGACAAGGCTTGGCGCGCCGGTGAGCTTGATGTGGCTCGACCAAGCGCCCGCGGCCAGGACAGCTGATTCCGCGGTGTACGTGTCCCCCGCCATCGTGCGCGCCTCCACCCGCGACCCGTTGCAGGTCAACTCCGACACCGCGGTACCCTCGCGCACGCGGACGCCTCGCGATTCGCACGCCACCCGTAAAGCCTGCATTAGTTCCCGCGGATTCACCACGGCGTCGTCCGCATACCATGCCGCCCCCGCCCACGGCGCGCTGCTCAGCGAGGGAACGACCGTGCGCAGTTGCCCGGGATTGAGCCACTCGGAGGAAATGCCAAACTGCCGCTGCACGTTCATCCGCGCCTGCAGCACGCCCTGTTCGCCCTCACCCAATGCCAGTTCCACGGCACCGCACTCACGGTAGTCGATTTGACGGCCAGTGCTCCCGCACAGTTCACGAACGTAATCCGCATACTGCGCGCGCCCCTGCAAGGCCAGCTGAGCGCCCGCACCCGCGCGCTCCATCTCGCCGCCAGGCGCCAGCATGCCCGCCCCGGCCCACGACGCTTCGTTGCCCCAGGTTCCCGCCTCCAGCAGCTCGACGGCCGCTCCCGCCTGCGCCAGGCGCCAGGCAATCGTTCCGCCGATGATCCCGCCGCCAATCACCAGCACGTCCGATGTCATAAAAGAGCATTTTCGCATTCCCGCGAAAATAATCGGCCGGCCGATAGGAACCTGCGCCGCTCTCGTTCGTATAGAGTGTCTGTAGGAACAATGCCGCCCAACACCGCCACCAGCCTGCTGCAAGGAACGCTCGATGTGCTGATCCTCAAGGTGCTCACCCTCGAGCCGATGCACGGACTGGGAATTTCCCGCCGTATCGAACAGGTCACGGGAGGGACGTTCCAAGTAAAGCCGGGCTCGCTCTTTCCCGCGCTGCACCGCATGGAGCAGGCCGCCTGGCTCACTTCGGAGTGGGGTGAAAGCGAAAATAACCGGCGCGCGAAATATTACCGGCTCACCAAAACCGGACGCCGCCAACTGAAAGACGAGACAGAACAGTGGGAGCGCATCGCGGCGGCAATGGCGAGCGCCTTGCGGACACCCTGATTCGAGGAGGATTCCATGCCGGTGTGGCATCGCTTGCGCATGATGTGGCGGAACATTGCGGGCCGGGGGCGTGTGGAGCGGGAACTCGAGGAAGAGCTGCATTCCTACCAAGCCATGATCGAGGACGAGGGAGGGCCCCCCGTCCCACGAGCCGAAATGGAACTTATCAAGGAAGAGGTGCGCGACGTGAGGCTGGGCACAACGATTCAATCCATCGGCGCTGACGTGCGTCAATCTCTGCGGGCGCTGCGGCGCAATCCCGCCCTTACGCTGATCGGAACGGCCATGTTGGCCCTCGGCATCGGAGCGAGCGTGGCAGTTTTTAGCATCTTTCATGCGGCGCTTCTCCAGCCGTTGCCCGGACGTGACCTCGACCGCATCGTACAAATCTGGGAGACGCGGCTCGACCGCGGATTCAACCGGGCTTCCTTCGCGGAAGCCAACTTCTGGGATGTCCGCGAACGCAACCGCGTTTTTGAAGAGGTCGCTTCGCACCATTCTGGCGAAGCCAATCTGACCGGCGACGGGCCTGCCGAGAAGGTCACCTGTGACCGGGTGAGCGCCGCCTACTTCCGCACGCTTGGCATCACGCCCATCCTCGGCCGCGATTTCCTAAGCGCCGAAGGCGAGGGTGGAGAGAACTCGCATGTGGTCCTGCTGGGCGACCGGTTCTGGAAGCGCCGCTATGGGGGCGACCCGAAGTTCGTCGGCAAAATCATGCGCTTGAACGATAGGCCCTATACCGTCGTGGGCATTCTTCCCCCAGGCGCCCTTTTGATCGACCAGGACACCTACATTCCGCTGGTGCACCGCGCGGGCGCTGATCGCGGTAGTTTCGAGTTTGATGTGATCGCGCGCTTGCGTGCCGGCGTTACTCCCGAAACGGCGTCCGGCGACCTGAAGCGCATCGCGACGGAACTAGAGCTGTCATTTCCAACGGAAGACAAGGGAATCGGATTTCGAATGGCGTCGTCGGCCACCTGGCTCGCCAGCGACAACACCCGCCGTTCGCTCTGGGTGCTGTTGAGTGCGGTCGGATTCCTGCTTTTGATCGCCTGTTTGAATATCGCCAATCTGCTGTTGGCTCGCGGAATGAGCCGGAAGCGCGAGATCGCGGTCCGGTCCGCGCTGGGCGCAAGCCGCGCCCGGCTAGCGCGCCTCGTCCTGACGGAGTCGCTGCTTCTGAGTGCTTTCGGCACGGTGCTCGGCGTCGGGCTGGCCCACCTCCTGTTGCGGTTCCTCCATGCCACCGAAATCGGTGCTCTGCCCCGGCTTCGTGAGGCTGAGGTGAATTCGTGGGTCCTCGCCGCGGCGGCTTTGGTGGCCATCCTCTCTGGCCTCCTGTCCGGACTCTCGCCCGCCCTGCAAGCGCCCGTGAGGGCGATTGCGGCCCGATTGCGCGAAGGTGACCGCCAGGCAGGCGAACGGGGGCAGGGAAGGCTGCGCGCCGCACTGGTCACCAGCGAGGTGGCGCTCTCGTTCCTGCTGCTGATCGGCGCGGGCCTGCTCATTCGCAGCTTCTCGCATCTGATGAGCGTCAATCCCGGCTTTCAAACGGAGAACAGGCTTGTCTTCGCACTGAGCCTCCCGGAGTCCTACTGGCAGAACGGTGTCGGAAAGCAGATCCTCGATCGCTTCTTCGAACGGCTGTCGGCAAACCCGAACGTGATCGCCGCCGGTGCCGTCAGCCACCGCCCCGTGGAGGGAGGTGATCCCGGAATGGGGATCGTCCCGCGTTCCGGACGGCAACTCACAGGCCGCGACATTCCCTGGGCAAGCTGGCGGATTGTAACGCCCGGATACTTCCGCGCTGTCGGAATTCCGCTGCTCAAGGGGCGCTTGTTCGAAGAAGGCGACAAACCCGTTTGGCATGAAAAGGGTCAACCGGAAGCTCCGAGGCGAGTGGTCATTGGGCAGAGTTTGGCCAAGATATTATTTCCGGATGACGATGCCGTCGGTAAGTCAGCAGTATTGTGGGCTGGGCAGAGTTCGGGGGACGCGGAAATCATCGGCGTCGTCGGCGACGTTCACGAAAGGGGACTCACCAGCCCGCCCACCCTGAGCGTCTTCCTTCCTGGCGGACGCAACGCGCTTACCGGAGAGGTTGTCGTCCACACCCGGAGAAACCCGATGGCGTTGATGCCGGCGATTCGTTCGATCGTGGCGGAACTCGATCCTAACCTGCCCATCGCCGATGTCCGCTCGTTCCAGGAAGTGGTGGAACGCTCGGTGGCGCCTCAGCGGTTCGTCACGCTCCTGCTCGTGAGCTTCGGCATGCTCGCGTTGCTGTTGGCAGCCGCGGGCATCCATGGAGTGCTCGCTTACTCCATGAGCCGGCGCACCTCCGAGATCGGCCTGCGCGTAGCATTGGGCGCAAGCGCCAACCGCATTTTAAGCATGACCATCGCCCAAGGCATGCGGCCCGTCATTGCTGGGCTAGCCATCGGTGCAATCGGCGCATGGTGGCTGTCACGCTATTTCGAGACGCTCCTGTTCGGCACGACGCCTTTCGACCTCTTCACCTACATCGCCGTAGCGGCTCTCCTGTTGACCGCCGCAATCGTCGCCTGCTATGTTCCCGGCCGCCGCGCCACGCGAATTGATCCGGTAGTCGCCCTCCGCTCCGAATAAATGCGTTAGCTGGAACAGCGTTAACTGGAACAACTTGACTTGACTGCAAATCTTCAATAGAGTCAGCGCATGCTTCCAGGTAAAGCGTTTGCGTCATTGTTTGCCGCCCCCTTCTTGCTCGTGGCCCAGAATGCCCAAATCACCGGCCGCGTCACCGATTCCCTACAAGCCGCCGTCGCCGGCGCCGAAGTCACTGCCCGCAATGCCGGCACACAGGTGCTGCGCCACACGGTCAGCAATGAACAGGGGCTCTACTCTGTTCCCAGTCTTGCCCCCGGCACGTATCTGATCACTGTCAGCAAGGCGGGCTTCCGCTCAGAGACGCGCAAAGACCTGCGCCTGATTGTCGACCAAACGGCAACCCTCGACTTCCAACTGCAAGTCGGCGCCCTTACCGAGAGCATCGAAGTTTCTGCCCAAGCCGCGCTGCTCGACGCGCAGACATCGTCGCTGGGCCAAATCATCGACAACACCAAAATTCAGAACATGCCGCTTAACGGGCGCAGCGCCTTCCGGCTCGTACAACTGACACCTGGCATTTTGACCACCACCGCTGCCGGAGGCCAGTTCGGCGACATCCCTGTGAATACAACCTGGGACACCAACTTTTCCATCAATGGCGGCCGCGCGCAAAGCAACGAGGTACAGATCGACGGCGTGCCCGCCACCGCGGGCTTCTTCAACCAGATCACGACCATCCCCTCCATCGAAGCCACACAAGAGTTCAAGGTTCAAAGCAACAATCTCTCGGCAGAATGGGGACGCTTCGGCGGTGGCGTCTTGAACGTCAGCACACGCTCCGGCACGAACCAATTTCACGGCTCGCTCTATGAGTACCTGCGCAACAGCGCCTTCGACGCCAACGAGTTCTTCAACAAAACCTCCGGCCGCGACAAACCGCCCTTCCGCATGAACCAGTTTGGCGGCGCTGTCGGTGGGCCCATCATCCGAAACAAGACTTTTTTCTTCGGCGACTATCAGGCCACCCGTTACCGCCGCGGCGACGTTTTCCGCACGTCGCTTCCTTCAGCGCTCGAACGTGCGGGTGATTACAGTCAAACGCTTGCTCCAGGCGGGGCGCTGGCAACCATCTACGACCCGCTCACCTCGGCCACGGCGAGGCTGCCATTTGCCGGCAACAAGCTTCCAGCGAACCGCATGAGCTCCATCGCCCAAAAGATGATCGCCTACTATCCGCAACCGAACGTGCAGGGCGACCCCTTCACCAACTTCAACAACTTCATCTCCAATGCCGGACGCCTCATCGATGCGGATCAGTTTTCCGGCAAGGTCGACCACAACTTCAGTGAGAAGTGGCGCACCTTCGGCCGCTTTGCGCGCAACAAGACGACGCTTGGCCAACCCGACTACTTCAACAACGTCGCCAGTTCCGGAAACGGCGCCGTCGGCAAGACCTATTTCACGCAGCACACTGCCGCTCTTGACAACACGTTCGTTCTGAGCCCCACCACGCTGCTCAGCGTCCGCTACGGCTTTGCCCGGTGGTATCAATTACGCCAGACGCGCAGCTACGGTTTCGACCAACGCGAGCTTGGCTTTCCGTCGAGCCTCGTGAGCCAGTTTCAGGTTCCCGTCTTCCCGGGCGCGACGGTTGAACAATACGCAGCCCTCGGCGGCCAAAGCGTTCTCGACAACGGCAACGACACGCACAGCCTGCTTGCGTCACTGACAAAATCGATGGGCCGCCACAACCTCAAATTTGGCGGCGACGCCCGCTTGAAGCGCATCAATTTCTTCAACCTCACCACCGGCGGAGGCAGCTACGCCTTCAACCGCAACTTCACCCGCGGCCCCAATCCCACTGTCTTCACGAACACGGGCAACGCCGTCGCCAGCATGCTACTGGGTTATGCCGCCTCTGGCAACGTGCCCACCACTGTCGGCACCGCTATGCAGAACTACTATTTCGGTTTCTATATTCAGGACGACATCCGCCTGACGTCTAAGCTCACTTTGAACGTCGGCCTCCGGTACGAAACGGAAACGCCCTACACCGAGCGATACGATCAAGTGAACGCCTTCGACCGCGACATTGCTTCACCGGTACGCAATTCGTCATTCCCCAACCTCACCGGTGGCCTGCAGTTCGCCGGAACACAACTCGGCAGCCGCTACGTCTACGATTGGGACAAGAACAATATTGCGCCGCGCGTGGGCTTTGCCTACCAGGTGGATCCCAAAACCGTCCTGCGCTGGGGAGCCGGGCTCTTCTACTCACCGCTGGACATTACCAACAACGCCGTCGGATTCACTCCCTCCAACGGCTACAGTGCGACGACTCCCATGGTCGCTTCGCTCGACAACGGCATCACGCCCTTCAACACGCTCGCCAATCCGTATCCCGACGGACTCGTGCAGCCTACCCGCAACAGCCTGGGCGCGTCGACCTTTCTCGGCCAGGGGCCGGCGATCTGGGATTCACACCCGATCACGGGGCAAAACTACCAATGGAATTTCAACGTCCAGCGCGAGTTGCCGTGGTCGATACTCGCCGACGTCAGCTACGCCGGCAGCCGCGGCATCCACCTTGGCTACCGCAACCGCGAGATGAACGCGCTCGACCCGCAATACTATTCGCTCGGCACGGGCCTTAACACACTCGTCGACAACCCGTTCTATGGCCAGATTCCCACTGGAACGTTGAGCCAACAGCGCGTGGCGCGCCGCCAATTGCTGCTTCCGTACCCGCAATTCACCAGCGTGAACATCATCAACATGACCATGGCAAATTCGATCTACCATTCGCTGCAAATGAAGATTGAACGGCGATTCTCGCGCGGCGTCAGTGTGCTCGCGGCCTACACGGCGGGCAAGATTATCACCGATTCGGGCAGCCAGGTTTCGCCGATCGGACCCACCAGCCTTGGCACGGTACAGAACTGGTACGACTTGAAATCGGAGCGCGGACTCTCCGATATGGACGTCGCTCAATCGCTCACCGTGAGCTTCGTCGCCGAATTGCCCTTCGGTCCGGGCAAAGCGTTTGGCGGCGCCATGCGCGGTGCCGGTGCAAAGATCATCGGCGGCTGGCAGATCAATGGCATCTCCACCTATCGCGGTGGTGTGCCGCTCGCTCTTTCGGCGCCGATCACCGGCGGCGGCAACCGGCCGAACTCCACGGGTACGAGCGCTCGCATCGATGGCTCACGCACCCGCGGCGAACAGATCCAGCGCTGGTTCGACACCACGCAGTTCACGCTGCCCGCCGCTTTCACCAACGGCAACGTCGGCCGTACGCTTCCCGATGTCCGTGGCCCGTCGTTTCTCAACACGGACCTCTCGCTCATCAAGAACACGGCCATCAATGAGCGGATCACTCTCCAATTCCGAGCCGAATACTTCAACGTGTTCAACCGCGCCAATCTCGACCTGCCAAACATTGCCTTTGGCAGCGGACAGTTCGGCGCGATCACCGGAACAGTGGGCCTGCCGCGCGTCGGTCAACTGGCTCTGAAGCTGAATTTTTAATCGGAATTCGTCCCGGACTGTGGCCGCGTCAAACCGGCGGAGCCCAGCGCCTCGGCCCCGTCGGCGGGCGTAGCCGACCGCGCGTCTGCCGCGAACGCCGCGCGGCTACTTCTTCTTTTCACGGTTCCAAAGGTCGCGCGACAGCGCTCGCCCGCAAAATGGGCAGTAGTGTAACCCCACATAGCTGAACCTCTCGTCACCAAACTTAAGGAAGTACTCGGTGTCGATCTCGGTCAGAATCCGGCCATTGGCCAATTTGGACAGCGGCGAGTTGACGAGGAATCCCCCGTCGGCCATATCGCTGAGCAGCGTGCAACAAAACATGGGGCGATTGTAGCGTGCCGGACGCGAACTCGTAACTTTGCCCGGCGCGGCACGTCCAAATAGAGTCAGGCGTGATATCGTATGGATCAGTTGAGGGCAGGCCTATGAAACTTCGCACACTCGCGACGGCGGCCGCCTTGGGCTTGACGATCTGGAGCGGGCTTTATGCCTTCCAGCGCGGTCGTGGATTGCGTACCTTCCTCGACGAAGAAGACAACCCGGCGCCCTTTCCCGCCGACGGCAACGACAAAACCGAATTCGCATTCTCGCGCCTGCGCTACTCGTCGATGCGCAACGGCTATTTTGGCCGCGCGGGGGGTAGCTGGGCTACGGATTACCCCAAAGCCGACCGCCAGTTCGTCCAGGGCGTTCGCCGCCTCACGCGCCTCCATACCAAGAGCGTGGAACAGATTGTCGACTTGGAATCCGACGAAATTTACAACCACCCCTGGATCTACGCCGTGGAGGTGGGACGCTGGGGTCTGAACGAAGCGCAGGCGAAAAAACTGCGCGACTATCTCCTTCGCGGTGGCTTCCTGATGACCGACGACTTCCATGGCACCTTCGAATGGGACGTGTTCATGGCCAGCATGCAGAAAGTCTTTCCGGACCGGCCGGTTGTGGAACTCGAAAACAAGGAGCAGATCTTCCACTCGCTCTACGACCTGGACGACCGGTTCCAGGTTCCCGGCATCCAGTTTCTTTTTACCGGCCGTATCTCGGAAAACGACGGCTACATTCCGCGATGGCGTGGGATTCACGACGACAAGGGCCGCGTGATGGTCGCCATCTGCCACAACATGGATCTCGGCGACGCCTGGGAGTGGGCCGACCATCCGCAGTACCCGGAGCGCTACGCTTCGCTTGCCTACCGTGTGGGGATCAACTACATCATTTATTCAATGACTCACTGAGACGCCGCACAGGAGCTTGGACCAACCACAATCGATAACGATGTTTGAACTTCTCTTCCGGTATCCACTTTCGGCGTACGCAAAAGGCGAATGGGTCTTTCTTGCCCGATGGCCTGTGTCGCTGCTTGCGGTCGCGATACTGGCCTGCGCGGGGCTGCTCGGCTGGTTCTGGTGGCAACGCCAGTCCGACGCCGTGAGTGCGGTGAAGGGTTGGCGCAGCGCGATCCTGTGGAGCCTCCAGGCGGGGTTGGTGGCAGCGCTGTTGCTGCTGCTGTGGCAGCCGGCGCTTACGCTCACTTCGCTCAAACCGCAGCAAAACATTGTTGCCGTCGTGATCGACGATTCGCGCAGCATGGCAATTCAGGAAGACGGAAAGACGCGCACGCAGCGGGCGCGGGCGGCGCTCGAAGGCGGCGCTCTCGATGCGCTGAAGGCGAAGTTTCAAACGCGCATCTACCGCATGAGCGACGTGCTCAACCGCGTGGATGATTTGAAGGGCCTTACGATGGCGGGCAAGTCCACGCATATCGGAGCGTCCCTGCAGCAACTGGCCAAGGAGTCGGCTGGCTTACCGCTAGGCGCGGTGGTTCTTTTCAGCGATGGGGCGGAGAACACGGGTGGCTTGGAAGCCGGTGCGCTGGCCGATCTGCGTTCCCGGCGTATTCCCATCCACACTATCGGTATCGGCAAGGAGCGTCCGGCGCTGGATGTGGAAATCGCGGACGTCGTTGTGCCCTCGCGCGCGTTGGCCGATTCCCGCATCTCCACGCAAGTGAGCCTGAGCAGCTTCGGCGCGGTCGGCCGCAAGGTGCGCCTCACGGTGAAAGATGGCGGCAAAGTGCTGGCCAGCAAGGAAGTGGAGATTCAAGGCGACGCCCGCGTGCAAAGCGAAACGCTTACCTTCAGCGCGGGAGCGGCCGGCGCTCGCAGCTTCACGATTTCCGCCGAACCACTGCAGGGCGAAGCGAATATTCTGAACAACTCCGTGTTGCGGCTGGTGAATGTCTCTGGCGCGAAGCCGCGCGTGCTCTATATCGAAGGTGAACCACGCTGGGAATTCAAATTCATTCGCCGTGCGGTTGAGGACGACAAGTCCATCCAACTCATCACATTGCTGCGTACGACGCAGAACAAGAACTACATCCAAGGCGTGGAAACCGGCAATAAGGAACTCGAGCAGGGCTTTCCCGCCACGGTCGACGAACTGTTCAGCTACCAAGCCGTCGTTATCGGCAGCGTGGAGTTGAACTACTTCACCACGGCGCAGCAGGAACTGCTGAAACAGTTTGTCGATCGGCGCGGTGGCGGGCTCATTATGCTGGCAGGCCGCTCGGCGCTTAGCGAAGGCGGCTGGCCCGGTTCGTCGATCGCTGAAATGTTGCCTGCATCGCTTCCCAGCCGAAAGGGAACCTTCCATCGCGACATGTTGCAAGTGGAGCTCACGCCCGCGGGCGTGGAAAGTCCGCTATGCCGCCTCGACGAAGATCCCGCCAAAAATGCCGCCCACTGGAAAAAGCTGCCCGCCCTCATGGCCTGGCAGGAACTAGGCCCGCCCAAGCCGGGCGCGGCCGTGCTCGCCGAAATCGCGGGCAAACATACTCCGTTCGTCGTCGTGCAGAATTATGGCCGCGGACGCACCGCCATTGTCGCCGGCGATACGTGGCGCTGGCAGATGCAACAGCCGGTGGAAGACATGACGCATGAAGTGTTCTGGCGCCAGATGCTGCGCTGGGCGATCAGTGAAACGCCCGGCCGCGTCATTTCGACCACGCCGCGCCAGGTCCTGGTGGACGATGCGCGTCTGAAGCTCAACGTCGATGTGCGCGACCGTACTTTCCTTCCCGCAGCCGACGCCAAAGTGGAGGTTCGCATCCTCGGTCCCGCCGCCACGGGCGGCATCGTCGAGTTGCAGCCCGATCCTGTAACACCCGGGCAATATGCCGGCGAATGGACCGTCGACAAGCCCGGTCAATATGTTGCCGAGGCTGTCGCCAAACGCGGCGAAGAAGAGGTTGGCCGCGATGTCTTCACCTTTGAACGGCAGGATGGAATTGCTGAAAACTTTCACACGCAGCAGAATCGCGAACTGTTGGAAAAACTCGCTTCGACCACGGGCGGCAAGTACTGGAAAGTCGACGACCTGAGTAAGCTGCCCGCCGAAGTTTCGCTCTCCGAAGCCGGCATCACCGTTCGCGAAACAAAAGACCTCTGGAATCTTCCCATCGTGTTTCTCATCCTCTGCCTGTTGAAGGGCGCGGAGTGGCTGCTTCGCCGCAAGTGGGGTGTTGTATGAAGACACTCCTTGTCACTCTCGCGTTCGCGCTCTCGCCGTTGAGCGCCGCAACGCACTATCTGACCATCTCCGGCCTCGGCGGCGAGGCAGATTACGAACAGCGCTTCGCCGCGCAAGCCAAAGAGATCGAAAAGCTCCTGCGTGGCAGCGGCGGCGATGTGAACGTCATAACCCTTTCGGGCGCCGACGCCACGCGCGAAAAGATCAAAGCCGCCTTTGAGCGCATTGCCTCCGCGGCCAAGCCCGACGATGCATTCGTGCTCACGCTCATCGGCCACGGCACCTACGACGGCAACGACTATAAGTTCAACATCCCCGGTCCGGATTATTCGGGCGCCGATCTCGCCGGCCTCTGTGACCGCATTCCCGCCACGCGCCAGTTGATCGTCAATACAACGAGCGCCAGCGGGGGAGCCCTGCCCGCACTACAGAAGCCCAAGCGCGCAGTCATCGCCGCTACCAAGGCCGGAGGCGAACGCAACGCCACGGTCTTTGCGCGCTACTGGGTGGAAGCCCTGCGCGATGCCGCGGCCGATGGGGACAAGAACGAGGTCGTCTCCGCGCTCGAAGCCTATCGCTATGCCGACCGTAAGACGGTGGAGTTCTACGAAACCAACAAACGGCTCTCCACCGAACACGCCATGCTCGAAGACACCGGTGCCGGCGAAGGCGTGCGCGCGCCTTCCACAGCAAACGGACAAGGGCTGCTTGCGGCTTCATTTCCGCTGCTGCGCATCGGCAGCGCCCAGCGCGCCGCCGCCGATCCGGCGAAGCGTGCGCTCATTGAACGCAAAGAGCAGCTGGAGCAGAAAATCGACAAATTGAAGTACGAAAAGGCCGCCATGCCGCTCGAAGATTACCGCCGCCAAATGTCGGCATCCCTGCTGGAGCTTGCGCGGCTGCAAGAGGAGTTGGATAAATAAGAGATGGGAAGGCGTATCGCCATTCCGGTTGGGATCGCGGCCGTGGCGGCCATCGCCATCGTGCTGTCCTCGCTTGGTGCGCAACAAGTCGGACCGATTCGCGTGCAAATGGGCGCGAATCTTCCCAATGCCGCCCCTGCCTGCTGGAATCTGCGCCACTTGGGCAAGGAGTCCGAAGCCGAAGCATGCTTCGTCAAACTGCTCGATAGCCACAACCCGGCCGAGCGCGCCGAGGGCGCCTGGGGGATCGGCGAATTTAAGAGCGCAAATTCCGAATTTAAGCAGGCCGCCGAGCGCGAGCCCGCCAACGGCATGGTCAAGGTCCGCTGGGGCCGCCTGTTTCTCGAACGGTTCAATCTCGTTGACGCGGTGAACCTCTTCGAGGAAGCGCTGGAACTGGATAAGACCAACGCCCAGGCGATGCTCGGCATGGCGCTGGTTTCCGCCGAGAGCTTTTCCAGCAAGGCGCTGGAATTGGCCCATAACGCCGTCGAGCAGGATCCCAATCTGGTCGAAGCCCGCGAACTGCTTGCCGGACTGGCGCTCGAAGACTCCGACGAAGAGAAAGCCGTGAGTGAAGCCGACAAGGCGCTCAAGATTTCTCCTAATGCCTTCGACGCCCTGGCCGTCAAAGCCGCCGTCGAAGCTCTGGCCGACCGCTCGCCCGACGCAGTGCTGCAAAAGGTTTGGGACATTAATCCGCACTATGGGGAAGCGCACGCCATCGTCGCGCATCACCTCGTGTTGAACCGGCGCTACGTCGATGGGATCGCCCATTACCGCAAGGCCATTGAGCGCGACCCGAAGAACTGGGCTGCCCGCAGCGAACTTGGCATCAACCTGATGCGCATTGGCCAGGACGGAGAAGCGCGCCAGCAACTCGAGCTCTGCTTCAACAACAAGTACGACAACAACCCCACCATCAACTCGCTCCGACTGCTCGACAGCTACGCCAACTTCAAGACCTACGAAACGCCCAAAACAATTCTAAAACTTCACAAAAAAGAAGCCGATCAACTGCTCGTCTACATCCAACCCGAGTTGGAGAAGGCAGTCGCCACATTCGAGAAGAAATACAAGATGACCATCGGCGCGCCCGTGCAGCTTGAGGTCTACCCCGATCACGAAGACTTCGCTGTGCGCACGATGGGCATGCCCGGCCTCGGCGCCCTCGGCGTAACGTTTGGCACCGTTGTCGCCATGGATTCTCCGTCGGGCCGTAAGCCGGGAACGTTCCACTGGGGCAGCACCATGTGGCACGAACTGAGCCACGTCTTCGTGCTCACCGCCACCAAGCACCGCGTGCCTCGCTGGTTCACGGAAGGTTTCGCCGTCCACGAAGAGACGGAAGCCGCACCCGATTGGGGCGACCGCATGACGCCCGACATCATCGGCGCCATCAAGGCCAAACAACTTCTGCCCGTGGCCGATCTCGACCGCGGCTTCATCCGGCCCAAGTATCCGCAGCAGGTCATTGTCAGTTACTTCCAGGCGGGCCGCATCTGTGACTACATCCAGATGAAGTGGAATTACGACAAGCTGCTCGAAATGATGCACCTATTCGGCGCGCGCAAAACGACGCCCGAGGTGATCCAGCAGGCGCTCGGCATGACGCCCGAAGCGTTCGACAAAGAGTTCCTGGCCTGGGTCGAAAAAGAAGCCGGCACAGCCGTCACCCAGTACGACGACTGGCGCAAGGGCATGACCGCTCTTGCCACCCTCAAGCGCGCCTCTGACTACGCCGCCATCGTCGACAAGGCCAAAGAGCTGATCGCCATCTATCCCGACTTCGTCGAGCCCGGCAGCGTCTATGAAACCGCGGCTGATGCCTATCTCGAGTTGAAGGACAAGGCCGGCGCGCGCAAGGTGCTTGAACAGTACGCAAACAAAGGCGGCAAAATGCCGGTGACGCTGAAGAAGCTCGCGTCGCTGCAGGAAGAAGCCGGCGACAAGGCTGCTGCCGCGCGGTCGCTCAACAAGATTAACTACATCTATCCGCAGAAGGATGAAGCAATGCACCGGAAGCTGGGCGAACTGAGCCTGGAGCTCGGACGTACGCCCGATGCCATCCGTGAATTTGAAGCCGTGGTCGCGGGCGCTCCCATCGATCCGGCAACTGCGCACTACGATTTAGCAAAGGCCTACCTCAAGGCGGGCAAGAGCGCAAAGGCTGAAGAGCAGGTGTTCCTCGCACTCGAGGCCGCCCCCGGTTTCAAGCCTGCGCAAAAATTGATGCTTGAGTTGAACGCAAACCAAGCCGGGCAAAAGGAGAAACAATAACCACATGTCGACGACCGCCGAAGTGAATCTGGACAGCGCCGAGTTGAAAGCGCGCGTCGACCGGTTCCAGGAGTGTTATGCCCAAATCACCGAGCAGGTGCACCGCGTGATCGTCGGCCAGGAAGAGGTTCTGGAACAAATCCTCATCGCCTTGTTTGTGGGCGGCCATTGCCTGATTACCGGCCTTCCCGGCACGGCAAAGACCCTGATGGTGCGCACGATCGCCACTACGCTCGGCCTCGAATTCAAACGCATCCAGTTCACACCCGACCTGATGCCGACCGATATCACCGGTACCGATATCATCGAAGAAGATCCCACCACCGGCCGGCGCACGTGGACCTTCGTGCCCGGCCCGATTTTCGGCAATATCCTGCTTGCCGACGAAATCAACCGCACGCCGCCTAAGACGCAATCGGCCTTGCTCGAAGCAATGCAGGAACGTACTTGCACGGTGCGTGGCAACCATTACAAATTGCCCGCGCCGTTCTTCGTGCTCGCCACGCAAAACCCCATCGAACTGGAAGGCACCTATCCACTGCCCGAAGCGCAGTTGGACCGCTTCCTCTTTAACACCGTCCTCGATTACCTCAGCGCCTCCGATGAATTTTCCGTGATCAGCCTGACTACAACGACGCATG
>JBDTVQ010000069.1:0-21719 GCA_040007195.1 Acidobacteriota bacterium | reverse complement strand
GCTATAGTCCATCAGTTATCGCTCCACTTCTCTCGAAACTTCATGCTAGCGCCTGCGTGAGAGCGTGGCTCCGTACGCGCCTTATCGAGCCACTCACCATACTTCGTCGCGAGCGCCGGCTCCTTGGCCGCTAGATTGTTTCGTTCGCTCTTGTCGGCGGCGAGGTCATACAACTCCACTGGTCCGTCCTTCACGCGCACAGCTTTCCAGCGCCCATCGCGCAAGGCGCGCGAGTGGCCGGCCGGGTTCCAGCGTTGCTGCTGCATGTTGAAGATATTCTGCTCCCAGTACATGACGGGCCGCTTCGGCGCAGGCCCGCCCATCAGATGCGGAACCATCGACACACCATCCAGTCCTGTGGGCGGCGTGGCTCCGGCGACCTCGCTCAGCGTGGGCACCATGTCCACGAAACCCCACGGCGTGTTGCTCACGCCGCCGGCCTTTACATGCCCCGGCCAGCGAACGACGCACGGCACACGAATACCGCCCTCGTATACCATCCCCTTTTCGCCGCGGAGCACGCCGTTACTGCGGAACAGTTCGTACCCCTTGTCCATTCCCGAATGCGCTCCATTGTCGCTGGTAACGAGGACGAGTGTGTCGCTCTCCAGGCCGTTTTGTTTCAGCAATTCGAGCAGCCGGCCGACATAGCGGTCGGCGCGTGTGGTCATGGCGGCATAGTGCCTGGCGGCCTCCGGCCAGTCGCGTCCGGCGTACGCTCCCATGTCCGGACCTTCAAACTTGGCATGCGGCAGGGTATAGCAAGCGTACAAAAAGAACGGTACGGACTTTGCCTTTTCGAGAAACTGAAAACTGCGCTCGGCGATCAGGTCGGCCGAGTACTGCCCGTGCAGGTCCATCCGCTTTTCGTTATCCCAAAGGAACTCCGGATAGTAACTATGGGCGTGGACTTGGTGTAAGTATCCGAAGAACTCGTCAAAGCCCTGCCGCGTCGGCGCCCCGGGAGTTGCGGCGTCGCCTAATCCCCACTTACCGAAGCCTCCCGTTCGATATCCCGCCTTCCGCAGTATTTCTGCGAGCGTCAGGTCTTCATCGCGAATGGAGACCGTTCCTGCGTTCGCTCGAATCGCGGCGTGACCGCCATGCAGGCCCGTCATCAACACGCACCTGGAGGGAGCGCACACCGGTGCCCCGCAATAGAAGTCCATATAGCGCGTACCTTGCGCGGCAAGCCGGTCGATATGGGGCGTCTGAATCAATTCTTGACCAAAACATCCGAAATCGCCGTAGCCCGCATCGTCCAGGACAACCATCACAATGTTCGTTTTTTTGCCTGCCGCGGCGAATGCGGAGGCTGCCAAGCCTAAAAATCCTCGCCTTCTCATTGGTGGCCAGTGTATCATCCAGGCATGAAGCGCAAATTCCGTTCGCGCCGGGGATTTTTCAGCGCTGTCGCCACGGTGGGAGCGGCTGCCGGGTTGCACGGAACGCTGCCGCGGACCGAGGCGGCGCCGGGCGACATGAACGACCAGCAAGCGCGCAAATCCAGGTCGCGCGCCATGCGCGTACGGCTCGCCGACTACTACAACGATCTCCCGCTCGCGGCACATGACACCAACGGCGATGAAGAACGCTATCCGAACAAGATTGCCACTTACTCGAAGTTACTCCGCCACAATGGCATCGGTGAAGTCGATTCAACATCCTATGCCAGCTTTCGCGCCGCCACCGATTCGGGCGACCCGAAACTATACGACGCAATTCTGATGGGCGGTCCCTTTCGATTTAAGACTCCGCAAGCCAGTCACAGCTATCAGTTGATGGGCGTCGATGCTTCCCAATTGCATGTGCCCCCGGCCCCACGCTTCGATTCAGCCGAACTTGCCGGCGAGATGGCGGAACTGTTTTGGATGTCCAATCTGCGCGACGTGAATTTCGCCAGCTATGCGATCGACCCCGATGTCCGGCGGGCAGCCGGCGAGTTGAGCCGCCTTTCCGACTTTCGCGGTCCGAAAAACGCCGGACGCGTCACGCCGGACACTCTGTTCCGCGGATTCCCGGCGGGCGATGTGAGCGGCCCATTCATTTCGCAGTTTCTACTGAAGGACGTAAACCAGCGCAACATCGCCTTCCCACAAAAAATGAAAGTGTTCGCCGTGGCGAATAACTACCTCACGCAGATGGACTCCTACCTGCAAACTCAAAATGCCATCACGAAGGGCGAGCCGCCGCACTATGCGCCCGCTGCCAGCTACATCAAATGTTTGCGCGATCTGTCCACCTATGTGTGGACGGATGTCAGCTATACCCCGTATGCGAACGCCGCGTTCATTGGCATTGAGTTCGGTCCCGAAGCGGTCAACGATTGGAACTTTTACCGCTGGAACAAGACGCAGGAAGGCTATATCAATTTTGGACCGCCCGATTTGCTGGACTGGATCGGACGTGCCGCGCGGCCCGCGTATCTGGCGGCGTGGTACCAGAAGTGGCAGGTTCACCGACGTGCGAGGCCCGAAGCGATTGGCTGCCGGCTGAATATGCACAAGGCCGAGAAGGCCGTGTATCCATTGCACCAGGAGTTGCTGGACTCCGAAGCGGTGCGCGAATCGGGAGCGCTTCACGGGTCCTACCTGTTGCCGCAGGCGTTTCCCGAAGGCAGTCCGGGCCATTCGGCGTACCCTTCGGGGCACGCCACGATCGGCGGTTGTATTGTCACCATGATGAAGGCGTACTTCAACGAGGATTACCTCATTCCGAACCCGGTGATCACCGATGGGAGCGCGCTTTATCCCTACGAAGGCCCGCCGCTCACGATCGGTGGAGAGCTAAACAAATTGGCTTCGAACATCGCCACGGCACGCAATGCGGCCGGCATCCACTTTCGCAGCGACATGGTCGAAGGAATGAAGCTGGGCGAGCAGGTGGCGATCTATTTACTGCGCGATATCGCGTCCGCCTACACCGAGGATTTCGCCGGCTTCCACTTTCGCAAGTTCAACGGCGAAGAAGTCACCGTGTGTGGCTATTGCTGATTCGCCGCGGAGCCGCACGGATTCACTTGTGCCCCAACCGCTGCTGCATTTCCTCCACGAGGAACGTCAGCCGCTTGTCGGAGAGCATGCTTCCGAATTTCAGCGCGGACCGTTTTGTGTCGCGAAAGTCGACGCGAATTGCCGACGTTTTGGTCCTCGTACTGGCAAAATCGGAGAGCAGTCCTTCGCCGACTTGTTTGACCTCCGACCAGCGGAAGCGTTTCGTGCGTCCCAACGGACCGATGCCTTCGAATACCGAGGCGTCATCGCCCTCGGATTCGACCACCACGCGGCCGAACAGGCGCATGGCCGCCTGCCAGCCGACCGCGAACATGCCGACCACAAAAGGGATGGTGAACAACGAGTGACTCAGCTTAAACTGCCCCGGTAGCCACTGGTCCTCATAGAGCCAGCTCAGTATGCCGAAACCGAAAGCGCCCGCGAAGGGAACCAGAAACAAGAACTCAAAGGAGAACGTCGTGGCAACTGCCCGGAAGCCCAGCAGATTCGACTCGATGCGGACGCCCCACGGTGCTTGTCTCTCCATGGCCTAGAGTTTCATGAGGAAGAAGGCGAAACTCAACACGCCGGCTAAAAGCGGCAGCCATCCCCACGCGCGCGCCTGGCGTGCCCCGAGCGTCCACCACATATAAAGTCCGGTCGCCACCCACAAGAGGAAGCCGATGCTGGCAAGGTCCACGACAAGGGCCCAGACGAAGGGCCAGAAGCCTTCCTGTTCAAAGCCGGCGCGGGCATGCATGCCGGTGAAGAACTGGTCCCAGCGAAAGTGCTTCTGTTCGGTGACGAAGGTGCGCTCCTCCGTATTCACACGCATTTGCATCTGCTTCAGGAACCGGAACGCGAATACGCTGATTTGTTTCGGCCCGGTGCGGTAGGCGCCGTAGCTGACGCTGCCGATTTCGCTACTCAGTCCGGCCAGGTCCAACACGCGTCGTCCGAAAGCACGCATAACTTCCTGTTCGGCGCCGGCCTGCGGGATCGTCACATCCGCCGGAAGTGTGGCAGTCGCGCCAACGGGAGACCATTGCATCTTGCCGCCATACCAGCCCTTGCCCACGTCGGGGTGCGCATAGAAATAACTGCTGATGCCGTACATGAGCACCCACGGTAAGAGGCCCAAACTCAGGTAGAGGTGGAGACGCCGATTGAAGTGTGGAAATTTCATAGCCGCACCAGAAAGAACGCGAACAGCGCCGCGCCCACGCCCAAGGAGAGCGCGCCCCATTTGCGCGTCACCTTCATCTCCCACCACATCCACAGGCCAGACAACGCCCACGCGATGGTGGCGACGATGAACAGATCCACCACGAAGCCCCACGCATCGTCGAGAGCATAGGGTTGCTCATAGCCACGCCGGCGGTGAAGCGCTCCCATGAACGCATTCCACTGGAAGCGTGCCCGCTCGACAACAATTTTCTTGTCGCCGGGCGTGTAGGTGATGCGGTACGGCCGCACGATGTCCTGCCGCTGAAACACCAGCGTTCCATCGGGCCGGGGCGGCGGCGAGTTATGTGCGCCCTCAAGATCGATCGTGTGCAGGATCGCACCGGTCATCGTTTCCGGAGAGGTTCCTTCTCCGAAGCCGTCCGGATAGGCGGCTTCGCGCACCTTCTCAAATGGCGCCGGGCCGCGCCCGTACATCGCCGTGAATACCCCACGATGATTCATCACCATCGTGCTTAGCGCATACATGGCTACCCATGGCCCCAGGAACAGGGCCAGGTACATATGCGTTCGTCGCAGCACCTTCGAAAACATGTATCCCCCTTTGCGGAGCTACCATCATAGAAGAAGTTCTCCCCTATGGCGCAAGCCGCAACAACACTGCCGCACATCACCTTTCGCGACGCCGCCGAAGCGCGCGTGGTGCCCTGGTACCTGTGGTGCGCCGTGGCCGCCGTCACCTGCGCCATGGTGGGAATCCACTGGGATATCTCGTGGCACCGCACGATCGGCAGGGACAGCTTCCTGACGCCCGCGCACGTCATGGTCTATTTGTGCGGCGTGCTGGCGGGCATCTCGTGCGGCTATCTCATCCTGGCCACCACGTTTCAAACCAATCATCCACTGCGGGATTCAAGCGTCCGCATGTGGGGCTTTCGCGGTCCGCTCGGCGCCTTCATTGCGTCGTGGGGTGGGGTGGCAATGCTCACCTCGGCTCCGTTCGACGACTGGTGGCACAACGCTTACGGGCTTGACGTGCGCATCATTTCACCGCCGCATACGGTGCTGGCGCTCGGCATGTTTGGCGTGATGCTGGGCACGGTGCTGCTCGTGTTGGGCCGCATGAACCGGGCCGAAGGCGTGGAGCGCAGGAGGCTCGAATGGCTGTACCTGTACGTGGCGGGCATGACGGTGGTGAATGTCTTCACGTTCATCATGGAGACGACGCCGCGGGTGCTGCAGCATTCGGCGGTCTTCTATCGCAACATCTGCATCGCGGTTCCTTTCTTCCTCGTTTCACTCGCGCGCTCATCGGGGCGCCGTTGGGCATGCACCGAGATTTCAGCGGTCTACATGGCCTTCTGGCTGATGATGAACTGGATTCTTCCCCTGTTTCCAGCGGAACCGAAACTCGGTCCGGTCTACTACCAGGTGACGCACTTCGTTCCTTCGAATTTTCCGATCTGGCTAATTGTTCCGGCGTTCCTGCTGGACCTCCTCTTCGCCTGGAAGCCCCATTGGCCGAATTGGAAAACGGCGCTGACGGCAGGGCCGCTCATTCTTGCAGGCCTGGTTGCGGCGCAATGGCCATTCAGCATGTTTCTGAATTCGAAGGCGGCGTGGAACTGGTTTTTCTACGCGAACAATTTCGACTACAACACGCGGCCGGCCAGCTACACGCTGCGGAACCTCTATTACGTGGCCGAAAAGACACCGCAGCAGTTTTGGATCGGGATGGCCATTGCGCTGGCGGCGGCGATTCTCACCTCGTGGCTGGGGCTGCAGCGCGGTGAGTTTCTGAAGAGGGTCAAACGTTGATGCGCTGGTGCGCCGCGATTTTCCTGGTCACTGCCGCCGCATATGCCCACATTGGAAGCCCCGATGTCTTCTTTGAAGGCAATGCCGGGCCGTATCCTCTCTATGTCACCATTCGCCCGCCAGCCGTGATTCCAGGTACGGCTGAGATCGAGATTCGAACGGCGGCTGACGACGTGCGCGACGTGCGGCTGACGCCCACGCCGCTCACTGGCGATGGGGCGAAGTTTGCTCCCACGCCCGACGTTGCCACGCGTGCCAAGGACGATCCACAGTTCTTCCGCGGGACCTTGTGGATGATGGCGTCCGGTTCCTGGCAGGTGCGCATCGCCGTTGATGGTGCGCGCGGGGCAGGGAAGTTGAGCGTGCCGGTCCCCGCCGTGGCGCAGTCCACAAAACGTATGGATGTGCCGCTGGGCATCGTACTCGCGCTGCTCGGATGCCTGCTGGCGGCGGGCGTCGTCAGCATTGCCGGGGCAGCGGCGCGGGAATCGCAACTTACTCCGGGAGTCGAACCGGATGCCTCGAACCTGCACCGCGGCCGGCGCACCATGGCGATCGCCGCCGTCATCGTGCTGGCGGCGATCTATCTGGGCAACCTCTGGTGGACAGCGGAGGCGAACACGTACGACCGGTATATTTTCAAACCTCTGCGGGCAGCCGCAAGCGTGAATGCAGGGCGCCTGCGCATCGAACTGAGCGATCCGGGCTGGCTGGTGACGCGGAAGATCGACGATTTCCTCCCCGATCACGGCCACCTCATGCACCTGTACGTCGTGCGCCTGCCGGAGATGGATCGCGCCTGGCACCTGCATCCGGACACGACCGCCCCGGGCGTCTTTGAACAGGCGCTTCCGCCGATGCCCGCCGGACGTTACGCCCTCTTTGGCGACCTAGTACACGCGAACGGCTTTCCCGAGACCGTGACCACCGAGTTTGCACTGGCGTCCGATCTCTCCGGCACGCCCCTGGTCGGCGACGATTCCGCTGGACCCTCGACAAGCGCCACGCGCATCGTATTCGACCGCGATCCGGCTGGGTACCGGGCCGGCCGGCCGGCATCGTTCCGCTTCCGGCTCGTCGACGAGCATGGCCAGCCCGCGCGCGATATGGAGCTGTACATGGGGATGCCTGGTCACGCCGCCATCATTCGCAGGGACCGCAGCGTATTCGCCCACGTGCATCCAGGAGGCTCGGTGCCGATGGCGTCGCTGGCGCTGACCGCCGAGGCAAAGGCGAATCCGCATGCAATGCATCACATGGGGGAGATTCCGCCAGAAGTAAGTTTCCCATATGGCTTTCCCAAACCAGGTGGCTACCGTATCATCGTGCAGATGAAACACGGCGGTGCGATTGAAACTGCCCTGTTCGACGTCGATGTAAGGTAATGATCGTTCCTCTGCTGGCACTGTTCCTGCAACTTACACCACCTCCGCCTCAAATGAACTGGTATTGGTTGGATACCTTCTCCACCAACGACCTGTCGAAGAAACCGGGAACAGGCGCGGCATTTCTGGCTGCAAGCTACTATCTGACCGGAGCCAAGCCGGTGGAGTCGAACCCGCGGGTGATGCCGCTCAAGCTGCCGCCGAAGACGTTCCGGATGGCGGTGGTGAGGGTGAACCTGTACGCCGCCAAGTTCACCCCGGCGCAGAGCGAGGAGCTTGCGCGGATGATTGCCGAAGTGCCGGCGCTGACGCGGACGCAGGCCTTGCAGATCGACTTCGATGCGCCGGAATCGGCGTGGCCGTTTTACCGTGCATTGGTCGGCGATGTCAGGCAGCGAGTCGGGCCTAACGTCTTTTTTTCCATTAC
The DNA here is from genome assembly GCA_040007195.1 of Acidobacteriota bacterium. Taxonomy (GTDB): domain Bacteria; phylum Acidobacteriota; class Terriglobia; order Bryobacterales; family Bryobacteraceae; genus JAFLBB01. Next base: position 13,911 of record JBDTVQ010000069.1, on the reverse strand, counting down.
CGCGTTGGCATCGTGGTGCGGGGCGAAGTCGTGGATGAAAGACCTGCCGGTGGATGAGATTGTGCCGATGTTTTTCCGCCAGGGCCGCCAGAGGATTGAGCCACCGCTGGCGTTCCCGGCGTGCCAGTCGAGCGCTGGAGTGAGCGATGATGAACCGCCCGTGCGCCTTCCCGCCACGATAAAGCGCGTGTATACATTTAAGACGAATCGCTCCCGATGAAACGCCGTGCCCTGCTCACCCTCCTGCTTGCCCTGATCCCGTTTCTTGCCTGGCGTATCGCCGAGGCCTGCGCGCCGGTTTTTGCCGTCGCCGTCTTTCACTATAAGCGCCACCCGGACTTCCCGCGCGGTAAGTTCATCAACGGAAATCTGGGTGTGATTCAGCCGACGTGGGCACGTTCCTACTTAGTGCTGAGTTATCGCTATTTATCCGGAGTTGGGCTCGATACGGCCGAGCGCGACCAGGCCCGTGACTACTATAAGGACCGGCAGACGCAATGGTGGGACCGCACCGGAACCGATTGGGTGGACCGCTGGCGCATCGCGCGCGCCCGTGTTCCCGGCATTGCGCATCCTGAGATCCCGCTGACGACGGAAGGCAAGTACTCCTTTGAGCCCGCAACGAACTCGTTTGAGTTGAATTGCGCCGAAGACGCCTACCGCAATGCCGTCTACACGCTGGAGGACCGGGCGCGGCGGTTCGGGATTTCCAGTCCGGCAGTGCGCGAGTGGACGTCGGGGCAGAACGCGGTGTTTGCCAACTGCAGTGAACCGGGCAAGGCCATGCCCACCTCGGTAGCCGCCGGGCTTCCAACGATCATTCAGGCCGACCGGGCCTATCAGATCGCCGCCGCGCACTTTTACTCCGGACACACGGACGAGGCGCGGCGCCGCTTCACCGAAATTGCGCGCGATCCCCATTCGCCCTGGGCGACGATCTCGCACTACCTCGTCCTCCGCACGATCGTCCGTACGGGCCAACCCGATGCTTCGCTCGAGCCCGCCGCTGAGGCCATTCTCGCCGACCCGAAACTGGTAGCGATCCATTCGATCACCGTGAACCTGATTGACCGCCACGCCGTCGAGCAGGACGACCTCGAATACTTTCACCGGCTCGGCCGCCTCCTCGCACGCCGCGCGCAAGGTAACGGGCTGCGCGATTCGCTTTGGAACTACACCCAGCTCTACGACCACTTCATCGCCGACACCGATCCCAACCCCGTCTACGAATACGATCTCCCCAAGAAGGCGGCCGATCCCGCGCCCTTCACCGACAACGACCTGTCCCTGTGGGTCTTCCACTTCCAGCGCTCCACGCCCGCGTCGGGCCGCATCGCCCTCGAACGCTGGCAGAAAACCCACTCCGCTCCGTGGCTGATCGCCGCTCTCACATACGCTACGCCTGCCACCGCGACGCCTGAGCTTCTCGAAGCCGCCCGCGCGGTTCCGGCAAATTCGCCCGCCTACTTTACCGCTGCCTATCACTACAACCGGCTGCTGATCGAATCGAAGGACAAGCAGTCCGCCCGCGCGGGACTCGACGCCCTTCTCGCCATCACCGCGCTCGACGCCTCTTCAGCCAGCCGCTTCCGCGACCTTCGTCTGCTCGCCTCGCCCAACCTCCCCGACTTCCTCCGCTTCGCCGTCCGCTCGCCACTGATGATCACCACCACGGACGACGCCGCCGAAACACCGCTGCCCGACGACGACTGGTACAAAGAGTTCGTCGGCAAGTACTCAAAGTCCGAAGTGCGCGTCTCGCCCGATGCCGCCCGCGCCGTCAACGGGCGTCTTTCCCAGCGTCAGTTCACGGAAGCCGCTCTGGATCCCGCGCTCCCCGCGCCAGTTCAGCGCGAGTTCCTGATGACGGCCTTCACTCGCGCCGTGCTGCTTGAGTTGGACGGCTCACCGCTGCTCAAGCGGCTCATCGCCGTTGACCCCAAACTCTCCCGCCGCGCCGAGCCGTACCTCACCGCTGCCAATGCCGAGGATCGTCGCTTCGCAGCCGTTATGTTCCTGCTGCGCCAGCCTGAGGCTCATCCGATGCTGGGCGCGGGCATTTCGCGCGACGATGAACCAGGCCAGCTCGACTCGTTCCGCGACAACTGGTGGTGCCCCCTTGAAAACTTTCCCGACGCTACGCTTCCCGGCTACTGGCGCGCACGCTTCGAAGGCGCCTCTGTCGAGAACCTACCGCCGCCGCCGCTTCCACCCGTGCCTGCGTTTGCCACCAGCAAGGACGTCGCCGAGACCGCCGCGGAGCACAGGGCCCTCGCCGCCCAACCGAGTTCGCTCGACTTCCTGGGCGGAATCGTGCTCGCCTACGCCAACGCTCACCCGCAGGATCCGCGGATTCCCGAGAGCCTCCACCTCATCGTTCGCGGCGCGCGTGTTTCGTGCAGCGGAAAGGAATCGTGGAAAACCACGCGAACCGCCTTCCGGCTGCTGCACGCCCGCTACCCGAAATCCGAGTGGGCCGCCAAAACAGAAACATGGTGGCGCGACTAGCGCCGGCTCGCGGGCGCCGTGCCTTGTTCCCAGAACGCATATAACGTCCCGCGCGTCCGCACAAAGATTCGTCCACCGCTGATCGCAGGCGTGGCGTTGCACTCCTCGGCCATGTCATTTACGGCGAGCACTTCCCACTGCGCTCCCGCCTTCAACACGGTCATTTTGCCCTCTTCGCTCAGCAGGTACACCTTGCCGTCGGCGGCCACCGGTGAGGCATAGTATGTCCCCGGCGCCTTGCCGCTCCGGCCCTGTTTGAACATCGTGCCTGTTGCGGGGTCGAGCGTGGTCACGATGCCGCCGGTCTTCACCATATAGAAGACGCCGTCGTAGAGCACGGGCGCGGGCACGTAGGGCAGGTTGCGTTTGAAACGCCAGCGGATGGCCGTGGCCGGCAGTTTCCCCTTGCCGTCGAGCGGAATCGCCAGCGCGCCGTAGTCGCCGATGCCGTACTGCCGGGCGACTTCCCACTCTTTCGCATCAATGTATTTGTCGTGGTTCGAATCCACCCATCCAAAATGCTCGAACCAGTCCTTTTCGCCTTTGCTCTCGTCCCAGGACATGCGGCCGTCTTTATCCTGATCCACGGTCGCAGCCGTGGCCTCAAACGACGGGAACATGGGCTGCTCGTCGCCGAGCATGGTAACGATGAGCGCCCCACCGCTCACAACGGGCGAACCCATCGAACCTTGCGAAGCGACAGGTACCCACCAGCGCGGCTCGCCTGTCGACAGGTGATAAGAATCCACGCGCGAGGTGCCCACGGCCAGCACCTGATCCTGATACACGATGGGCACGCTCCAGCCTACGTTGCTCTCCGGGCGCTCGCGCTTCCAGCGTAGTTTTCCGGTGGCGGCGTCCACGGCAAGCAGGTACGAGCCCGTCTCTTGGTCGCAGAGCAACAGCACCATGCCATTGGCCAGCACCGGCGACGACGACATGCCGTAGAAGTTCGCGAACGGTCCGAGCGGGTGGCGCCAGCGCTCTTTGCCTTCGTGGCTGTAGGCGATCAGACCAAAATCCGGGAAAAATGCGTAGACGTTTTTCGCGTCCGCGGCCGGTGTGGGCGACGCCGGATCGTTCGCGCGGAACAGCTTGTGGGCGTGAGTCCGCTGCACGGCCTGCCGCCACATGGCGCGTCCGGTTGCCGCATCGAAGGCCAGGGTGATGAGCTTCTCGCCCTCACTGGCCGTGAGAAACACGCGGCCGCCGGCGACAATCGGCGACGACTTCGCAAACGGCACCGCCGCCTTCCACGCGACATTGTGTGCCACGCTGAATTCGACCGGCAATTTCGCCGTGCCGTCCGCCACGCCCGATCCGTTGGGGCCACGAAAGCGCGGCCAATCTTGCCCAACCAGAGTCAGGGGCAGAAGCAGCAGGAACCAGAGTTTAGGCACGATTGCTTTATCATCGCAGAAGCGCCTGCCACGTCTTCGGGCCGACGATGCCATCGGCCACCAGCCCATGGCCCTGCTGATACTCCCGGACAGCCGCTTCGGTTTTCGGGCCGAACTGTCCGTCCACGGCAACATGACAGCCGTAGTTTTTCAGGTGCTGTTGCAGGAGAGAAACAGCCGGTCCGCATGAACCGTAGTCGACCGTTTCCGGAATCGGCATCGCCCCGCCGTGACCGCCGCCCGAGCCTCCGCCGTGCGCCATATGCCCGTTCGATGCAGCCTTTTCCGGGAAGATAAGATGCTTGCCCTGCCGCAGCGCGACATGACAGTGGTCCTGGTGCCCGCCCACACGGCTTCCGTCAATCGGCCGCCCTTCTTTGTACCAGATGTTCAGCGGCGCAAAGAACAGTTCGAAGATCGGGCTGTTGTGCGAACGCGCTACGGGCTCCAGCGTCTTGGCCACCGTCGCCGCGTCTGAATCCCACAGGCCATAATCGCGGGCCAGTGACTTGTAGTGATACGACGTCGGCTCATGGTTGCCGCCGGTGGTCTGTTCCTTGATGGGTGGTCCAATGCGGACGTTCCGGCGCTTCAAATACTCATCGATCTCCTGCCATGGATAGTTGATCGTCACGCTCGCCGCGCGGTGAGGATTCTTCGTCACGCCCTTCTTCGCAGGGGGATGCAACACGTGGCCCATCGGCATATGACGGCCCGGTACCAAGGCCGCATGGCAATGATCCTTGTGCCCCCCAATACTCCTTCCCGGCACCCGGCAGCCGTCCTGGTACCAGATATCCAACGGAGCAAAGAACAACTCGGCCAGCGGCGAATGCCGCATGACCGCCACCGGATGCAGGCACCTCGCCACAGCCTCGGCGTCGCTGTCCCACAGGCCGTAGTCGCGGGCCGTTCCCGCATAGTGATACGACTTCTCGGCATGGCCTCCGCCCGTGGTTTGTTCGGTCGTTGGCCTTCCAATGTGCACCTTGTGAGCTTTCAAATATTCGTCAATCTCTCGCCACTGTGACATTTCCCTCTTATCTCCCTCTTCAGTTGCTCCCCCAGAAAACTCAATCGCCCTGCAGGAAGGCAGCGAACCTCCATTCGCCGCCCGGCTGCTGGGCAAATACAGCCCGCCATTGCCGGTAGCCCTCCGTGATCGCCTGCGGCGGCGCCAGCCGCACCTTGCCCTTCATTTCCCACTGCGGCGGCGGCGTGTACTCGACGGCACTTGAAGCGGCCACTTCGGAGAGCGCTTCCCAGCCGTGAATCTCCGCCCGGTCCCAAAATGCGAAGGCCCCTTCCGGCGTCGGAGCGCCGTCGCCGAACGTGTAGTCGAACTTTTCCGTCATCAGACCGCGCAGGGCAGTCCGGTCGCGGGCCGACGCGGCGGCCTGAAACGACTTCCAAAAGCCGTTCCAGTCCTGTACGGCCGGTTCCGGTGGTACGGTGTGGCCCGCACATCCGGCAAGGGTCAAAGCCAGCCAAAAGGCCACGGTTCCGACTGCCATTCGTCTCATGTCTACCCGGATTGCGCAGCGTGTTTGCGAAATGTGTCATCTTTTTTCGCGCGCGGCATAATAGTTTCTGCATGCGGACTCTTTTTGTAGCTTTCCTGTCGGCTGTTTCGCTCCTGGCCGCTTCTTCGCAGACCGCACTCGACCGCTATGTGGCTGCCGCCGACCCTTCCTATAAATGGGAGCTTTCCTCCACAAAAGAGGTGTCGGGCGCCACTGTTGCCGTTCTCGACATGACGTCCCAAACCTGGCGCTCGGCCACCGAGGTCGACCGGCCTGTTTGGAAGCACTGGCTCACCGTGATTCGTCCCAAAAACGTTAAGACGAATATCGGACTCCTTTTTATTACAGGAGGCGCAAACGGCCGTCCGGCTCCCGACCGGCCCGACGCGATGCTGCTCTCCATTGCCAACGAAACGGGAATGGTTGTCGGAGAACTGCGCAATGTGCCCAATCAACCTCTGCGGTTCCTGGACGATCCCGCTGCCCGCAATCGGACCGAAGACGCCATGATCGTTTACACATGGGACAAGTTTCTCCGCACCGGAGATGAGCTCTGGCCCGCGCGCCTTCCCATGACCAAAGCCGCCGTTCGCGCGATGGATACCATCAGTGCTTTCTCAAAGACAGCCGGCGGCGGATCGCTAACGGTCGACAAGTTTGTTGTCTCAGGGGCATCCAAGCGCGGCTGGACCACCTGGACCACGGCCGCTGTCGACAAACGCGTCGTCGCCATCGCCCCGATGGTGATCGATCTGCTCAACATCGTTCCCAGCTTCATTCACCACTGGCGCGCCTATGGATTTTGGGCGCCGGCGATCAACGACTATACGGAAGCCCGCACGATGGATTGGATGGGGACGCCGCAGTACAAGGCCCTGATGAAGATCGAAGAGCCGTACGAATACCGCGACCGCCTGACCATGCCCAAGCTGATCATCAATGCATCGGGCGACGACTTCTTCCTGCCCGACAGCTCCCAGTTCTACTTCAAGGATCTCGAGGGCGAGAAGCACCTGCGCTACGTGCCCAACACGCGCCACAACCTCAGCCCCTCCGATGTGCCGCAGACCTTGACGGCGTTCCTGAGCTCGATTGTGGACAACCGCCCACGCCCGGATTTCAAGTTCGATCTGAAGAAGGACGGCACGATCGAGGTGAAGGATGCGGGCTCGCCGAAGGAGGTTCTTCTCTGGCAGATCAGCAATCCCAAGGCCCGCGACTTCCGGCTCACGACCACGGGACCGAACTGGAAATCATCGCCGCTCACGGCGGAAAAAGGCAAGGGGAAGTATGTGGCCCGCGTGGACAAGCCGTCCGCCGGCTACACGGCATACTTCATCGAGCTGACGTATGATTCGGGTGGAAAATTCCCGCACAAGTTCACCACGGGAATCAAGGTTGTGCCCGACACCTATCCATTTCCGCCGCCGAAGCCGGGCGACGGCGCTCCGAAAAGGTAGCCGCCTATTCGGCTCGCAACGCCTCGGCTGGATCGATGCGCGCCGCTCTCCGCGCCGGCACATAGGCCCCTAGCTCTGCCGTCAGCGCCACCAGACCGCAGGTCACACCCAGCAGCAACGGATCGCTTGGCTTCGTTTCGTAGAGGATCTGCGCCAAGAGTTGGCCGGTTGCCAGCGAGCCTGCCAGGCCAAAGGCCACGCCGATGAACACCAACACGGCGACCTTTCGCACGACCAGGCCAATCACCTTCTCACGTCCCGCGCCGAGCGCCATGCGTAGGCCCAGTTCGCGCCTGCGCCGCTCCACCGAATATGCCAGCACGCCGTACAGGCCCACCAAAGTGAGCATTTGGGCCAGTGCGGCAAAGCCCCCAAGCACGGTTACGACGAATCGCGGGCCCGTCGTCGCTCGGTCCAACTGATCGCTCAGGACCTGTGTTTCAAACACCGGAAGCTGAGGGTCCAACTCAGCGACGACACTGACCACCGCAGTCTGGAGGCTGGAAGGGTCGCCGTCCGAACGCACCAGCACCGACGGGCAGCACCAGCTCAGTTGGGCGTAGGAGAAATAGTAAATAGGATCCGGCTGCCGGCCCAATGCCGATTGGCGCGCGTCGCCGACGATGCCGATAATTTCGTGCATCCGCGTGCCGCGCTTTCCCGTGGCGCCCGGCGTGATGCGTCTGCCCAAGGCTTCCTCTCCGGGAAAAAACTGGCGTGCGAAGGCATCGTTCACCACCAGCACCGGCGGCGCGCCGTCGTTGTCCCGTTCATTGAAATCGCGACCCCGCAGCATCCGGGCGCCAATCGTGCGGAAATAGCCGGGCGTGATGATCGCCATGTTCGATCGCGGCCGTTCATGCGGTGCGGTGGGCCGGTCCTGTATCTGGAACGCCACCGACATGCTGCTGCCGGTAAGCGGGAGCGGCATGCCGAGCGCGGCTTCCCTGGCGCCCGGCAGATTGCGCAATCGCTCCAGCAGACGGGCGTGAAACGCAAGCCGCCGCTCGTCGGGATAGGACGGGCCAGATGGCGTGACGTTGAACGTCAACACGCGCCCGGGCTGTAAACCGAAGTCGCGTTGCAGCATCTTTGTGAGGCTCGTCGTCAAAAGTCCGGCCGCGCTCAACAGCACCATTCCGAGCGCAATTTGCACGACCACCAGCGCGCTTCTGGTTCGTTCGCCGCCACCTGTGCTGGCGCGCGATCCTTCTTGCAGTGAGCCGGCGAATTCCGCCCGGCGCAATCGCAGCGCGGGAGCAAGGCTGGCGAGCAGGGCGGTTATCAAAGACAGTCCGGCGGCAAACAGGAGAACGGTGGCGTCGAGTTGAGTGGCCTCTTGCATCCGGGGCACCCCGTTCCCGGCCAGCGGCATCACATACCGTAGCAGCCAGAACGCCCCGGCAATCCCGACTGCGCAACCGAGCAGTGAAATGATCAGGCTCTCGGTGACCATCTGCCGGATCAAGCGGGCTCGGCTCGCGCCGATCGAAGCGCGCAGGGCAAACTCGCGCACGCGTTCCGATGTGCGTGCCAGCAAAAGATTCGCCAGGTTCGCGCAGGCGATCAGCAACACAAGGAACACCGCGCCGAACAGCACCCACATGGGATCACGGCCATCGCGCACCAGGGCTTCATTCAACCGCTGGACGTAGGTCGCCGCCACCTGCCGGTTCTGGTCCGGATACTGCTTCGCCAAGGCCCCGGCGATGCGGTCCATTTCCTGTTGCGCGCGCTCAACCGCGACTCCTTTCTTCAAACGCGCCGCGGCCAGCAGCATGCGTGAGCCGCGCTCCTCAGTCACCGGAACGAGCGTCGCCGAGTTGCGGTCGCGCGCCAGCGTCAGCCAGACGTCCAGCGGCTCGGGAGTAGGGGGGAATTGAAAGCCCGCCGGCGCCACTCCCACCACGGTGTGCGGTTGGCCATCGATGGTAACCACACGGCCGGCCATTTGCGGATCGGCGCCGAAGCGCGAGCGCCACAGTCCGTCGCTGATCACCACGACGCGCGCGCCCGGTTGCTCTTCTTCGGGAAGAAATCCACGGCCCAGCGCTGGATGAACGCCGAGCATCGCAAACAGGTTCGCTGAAACAATGGCCGCGCGAAGGTGCGTGGCTGCTCCGGTCCCTGAAAGAGACGCCTCGTCCGCGCGAAAGCAGGCGATGTGTTCGAACACCGTGTTCATACGGCGGAAATCAAAATAGGTGGGATAGGAGAGCGTCTCCGGCCGCGGTCCGTCACCGCGCGTGGTGCGCGACATCACCGAGACCAGTTGGCCGGAATCGGGGTAGGGAAGCGGCCGCAACAGTACCGCATTGATCACGCTGAACACTGCGGTATTTGCGCCGATTCCCAAGGCGAGCGTCAGCACCGCCGCCGCGGCAAACACCGGGTTCTTGCCTAGCTGCCGCAGGGCGAAGCGGGAATCGCCGGCGAAGTCCTCCAGCGCGCCCCAGCGCCATACTTCGCGGCCCGCCTCGGCGATGCCCGTCGCGTTTCCGAACTCGCGCCGCGCCTGCCGCACGGCGTCTTCGCAGGACATGCCCGTGGCAGTCAATTCGTCAGCGCGCTCTTCGATGTGAGAGCCGATCTCCTCGTAAAGATCCCGCTCCATACGCCGCCGCTGCCAAATTTGGCGAAGCCAGTTCATCGCAACCTCCCGGCCCAATCCCCCACGGCGACCCTATTCTTGAACACCCCTAGAGTAAAATAGCCTCCACCGCCTGTCGACTCAGTTGCCATACCGGCGCGTTCCTGCCGTTCACCGATCGAGTCCTAGGAATTTTATCCATGCTGTCAATCACTTCCCTCCATTGCTAAGCCTGCGCCGCACGGCCCGCTGCCACACTCGGATCAACTAAGCCCGGGCCGGCGCGGCGGCCGGCAGCACGCTCACCAATTCATTTACGGGTGCTTTGGCAGGTGAGCGTGCCTTCCGGGCTGTCTTCGAATCGACGGTTCCCATCCCGGCGCCGAACCAAGGAGAAAGTCATTCAGAATGTCCGAAGCTACTTACGATCCTCGCGATCTTTCCAACGGCCACTATCCGCATCTGCGCAAAGTCGCCATCGACGATCCGGAATTTCTCGATATTCAGCGCTGGCTCGTCTCGAAAGGCGCACCGGCATATAGCCGCCTCTACGTGCCCAAGGGCCTCAGCGTGGAGGGCGACAATCCTATACTGCCCACCGAACTGCATTGGGACAATGCCTATGGAGGCACCGAAACGCTGAAGCTCGATGCGGCCCTTGTGTTCAACTTCCCTCATGTGGCTCTTGTTGAGTTAAAGCACGCATTTGAGTTTGGCGATCCGAATATCGTGGAAATGTATCCCGGTCTCCGTAAGCCTGTTGAGTATGTCGTCCACTCGCCGATCGGCGCTCCCTGGCCCGAGAAAGCCGCCAATGCCTTCCGGCCTTCCGAGTTCGATCAGGAAGCGTATGGTTCAACATACTTCGATGAAACTGGCTCCTATCGCAAGGACCGCTATGGTTGGGCCTTCATTTCCTATCCTGTCTGGATCAAGATCTAACTCCACCTTCGACCATCGCTCTGGCGGCGCTACCTGAAAACGGCGCCGCCAGTACGTTTGGTCACATTGGGTCATTTGACCTAGCCTCAGTTTTTGTTTGCCTTAGTCGGACTTCAAATGCATACTAGCGAGTATTGATTCCTGATCGTCGCGCATCGGGGTCGATGACCGGTGCTGGAAGCACTGGGAACCCCCCGCAACGGGAGAAGCATCTACCGTTCCTTATTCCCTCGGACGGAACGTATTATGCGGCAATGAATTCCTCGGTTGCATCAAGTTCGTCCCGCTCTGGCCCGGTCCGTTCGCGTCACCCTTCTCGGTTCCTAACCCTCCCTGTCCTGCTCCTCACGTTATCGGCTGCCCTGCTTTGGGTTGCCCAGCAACAAAGCCTTCTCGTTCCGGGACTCGCCTTTATTCTCCTTCTCAGCGCCGGTTTAGCTTCCCTGGCATGGCTCTGGTTCGGCCAGCAGCGCGATGTTTTGTCTTTCTTGCAATCGCTCGGCACCGACCAGGACGACCTGCGAGTCAACGAACGCCAGTTTCGAGCCATAACCGAGCGTGCCCCCGACGCCATTGTTGTGGTGGACGAACAGGGGCGCATCGTCCTGGTCAACATCCAAACCGAGCGGTTGTTCGGCTATTCCCGCGACGAAATACTGGGCAAAGCGGTGGAAATCCTCGTGCCCCAAGCGGCGCGCGGGAATCACGTGGCGCATCGGGACCGCTACACCGCCGATCCTCATTTCCGCAAGATGGGCGAAGGGCTTGAGTTGAAAGGACTGCACAAAGATGGAACTGAGTTTCCCATCGAAATCAGCCTAAGTCCCGTACTTACTCCAGGCGGCCAGTGGGTGGCCTCATCAATCCGCGACATCAGCGTGCGGAAACAGATGGAGTTGCAACTGCAGCACAGTAAAGACCGCTTCGAGTCGTTGCTCGAGTCGGCGCCCGACGGAATGCTGGTGGTGAATGAGCGCGGAGTTATTGTCTTTGCCAATGCCCAGGCCGAAGCCCTGTTCGGGTACACACGCCAGGAACTAATTGGCGCCGGCCTGTGGTTGCTTTTGCCTCAACGTGCCCGCGCCAACCACGACAATTTGGTCGCCGCCTTCATGGAGTCCGGACGTGCACGCCAAATGGGCCCCGGCATGGATCTCAGCGGACTTCGCAAGGACGGCTCGGAATTTCCGGTTGAGATTAGCCTAAGCCCAATCCGCGGGGTCGACGAACATTGGGTCTGCGCGGCTGTGCGTGATGTCACCCAACGGCGGCAGGTCGAGTGCCAGGTGCGTGAGTCCTCGATTGCGATCCGAAAATTGAACGCCGCGTTGGAAGCCCGCATCGAAGAGCGCACGGGTGAGCTCCAGGAGAGCGAGAATCGATTCCGCCTGCTCGTAGAAAAGGTTGAGGACTATGCCATCCTCATGCTCGACAACGACGGAATGATCGTTACCTGGAACGTCGGAGCCGAGCGCATCACCGGCTTCTCCGCCGAAGAGGCCATTGGCCGGCACTTCTCCATTTTCGATCCGTCCGCGAATCTGCCGGCTGGCGCAACGGCGATGCTTCAACAGGCGGCCGCAAACGGACACTGTACCGGGCAAGGTTGGCGTTTACGGCACAATGGAGCCAGATTCTGGGCCAATGTCGTCGTATCGGCGGTGCAGGACGACTCCGGCCGTCAGTGCGGCTTCTCAGCCGTCACCCAGGACATCACGGCTCGCAAACTGGCCATGGACGAATTGGAAGCGGAGCGTGAGCGGGCCGAGGAGGCCAATCGCACCAAAAGCGATTTCCTGGCCGTCATGAGCCATGAAATCCGCACGCCGATGAACGCCATTCTCGGTATGGCGGATCTGCTCTACGAATCTTCGCTCACTCCGGAGCAGCGACAGTATGTGGAGATCTTCCGTCGCGCGGGAATGAATCTGCTCACCTTGCTCAATGACCTGCTCGATGTGGCAAAAATTGAAGCAGGCCACCTCGCTCTCGATCAATCCGACTTCAATCTGGAAGAGATGGCCGAACAGGTCATCGAACTGGTCGCCTCCAGGGCCCGTACCAAGGGCATCGGCCTTCACTTGTGCATTTTGCCCGGCGTGCCGGCCGCGTTGATTGGCGATTCCATGCGCCTGCGCCAAGTGTTATTGAACCTCTTGGGCAACGCGATCAAATTTACCGAAGCGGGCGAGGTGGTGTTGACGATCGCTCACCGCGCAGGCCCCGGTCCGGTCCCGTTATTCGAGTTTTCCGTCCGCGACACAGGCATCGGCATCGAGCCCGGTCAGCTCGATTCGATCTTCGACGATTTCACGCAGGGCGATGCCTCCACAACACGGAAATACGGCGGCAGCGGCCTCGGCCTCAGCATCAGCTGGCGGCTGGTCCACATGATGGGCGGAGAACTCACCGTCAACAGCCAGGCCGGACGCGGCAGCGAATTCCGTTTCACGGTCCCGATTGTGGCTGCCATGCCGGCGGAGTCCGGCCAACAGGCCGATCTTGCGGATCTGGCCGCGCTGCGCGCGCTGATCATTGACGGCAGTTCAACCAACCGTCTGATTCTCCGCGCCACGCTCCAGACCTGGGGAATGCACACCGAGGAGTTCGCTTCCGTCCACGTAGCGCTGGAAAATCTCGGCCCCGCAATGGCATCGTCGCGCCCATATTCGCTCATTCTCCTCGGCCAACAGATCAACGGCATGGATGGGTTCGAAGCCGGCCGGGCGATACACTCCATGGCGCCGGAGGTCCCCATACTGCTTCTGAGTTCGGATGCGAATCCCGGCGATGAGCAGCGGTGTACAGAGGCCGGTATTTATGGCCACGCGGCGCTTCCGTTGCGGCGTGCGGATCTGCTCCAATTGGTGCGGTCCGCCCTCGGCGCGGGAACAGGTTCAACGCCCCCTTCCTCGCGGCCTACACTGGTTCCGCCGCAGAACGCCGCTACCGCCGGCTCCCTCCGCCTCCTTGTCGCCGAAGACTCGGAAGACAACCGTATGGTCATTCGGTTATACCTCGCCAAAACCCCTCACCGTCTCGTGTTTGCCGAAGACGGAGAGCGCGCTCTCCATGAGTTCGATGCCGCGCCGTTCGACCTGATCATCATGGATATTCAGATGCCGGTAATGGACGGCCTCAGCGCCGCGCGCGCCATTCGTAGCGCGGAAGTGAAACGAGGGGTGCCTCCCACACCCATTGTGGCCCTCAGCGCGAATGCCAGGGAGGTGGACATCTATGCCAGTCTCAGCGCCGGCTGCAATGCACATCTGTCGAAGCCCATCTCCAAGTCCGCGCTCATATCCGCCATTGGCCGGTATAGCCAGCCCGCCCCCTCACCCGACCCCTCCAGCTCGGATTGCTACGAGGAACTTCGCGAGCTGTTCGGTGACTACCTCAAAGCCCGCCGCGCCGAACTGCAGCAGATGGCGGTGCTCACTGCTGTCCGGCTATAAGTCGAACAGATTCAACTGGTTGCCGAAGTCGCG
>JBDTVQ010000068.1:0-21966 GCA_040007195.1 Acidobacteriota bacterium | reverse complement strand
CTCAGTTGAAAGCATGAACCGAAGCGCAGCCACACAGCGCGCGTAGTTCGCAGCCGCCTCAAGATCCGGGCCAACGCCCCGGAGGAGAAACTCGGATAGAGCTGCGCGAAGCCAATCACTCCTCCGGTTAACCCGGCCACGAACATGGCGGATTGGTTGTGGTCGAAACGGTCCAAGAGAAACCTTCGAATTCGATCCGGCTCACTTGCCTGCCGACAGTATTGACGGGAGCCATCGAACAAGGGCACCAGTTGGTCCAGGTCCGCAACGGTGGCTTGCCTGACAAACACCAGTCCGCCGCTCAGCCCGCAATCCTTCCCAGATGCTCCAACGCCCGCGCCACCATCTTCGCCGCCGCGTCGCGCGCCAGATAGCTCGACTTCGCGCGCCACGTCTCATAGCCGCCCACCTCATGAGCTTCTGCGGTCGGAATGTAGCCGTGATAGCCGTTTGCGAGCTCGACGGGAAACGTCGTTTCGAACGGACTCTTCTTCTTCACTTCCAACCCCAGCTCCGTGAACGCCTCTCCCGGAAAGGTCGCGATGCCCAACCGGCCTATGCGCAGTGCCTGCATCGGAACCTGCACGGTGGGCCCATAACCATTGTGAAGTTGCACGGTCTCGAGCGCGTAGATGTGCGACCGTTCCTTATACGGACCCGGTCCCGCCAGCGCCAAAATCCCTTGGGCCGCCGCCACGTCGCTGCTCGACGGAAGCCGGACGCCCAGTTCCAGCGTGTCGAGCGACGCGTTCAACTCGACCCATTCCTGAAATTCGATGCCGCGCCACACGCGATAGCTCTCCGCCGCAAGTATCGCCGCCACCTCATCCATGCGCCGGTAAGGAGGCGCGGGTTTCGCCGGCGGATTCATCGCGTCGACGTTATTCAGATTGCCCGAGCAGGCATTGGCCATCGACGTCACGCATGGCGTCGTCACACCGCCCAACCGCAGCAGGTGCTTTCCCCACAGCGGAAAGTAGTCGGCGCTGATGTGTGTGCCTGGCACGCCGCCGACATAGTGCAATGAATAGGTCCCATAGAGCGCCAGGGGGCGGTCGTCGAGAGAATGCACGGCGAGCAATCCCACCATCGGGTCGAGCGGCACGGCGGGCTCCACGATGTCCTTGCTCCCCGCCGGGGGATTCATCAACACACGGTCCGTGGTGCGCCCAAATGGGTCGGGCGGAATCGTGCCCGGCTTCATCCGGTAACGCCGATTGAAGAGCAAACCCGGCTCGCTGCCCACACCCCAACCGATCTTCGCCGGCTGCAATCGCCCCACTGCCATGCGCACACAATCCACGATGCGCATGCCCATCCAGCGCTGATAGAACGCATCGGGTTTGCTCTGAAACAAAAATGCACCGGGCGGCGCTGAGTGTGTGTGTGTCGCGGAAATCAACACATGGGAAGGCGGAATCCTGGTCTCGGCGGCGATCTCTTTCTTCGCTTCGTCCAGGATCTCCGTTGCAACGGCGCACGAATCGATCGTGGAAAGCACTATCCGCGCATTGCCGTTGTCGAGCACAAGCGCCCGCACGTGAAGCTCGTCGTGAATCTCGGTTGCGATGTGGTCGCTCATCGACCCGGCCTGGGAACAACCGAGCAGCGGTGTGATGTTCGCCGTCGCCGCGCCTGCGTGGAACCGGGCCATCGCCGAACCCTCCGTTACGACTTGATCGCCGACAGAATGACGCGCGTCGACAGGCTCTTGTTCAGCGTGTAGAAATGCAAACCGGGCGCGCCGCGATCCAATAGCTCACGGCATTGCGTGATCGCATGTTCGAGACCGATGGCCATGACCGCGGCGCCATCCTCGCGGTGGCGATCCAGCCGTGCGTACAACGCCTGTGGGATGCTCGCTCCGCACAGCTTCGTGAAACGCTCAATCTGCGCCACATTGGTGATGGGCATGATGCCGGGCACAATAGGCGAGGTGATGCCCGCCGCCCGCGCCCGCGAGACATACGAGAAATAATCGTTGTTGTCGAAGAACAATTGCGTGATCAGAAACCGCGCACCCAGCTCCGTTTTCCGTACCGCCCAACGCAGATCTTCATCCGGGTTTGCGGATTGCGGATGCGATTCCGGATAGCACGCCGCGCCAAGGCCGACGTCGAAACGTTCGCGTAGGAACTCGATCAGTTCGGTGGCGTAGTGGAACTCGCCATTCGACGGCAGCCCTTCCTTCGGCATATCCCCACGCAGCGCGAGGATATTTACGATTCCGTCGGTTACCAGCCCCGATACGATCTCGGCGATCTCATCCCGCGTATGCCCAAGGCACGCCAAATGCGCCATCGTGGGAATCTTCAGCGACTTCTGAATGCGCGACACCAAATCGAGCGTGCGCGCACGCGTGCCGCCACCCGCGCCGTACGTCACTGAAATGAAGTCGGGCGCGTGAAGTTGCTTAAGCTCTGCGGCGGTAATGAGTAAGTCATCGGCCGCGGCCTCCGTCTTCGGCGGAAAGAATTCGAAGCTGAAGACGGGGGCTGCGCGGCCGTAAAGATCGCCAATGATCACAAACGCTATGGTAGCGTGCCTGCGCGCCTATGCTGCGGTCTTGCGCACGACGCCGTGCGGATCGAGTACGAATTTCTTCGCCGCGCCCTTGTCGAAATCCATGTATCCACTGGGTGCGTCTTCAAGCCCGATCACGCTCACATTTACCGCCTTGGCGATTTGAATCTTGTCGTGAAGAATCGCCATCATCAAGTTGCGGTTGTAGGTCATCACCGGACACTGGCCCGTGTGGAAATGGTGCGACTTCGCCCAGCCCAGGCCGATGCGAATGCCCAGGTTGCCGATCTTCGCGTTGGCATCGACGCCGCCCGGATCACCCGTCACATAAAGGCCGGGAATGCCCAGGCCGCCGCCCGCACGCGTAATCTCCATCAACGAATTCAGCACCGTGGCCGGCCGTTCGACGCTCGCATCCGAACCATGCCCGCGCGCTTCGAACCCGACGCAATCCACGCCGCAGTCGACTTCCGGATCGCCAAGGATTTGCGCGATCTGTTCGCCGATATTGGAGTGCTTCCCAACGTCGATCGTCTCGCATCCGAAGCTACGCGCCTGCGCCAGCCGCTCCGGAATCATGTCCCCCACTATGACGACAGCCGCGCCCAGCAGTTGGCAGGAAGCCGCGGCGGCAAGACCCACCGGTCCGGCGCCCGCAACGTAAACGGTCGCTCCCGGTTTCACACCGGCCGTAACCGCGCCATGATAGCCGGTCGGAAAAATGTCGCTCAACAACGTGAGGTCTTTGATCTTCGCCAGCGCTTTATCCCGATCGGGGAACTTCAACAGGTTCCAGTCGGCGTAGGGAACCATCACGTAGTCGGCCTGTCCGCCGACCCAGCCGCCCATATCGACGTAGCCATAGGCCGCGCCCGGCCGCGCCGGATTGACATTGAGGCAAACGCCCGTTTTCCCTTCCTTGCAATTGCGGCAGCGGCCGCATGCAATGTTGAACGGCACCGAACAGATGTCGCCCTTCTTGACGAACTCGACGTCACGGCCCGCTTCGATTACCTCACCGGTAATCTCGTGACCAAGCACGAGTCCTTCAGGCGCCGTGGTGCGCCCGCGGACCATATGCTGGTCGCTGCCGCAAATATTGGTGGCGACGACCTTCAAGATCACGCCATGCTCACATTTCCGGTCGCCTAAGGCGAGCTTCGGGTAGTCGATCGATTGAACCTCGACCACTCCAGGTTTGATATACGCAACGCCGCGGTTTGATGCCATAACAGAGGGCTCCTTTTATCCGAGTAGGATTCGCACGCGCCAGTTCATCACAACTCGGGCCGAACTGCAATAGACTCTCTTTCATGCACCGACGCGAATTCCTCGCCACCACTAGCACCGCGCCGCTTCTTGCGCAGACTGCGGCCGCCGCACGGCCCAATGTGATTCTCCTTCTCACCGACGATCAGGGCTACGGCGATCTCTCCTGCCACGGCAATCCGAGATTGAAGACTCCGAACATAGACAAGCTGCATCACGAGTCGATCCGGCTCACTGACTTTCACGTCACTCCCATGTGCACTCCCACACGTGGGCAGTTGATGACCGGACGCGACGCCCTGATGAACGGCGCGATGAATGTGTCGAGCGGGCGCACGCTGCTACGCCGCGACCTGCCGACCATGGCCAACGTCTTCGCCAACTCCGGCTACCGCACGGGCATCTTCGGCAAATGGCACCTTGGCGACACTTATCCCTACCGCCCCGAAGACCGCGGCTTCCAGGAAGCCCTGTGGTTCCCGTCGTCCCACATCGGCGCCACGCCCGACGCATGGGACAACGACTACTTCAACGACCGCTACCATCACAACGGCAAGCTCGAACAATACAGCGGCTATTGCACCGACGTATTCTTTGAGAACGCTCTCACCTGGATGCGCGCACGCGGCAACGCCAACGAACCGTTCTTCACCTATCTGCCGTTGAACGCCGCGCATGGACCGCTGCACGTGCCCGACAAATACCGCGAGCCTTATCGCGACCTGCCCAGGCCTCTGGCCAGCTTCTTCGGCATGATCGCCAACATCGATGAGAACGTCGCGCGCCTCGAATCGTTCCTCAAAGAGTCGGGCCTTCGCGACAACACCATCCTCATCTTTGTGACCGACAACGGCGGCACCGGGGGCGTCGATTTCTACAACGCCGGCATGCGCGGACGTAAGATCACGCTCTGGGAAGGCGGCCATCGCGTGCCCTTCTTCCTGCGCTGGCCTAAAGGCAATCTCGGCGGCGCACCGGACAAAGCGAAGGACGTGAGCGAACTCACCACCGTGCAGGACGTGCTGCCGACCTTGATCAATCTGTGCAACCTCAAACCGCCCGTCGCCAAGTTCGACGGCGTCGATTTCGCACCACTCCTGCGCGGCCAGGTGAACGAGTTGCCAGACCGGAACATCGTCGTCCAGTTCGGCCGCATGAACGTGGGCCGCCCGCAGTGGGGCGATGCCTGCGTGATGTCGAAGAAGTGGCGCCTCGTTTCGCTCACCGGGCTTTACGACATCTCAAAAGATCCGGCGCAAAAAAATAACGTGGCCGACGAGCATCCCGAGATCGCCGCGCGCCTGCGCGATCACTACGAGACATGGTGGAAAGAAGTTGGTCCGCGGCTCGACAATTTCCTGCCCATCCACATCGGCTCGGCGAAAGAGAACCCCACGCTCGCCTCGCCCACCGAATGGGCCGACGTGTTCCTCGATCAGGGAAACCAAATACGGCTTGGCGTGCGCCGCACCGGCTTCTGGCACGTAGTCGTGGAGCACTCCGGTCAATACGAATTCACCTTGCGCCGCTGGCCGCGTGATATTGACGTCGCCATGCAGGACACGATCCGCGCGCACAAGACCGAAGACGGCGCTTCGTATCCTGCAGGTGTGGCGTTGCCCATCGCCCGGGCTCGCCTCACCGTCGGAGGATCCGATCTTTCGAAGCCCGTGTACACCGATACGAGAGAGGTCGTCTTCACCGTTTCGCTGACGGAAGGCTGGACGAAAATGCAAACCTGGTTCTACGACGACGCGGACCACGAGATCGGCGGCGCCTACTTCGTCTATTGCGAACGCAAAACACCCGTACCTGCCACCGACATTCCGATGAACACCGCCAAGGCCTGACGCATGCGGATTTGGGAGTGGTCCCTCCTGGCCATCCTCGTGGGGATCACTCGCCTCGCGCACGCGGGCATTTTGTGGGTGGAAGAAGCCTATCCCGCCGCCGCCGCCATTCAGATGAGGCACGGCCTGTGGCCCTATCGCGATTTTTTCTACGACAAACCGCCGCTGCCGGCCTTGCTCTACCGGCTCACCGGCATCACCCAAGGCGTGGAGCTTCGAATTCTCGGGGCGCTGTTCGTCGTCTGGTGCGCGTGGCTGATGGCCGACTTCGCCCGCGAATGCTGGGGCGAATCCGAATCGCGCGCCGCCGCCTGGTTAACAGCTTTCTTCCTCACCTTCGACACGCCCAGCGCGGTGATGGCGCTCGCGCCGGACTTGCTGATGTTCGTCCCGCACGTGGCCGCCGTATGGCTCGCTTGGCGCAAACGGGCGCTCGCCTCGGGCATCGTGTGCGGACTCGCGCTGCTCACCAACGCCAAGGCCGCACTACTCATTCCGGTTTGCATGGCCTTCGCGGGCGGCTTCGCGTGGCCGGTCCCGTTAGCCGCGATCGCCTTCGCCACGCTGCCGGTCTGGATCTCCGGCTACGGCCAGCAGGTCTGGGAGTTCGGCTCAGTCTATGCGAAAGACACGTTCGTCACCGCGCCGTTCGCCGAAGGCGCGCAACGAACCGCGGGCTGGCTCGGATTCCACGCAGCCATCGTGATTCCTGCCGCGTGGGCCTTCTGGCGCGAACGCGATTGGCGCTGGATGCTGTGGATCGTTCTCTCCTGCGCCAGCGTCGTCATGGGCCTGCGCTTCTTCCCGAGGTACTATTTCGCGCTGCTGCCGGTAACCATCCTGCTCGCCGCGCGCGGCCTGCAATTGCTCCCCCGCGCCGCCCGCCTCACGGCACTCGCCCTGCTGCTCATCCCCGCCATTCGCTTTGGACCACGGTTCCTCACGCTCTACGACGCCGGCGACGCCCAATGGAGCGACACCGCCATGAACCGCGACAGCCGCAAAGTACGCGACGCCTTCGCGCCCCTCTCGCTGCACGATGAAACCGTGTTCGTATGGGGATACCGCCCGGACATCCTTGTCTATCTCGGACAACCCATCGGCGCGCCTTTTCTCGATTCCCAGCCGCTCACCGGCGTCCTCGCCGACCGCCATCTCACCAGCACCCACGTCACTGCTCCTGAACTTGTCCGCACCAATCGAGCGATCCTCGCCGCGCGACGCCCCACTTTCGTGATCGATGGTTTAGGACTATATAATCCGAAATTGGCGATCACCGAATATCCGGAACTCGCGGCGTGGCTATCGGAAAACTACAAGCCCTTCTTCAGCACCGACGGCACCGTGGTCTACCGCCTAGCGGCCGGTCCAGCACGGTGATCGCTTCTCCAGAAACGCACCAATCCCCTCCTGCGCATCTTCGGCCAGCGCATTCATCGACATCACTTCCTTTGCGAACGCGTACGCCTTCGGCTGATCCAGATCGATTTGCGTGTAAAAGGCCTGTTTTCCCAGCGCCACGGTAAACGAACTCGATCCCGCAATCTGCTCCGCCAGCGCCCGCGTCGCCTGCTCCAACTCCGCCGCCGGAACAACGCGATTCACCAAACCCCACTCCGCACCCGTCGCGGCATCGATCATGCGCCCCGTAAGCAACATCTCCATCGCCCGCTTGCGCCCCACGGCGCGTGTCAGGGCGACCATCGGTGTCGTACAGAACAAGCCGATCTTCACACCCGGCGTAGCAAACCCCGCCGCGCCACTGGCAATCGCCAAATCGCAGGTCGCCACAAGCTGGCACCCCGCCGCCGTCGCAATCCCCTGCACCTGTGCGATCACCGGCTGCGGAATCGATTGCACCAGTGCCATCAACTCCGTGCAGACATCGAACAACTCGCGATAGTCCGTGATGCCGCGGCCTACCATCTCGCCCAAATCGTGGCCGCTCGAAAACACTTTCCCCTCGGCCGCCAAAATCACCGCACGCACACTTGCATCACCGCCGGCCTCGCGCAGCGCCGCCATCAACTCACGCATCAACCCCAGTGACAACGCATTCCGCTTCTCCGGCCTTGCCAGTGTCACCACCACCACTGCGCCTTCTCTGGTCACTTTCACTGTCGCCGTGCTCATGGTCCGCCCGCCTCCTGGTGATAGCATAGCGGCCCATGCGCTCGTTTCCCGCCTGGGACAAAGACACCCTCCCCGAAGTCCCCACCACGCAAGGTCACAAATGGACGTCGCTCATCGGCCCCGGCCTGCTCATGGTGGGCGCAAATATCGGCGGCGGCGAGTGGCTCTTTGGCCCGCTCGTCACCGCGCAATACGGCGGCAAAGTGCTGTGGCTCGCCACCATTTCCATCCTCGTGCAGGTCGCCTACAACCTCTCCGTCATGCGTTACGCGCTCTACACGGGCGAATCCATCTTTGTCGGATTCTTCCGCACGCCGCCCGGCCCCACCTTTTGGACCAGCTTTTATTTGCTCTTCGAATTCGGCGCCATCTGGCCCTACCTGAGTTCGAACGCCGCCGTGCCTCTTGCCAGCGCAATCCTGGGACGCCTGCCCGCCGCGGCCGACACCGACTTCGTCCGCATGCTCGGCTACGCCATCTTCTGCTGCGCCTTTCTTCCGCTCATCTTTGGCGGCAAAGTCTACAACGCACTGGAAAAGGTGATGATCACCAAACTCGTCATCGTCCTTTCTTTCCTCGGATTCGTAACGATTTTCTTCGTCAGCCCATCCACGTGGTGGGAGGTCATTAGCGGCTTCTTCAGGTTCGGATCGCTGCCGGAAGGCGAAGTCAATTGGGCGATGCTCGCGGCCTTTAGTGCGGTTGCCGGCGCGGGTGGCTTGACCAATTCCGCATTCTCCAGTTACGCGCGCGACAAGGGCTGGGGCATGGGCGCAAAGACCGGCGCAATTCCTTCGGCAATCGGCGGCCGCACTGTCAGGCTTTCGCATACCGGCAAGGTCTTTGAAGTGACGGAGCAGTCGTTGCCCCTATGGCGCCGGTGGCTGGGGGTCATTCATCGTGACCAATTCTGGCTCTGGCTTCCTGGCTGCATGTTGGGGATGGCGCTGCCCGCGATGTTTTCGCTGGAATTCGTGCGCGGCGTAAAGAACATCGACGGCAACGCGGTTGCTGCCATGACGGCGGATGCACTGGCGCGTTCGCACGGACAGATTTTTTGGTTCCTCACCTTACTATGCGGATTCCTCATCATGGCGCCCACTCAAGTGAGTCAACTCGATTCCATCGCGCGGCGTTGGACCGACATCATCTGGATCGGCGCGCGCAGCACCCATTCGATGGACCCCCACAAGGTGAAGGTCGTCTACTACACGATCCTCGCCGTGTACTTTTTCTGGGGTCTCTTCGCACTGCGCATCACGCCGAACCCTCTCGTGCTCGCCATCGCGACCGGCGTGATGTGGAACTTCGCGTTGGGCTTCACAGCCCTGCACACACTGGCGGTGCTGCGCCGCCTGTTGCCCGAACCGCTCAAGCCTGGCCTGCTCTCACAGTTCGGCCTGGTCGCCTGCGCCGTCTTCTACTTCGGCATCTCAGGACTTGGATTCTGGCAGCAGTGGCCCAAAGTTGTGGCTTTCTTGGGAACGCTGTTTTAAGCGCACAGATACAGGCAGGCGTGACGGCCGGCGTGCCCCTCACCTCTCCCATCCTCGACGCCCGCGACAGCAATCGCTTCGGTGCTTCTCGTGTCGATTCGGCGGCCCGGCGCTACACCTTCGGACCTTCGCTCGAGTTTCGCATTGCCGGCCCGCTCAGCCTCGAAACGGGCTTCCTCTATAAGCGCTTCGGCTTCGACACGGCAGCGGCTTTGGGCGGCTTCGGCGGCCCACGCACGGACTACACCTCCACCACCACCGGGAACTCGTGGGAGTTCCCCTTCCTCGCCAAATCGCGCCTGCGCTTAACACCGCGCACCCACATCACCCTCACCGCCGGACCCGTCCTTCGCCGCATCAGCGGCGTCCACGAAACCGGCGCGCGCACCATCACCACAACTTTTCCGCCGCACACAACCACGACAACCGAGCACCTCGACACGACCTCTCCCGCTTCATTCGATCGCCGCACCAGCATCGGTGGAGCCGTCGGCGCAGGTGTTGAATTTTCGGCAGGCGCGCTGCGGCTGACACCCGGCGTCCGGCTCACCTTTTGGGACACCGAGCGCACCGCGAGCACCCCCTCGGCCTCGCGCCTCAACCGTACGCAGTTCGATGCGCTACTCAATATCTCATATGCCCCTCACGACGACGCGCCCCCCGCGCTCGCCTTCCGCCCCGGCTCGTTCGAGTTCGGCGTTCTCGGCGGCGTGCCTTTGCTCGAAACCTACGAAGTCGAATACCACGTCGACTTCTATCCCCGTTACATTGACGCGCCCACGCGCCGCTTCGCCATCGGCGCGTACACTACCTGGCACATCAACCAACGCTTCGCCCTCGAAGGCAGTTTCCTTGCGCGCCGCTTCGGCCACACCGACACCACTGCCTACCCCGGCAGTGCGTTCACGGAATCCCTGAACGGCACCCTGTGGGAAGTGCCGCTACTCTTCAAAGTGCGCCTTCTTCGCGATCGTGCCGTCACACCCGTGCTCGGCTTCGGCCCGGCCATCCGCCGCGCGAGCAATGTCGATTGGAAATCGGGCTCGAACGGCATCTACTTCCCGATCCCCGGCTCCACCATTTCCCGCACCGCCGCTGGACTCACCGCGACCGCAGGCCTCGAATGGGCGCGCGGTCACCTCCGCGTACGTCCCGAACTGCGCTTCTCCGTTTACGAACGCCCCTTGTACGACCTCGCCACCATCCGCGCGCAGGATCATTCGCTTCACTTCACGCTCGGCATCGGTTACGCTCGTGCAAAATAGAAGTTGCGCACATGTTTACCCGCCGCCGCATGCTCGGCATCGGGTTCGCCGCCGGAGCTTCCGCGTTGGCCTACCCCACCGTGCTCGAACCGCGCTGGCTCGACGTCACTCACACGTCCCTGCCTAACCCGCACTCGGCGCCCACCGCGCGCATCCTGCATCTCAGCGACCTCCACGCCTCCTGGTGCGTGCCATGGTCGTTAATGGAAGCGGCAGTTCGCGACGGCTTGGCACAGCATCCCGATCTCATCTGCCTCACTGGCGACTTCGTCACGGACGGCCTGGAAACGGACACCAACCGCTACATCCGGGTCCTCCGCACACTCAGCGCGGCCAAACCCACCTTCGCCGTCCTCGGCAATCACGACGGTGGTTCCTGGTCTGGTGAACGCGGCGGCTACTCCGATTACCGCGCCGTCGAGCGGCTCCTCGAAACGGCCCACGTCGAACTCCTCCACAATCGCTCGCGTCAGCTCGATCTCGCAAGTGGGCGCATCAACCTTCTGGGTGTAGGCGACTACTGGTCGAATGAAGTCGATCCCAGGCGCGCCGGCCAAGCGCTCGTACCAACGGAATCCACCCTCGCTCTCTGCCACAACCCCGACGCAAAGGACCTTCTCTCTCCGCTGCCTTGGCAGCTCATGCTCTGCGGCCACACGCACGGCGGCCAGGTCATGATCCCCTTCGAGGGTCCACGCTACGCCCCCGTTATCGACAAGCGCTATGTTTCCGGCCTCAATCCCTACGAGGACCGCTACATCTACACGACGCGTGGCGTGGGCAGCCTGGGCGGCGTCCGCTTCGGCTGCAGACCCGAAGTCACGATCCTTGAATTTCCACTACTTTCGCGCTAACTGTCACCTCCGTTCAGTGATACACTGCACGGCGAAAGGTGCTTCCATGAAACCTGCCGCTCTAATCGCTACTCTGCTCGCCTGCTTTCCGCTCACCGCGCAGACCCCGCCCGACTCCGCCACCGCCAAGGCGCTCCAGAATTTCGACGACATCAAATTCGGGATGTTTATCCATTGGGGACTTTATGCCCTGCCCGCCGGTGAATGGAAAGGCAAGTACGTCCGCGGCATCGGCGAGTGGATCATGTTCCGCGAAAAGATCCCGGTGAAGGAGTACGAGGGCCTGGCCAAGAAATTCAATCCCGTGAAGTTCAATGCGAATGAATGGGCGCAGGTCGCCGCCGACGCGGGAATGAAATACCTCGTCATCACGTCAAAGCACCACGACGGCTTCGCCATGTTCGGCTCGAAGGCTTCGCCCTACAACATCGTCGACGCCACGCCGTTTCATCGCGACCCCATGAAGGAACTCTCCGCCGCCTGCGCCCAACGCAACATCGGCTTCGGCTTCTACTACTCGCAAGACCAGGACTGGCACGAAGCCGGCGGCCGCGGCAACAACTGGGATTTTCCGGAAAAGCGCGACGCGCAGCCCTATCTCGAAAACAAGGTCTTCCCGCAGATCAAGGAAATCCTCTCCGGCTACGGCAAGCTCTCGCTCATCTGGTTCGACACACCCGGCCTGCTTTCGGTGAAACAGGTCACCGACCTCCGCGCCATGGTGAAGTCGCTGCAGCCCTCCTGCCTCATCAACAGCCGCATCGGCCACAACCGCCATGACTACACGCAGACTGGCGACAACGCCATCCCGCTGCAGGTCTACACAAAGGACGGTAAATGGGAGGTACCCGCCACGCTCAACGACACGTGGGGCTTCAAGAAGAACGACAACAACTGGAAAGACCCACGTGACCTCATCGCCAAGCTCGCCGACATCACGAGCAAAGGCGGCAACTATCTACTGAACGTCGGCCCCACCGCGGAAGGCATTATCCCGCCCGCCAGCCAAAACATTCTCCGCACCATCGGCGCGTGGCTCAAAGTGAATGGCGAATCAATCTACGGCACCAAACCCAGCCCGTTCGCCGTCAACGGCATCACTTGGCGCGCCACAGTCAAGCCCGGCAAACTCTACCTGCACATCCTCAACTGGCCGGGCCCATCCCTCACCATCGAAGGCCTCGAAAGCAAAGTGACCGGTGCGTCATTCCTCGCCAACAAGGCGCCCGTGAAATTCAAACAGTCCGGAGGCAGCGTCACGTTCGATCTCCCCGCGCATGCGGTCGATGCCAACGATACCGTGCTCGTCGTAAACATCGCCGACCAGACCGCGCGCATCGCCGCCAGGCATCGCGCCGGAGTAATCCCCGCGCGGCTCGATCTATACGCCTGGGAATCCCGCCTGCGCGGCGAAGAAATCCGTTACGACTGGGCCACTCGCAGCGCCACCAACTTCAAAAAGTTCGCGCAGGAACCGAACGCGCTCTGGTGGTATCCGTACAAAGCCCTCGACGGTGACTACTCCGTCGAAATCACCTACGCCTGCGACAACTCCGCCGCAGGGAGTAAGTTCCGCATCTCGTCCGACATTCGCGGCGCGAAATCCGTTGGCCAGGTCGATGGCGTAATAGAGGACACAGGAGGCAAATTTGTTACGAAGAAAGTGCCCGGTATCCTTCGAATCACACAGACAACGGACTTTCTGAACTTCGCACTGCCCGACGATGATAAGTCATCGAGTGTGCGGGTCAGAAATATCACTCTTATTCACTAAATACTCCTCATTGCGAGATCCAATGCCATTGGTGCGCCCGTACACCTAATGTGACGCGCGGATCACGCACTCCAAATGACCCGTCCGTCACGAAACGGTCCAATACGTTCCTTTCGGAGGATCATTGCATGAAACAAAATAATAGAGCCGGCGACGCCGGTAATCCATTTTCCCGGCGAACATTGGTCAAGCGGATCGGAATCGCGGGCGCTGCTGGAGCGGCGCTTCTCGGTTTGCCGCGCGGCCTGGACGCACAAACACTCACCGACGTCGACATTGTGAACTTCGCACTCAACCTTGAGTATCTTGAGGCGGAGTTTTACACGGTCGCCACAACCGGAAAAACCATCGAACAGTTGGGTATTGGTGTGGACGGCACGGGCACTGCCGGCCCCACCACCGGCGGCTCGGCGGTGAACGCATTCGACAACACGCTCTTCAGCAATCAGGTGGCGCTGCAAATCGCCGCCGATGAGCGCGCGCACGTTACCTATCTGCGAAACGCACTGAAGTCGATGGGTCAACAGCCGGTGGCCAAGCCGGCCATCAACCTGGGCGCTTTGGGCATCGGCTTTGCGAACTCGATGGAGTTCCTCACACTTGCCCGCGCCTTTGAAGACGTCGGCGTCACGGCCTACGGCGGGGCTGCCCCCCTCATTCAGGACACGGCGGTGCTCGGCATCGCCGCGCGCATTTTTGCAGCGGAGAACGAACACGCGGCCAACATCCGGCTGCAGATTGCCGCTCTCGGCATCACAACCTCGGCGCTCGACAAGCTGGACGTGCTGCCCCCGCCCGCGGGAATGAAGTTTTTCTCGGTCGATAGCAGCGGCCTTGTGCAAGTGCGCACGCCCGGCCAGGTGCTCTACATCGTCTATGGCAATCAGGCGGATTCCGCGGCGGGCGGATTCTTCCCGAACGGTGTGAACGGAACCATCAGAATGTCGTCGGCGCAAGCCTGAAGAACGCGGAATAAAGGAAGATTGAAATGAAAGAACAAATCGTTAAACAGCTCAACCACTCCGCCGGAAGAAGAGGCTTCGCCGCCAGGCTCCTCGGGGGCGCGGGCCTCGCCTTCGCCGCCGGCACCAGCGTTGCCAGCGCGCAAACCATCACCGATGCCGACATCGTCAACTTCGCGCTGAACCTCGAATATCTCGAAGCCGAGTTCTATTCGGTCGCCACATCGGGCAAGACCATCAACCAGTTCGGCATTGCCACCAGCGGCGCCGGAACATTTGGGGTCACCACGGGCGGTGGAATGGTCGACCTCCCCACTGGCGGCCCGCTCTTCACGCGCGAGGTCGCGCTCCAGATTGCCGAAGACGAGCGCGCGCACGTGACGCTGCTTCGCAACGCGCTTGGCTCGATGGGAGTTACCCCCATCGCCAAACCCGCAATCAACATGAACGCCCTGGGCATCGGCTTCAAAGATCCGATGGAATTCCTCACTCTCGCCCGCGCATTTGAAGATCTTGGTGTCACGGCCTACGCCGGCGCCGCCGGGCTGCTCAAAAGCAAGGCGATCCTCGGCGTCGCCGCTCGTGTTTTCGGCACGGAGGCGCAGCATGCCGCCAACATTCGGCTGCAGGTCGCTAAGCTGAAGATCACGACGGTAGCCCTGGACGCCCTCGACATCCTGCCGCCGCCAGCGGGCATGAAGTTCTTCTCGCTCGATAGCGACGCACTTGTCCAGCAACGCACCCCTGGGCAGGTCCTTTACCTTGCCTTTGGCAACCAGGCCAATGTCAGCGCCGGGGGCTTCTTCCCCAATGGCGTCAATGGCGCCGTCAAAACCTCAAGTGCCGCGGCCCAGGCTTCACCGTGCGTCGTATAGGGCGTTGTTAGGTTAGTCAAAAACATTCATAGTGTATATATTGACACTATATGAAGAATAGGCGAACATAGGTGGTGTCCGTTGTCATCGGCATCGCGCGGCTGGCCTCGGAGGGGCAACTCCTCGAAGCCAAACGCGCGGTCGACTACCGAACACTCCCTACTCGCGGCGTCTTGAATCGATGTAGCAGTGCCAAGGCGCCGTTTTCTTGGACCATCAACCCCTACCGCGGCTGCGAGTATGGCTGCAAATACTGCTACGCCCGCTACATACATGAGTTCATGGAACTGCGCGAAAGCGCGGATTTCGAGAACCGCATCTTCGCCAAACAATTCACGCTCGACACGTTTCGGCGTGATCTGGCCCGCGTGAAGCAGGGCGAAGGCATCGGCATCGGTACGGCCACCGATCCCTACCAGCCCGCCGAACGCCGCTACGGCCTCACGCGCCGCATTCTCCGCGCCCTCGCCGACACCAGCGGCCACAAGATTTTCATCACTACCGAGTCCGACCTCGTGGCACGCGATGTCGATCTCCTTGCCGAGTTGCACGCCCGCCACTGGCTGCATGTCGGCATGACCATCACCACGTTGGACAACGATTTGGCTCGCGCGCTCGAGCCCCGCGCGCCGAGGCCCGAACTGCGACTGGAGGCAGTTCGGACCCTTGCGCGTGCCGGTGTTCGCGCCGGCGTCCAATGCTCGCCCGTCATGCCGCACATCAACGACCAGGAGATCGAATCGATCGCACGCGCGGCCGTGTCGGCGGGCGCCACTTCGTTCTTCGCCCAACCGCTCTTCCTCATGCCCTGCGCCCTGCGCGTGTTCCTTCTGTTCCTCGCCGAACACTTCCCTCACCTTCATCGCAAATACGAACAACACTTCTCGCGCGAGGCATACCTGCGCGGCGACTACGCCGAGCGTCTCGCCCAACGCGTGCGTGCCGCTCGCGTCAAGGTAGGATTGCCCGAACGATACGAGCGGACCGAGGGTATTCCGGCGCCGCCCCAGTTAGCGCTCCCTTTTTGATATGCTGCGTCGACATGAATAGACGTCAATTCCTCGCCTCCTCGTCGGCGCTCGCCGCCGCAGCGACTCCGATGGCCGCAGCCTCGGGTCTCTCCGATCCACGTACCGATTACAAACCGGGCAAGGCTGTGATGGTGGTCGGCTGCCAGCGCGGCCCCATTGGTGAAAAGTACCTGAACCTGCTCAAGCGCAGCGGCGTGAACGACGTTTGCGGCATGGTGCCCCCCGGCCCCAAAGGCTACATGGAAGCCGATGCCATTTCCCAGCAGATGGACCTCTGCGCCAAGTACGGCGTCAAGCTCATGATGTCGGAGATCAATGGACTCGCCTCGTCCTACATCGGCCGCGCTGCCAATCCGTCGATCATGATGGGCAAGAGCCCCGAACGCGACAAGGCCATTGACGACGTCTGCATGTCCCTGCGCAACTGCGCCAAAGCCGGACTTCCCGCCGTCAAGTACAACATGTCGATTCTCGGCGTGCTCAGCAGCGGACGTGTTCCCGGCCGTGGCGGCGTGTCATCCCGCGAATGGGATCTCAGCAAGGGGAAACAGGATCCGCCGCTCACCGAAGCCGGCCCCTCGCCCGCCCCCGTTATGTGGGAGCGCATCACCTACTTCCTCGATCGCGCCATCCCCGTCGCAAATGAATACAAGGTCCGCATGGCCTGCCACCCGCACGACCCCGGCGTTCCGCAATCAGGCTACCGCGGCGTCGACCGCGTGCTCGGCACCGTCGAAGGCCTCAAGAAATTCGTGTCGATCCAAGAGAGCCCCTATCACGGCTTCAACTTCTGCCAGGGCACGGTCAGCGAAATGCTCCAGGACCCCGGTAAGGAAATCTACGACGTCATCCGCTACTTCGGCCAAAAGAACAAGATCTTCAACGTCCACTTCCGCAACATCCGCGGCCACCGCGACAAATTCGTCGAGACCTACCCGGACGAGGGAGACGTGAACTTTTACAAGGCCATCAAGGTATACAAAGAAGTCGGCTACCCCTACATGATGATGCCGGATCACATGCCGACACATCCCGACGATCCCGGGCAAAATCAGGCGTTCTCGTATTCTTACGGCTACATCCAGGCGCTGATTCAGGTGATGAAGAACGAGGGGTAGCGGGGAGCGCAAATCGAGTGCGAATTCTCGGCGCTCGATTTTTGTACCCTATTCCCATGCCGCTATCGGTAGTTCGCGCGAGGCGCGCCTCTCAACTGGCGCGCCTCATGGTTATCCCGGTTCTGATTAGTGTCTGCGGCTGCAGGACGAACTGTCCACTTCCGCCACCACCTCCGCCACCTCCAGCCCAGACCCAAGCCGTCGGAGCTGGGTTTGAGTCTGCCCTGTCTTCATCCAAAGGGCAGGTTCGCATCGAAGAGATGGCTTTCGAGATATGCCCCGGAATTTGGAGTGCAAGGGAATAGCCAGCTTCGACAAACGACTGATTGCTGTCGAAGAAGCTCGCAGCGCCGACCCCAAGTGTCTAAAGTTCGGAGTTCGATCTCCTCATTGTTGAGACCGCAATGGCTCTGAACGCTCCGTCGCCAGAGCACATGCGCTCCCCTCCGCAAACGGTCCCTCCTACCCCCATAAGCTATCCTGGTTATTTCCACACATGATACGTGTCCGTTTTGCCCCCTCGCCAACGGGCTACCTTCACATTGGGGGGGCCCGAACCTTCATCTTTAACTGGCTCCACGCCCGCCGCCAGGGTGGAGTCGTGGTTCTGCGCATCGACGACACCGACGTCGAACGCAACACCCAAACCTCGCTCGACTCCATCTATGAGGGCCTCAATTGGCTCGAACTGAGCTGGGACGAGTTCTACCGCCAGTCCGACCGCCTCGACCTCCACCGCCAGGCCGCCTGGTCCATCTTCGAAAAAGGCCTCGCTTACCGCGACTTCACCCCCGCCCCGGCTGCCTCCGCCGCGCCTGAATCCACCACCGGCGGCTGGCTCTTCAACCCCGGCATGCGCGAACTCAGCCGCGAAGAGAGCGACCGCCGCGCCAACTCGGGCGAGCCGTTCGTTCTGCGGTTCCGCGTCCCGCGCGATTCGCGCCCCGACGTCGTCGTGAACGACCTCGTCTACGGCACTGTCACCAAAGCCACCAGCGACCTCGAAGACTTTGCCCTCCTGCGCTCCACCGGCATGCCCACCTATCACATGGCATCCTGCGCCGACGACGCCGACCTCCGCATCACCGACATCCTCCGCGGCCAGGAGCACCTCGCCAACACCTTCAAGCACGTGCTCATCTTCGAAGCCCTCGGCGTCGACGTGCCGCGCACCGCCCACCTGCCGCTGCTGATGGCCCCCGATGGCGCCAAGCTCTCCAAGCGCATCCACGGTCCCGTCGTCAGCGTCACCACCTATCGCGACGCCGGCTTTCTCCCGCACGCCTTCATCAATTTCCTCTCGCTGCTCGGCTGGTCGCCCAAGAACGACCGCGAGAAGATGTCGCGCGAGGAGCTCATCGAACTGTTCTCGCTCGAAGGCATCAACCGCAGTAACGCCACCATCAATTTCTCCGAAGCGGAACCCTTCGATCCCAAGGCCGTCTGGCTCAACGCCGAGCACATCCACTCGATTGAACTCGACGAACTCGCCCGCCGCCTCGTGCCCTATGCGCAACAGGCCGGATTCGCCGCCACTGAGCAGAGGCTGCGCGCCATCGCCCCGCTCCTCCAGGAACGCATCCGGCTCCTCGGCGATGTGGCCACCGTCGCCGACTTCTTCTTCGTCGAGCCCCGCGCCTACGACCCCGCCGAACTTATCCCGCAAAAGGGTGACGCCGCCATGGCCGCCAACGCCCTCCGCAAGGCCAAGGAAGTTCTCGCCGCCGTGCCGGACTACAGCCACGCCACACTCGAACCCGCCCTGCGCGCCGCCGCCGACGAGCTCAAGATCAAAGCCGGACAGATGTTCCAGCCCATCCGCGTCGCCGTGTGCGGCCGCAAGAACGCTCCTCCCCTCTTCGAAACGCTCGAAGCGCTCGGCCGCGACACCGTGCTCGCGCGCATCGATTTTGCTCTAGGAATTCTGTAATGAACGAAGCCGATTCAGCTCCCTCGCATTTTATTCGTGACATCATCCTCGCCGACAACGCCAGCGGCAAACATGGCGGCCGCGTTCACACACGCTTTCCGCCAGAGCCAAACGGCTACCTCCACGTCGGCCACGCCAAGAGCATCATGCTCAACTTCGGCCTCGCCGACGAGTTCGGCGGCAAGTGCAACCTCCGCTTCGACGACACCAACCCCACCAAGGAAGAGACCGAATACGTCGAATCGATCATCGAGGACGTGAAGTGGCTCGGCGGCGATTTCGGCGACCGCCTCTTCTACGCCTCCGACTACTTCCAGCAACTCTACGACTGGTCCGTCGAGCTCATCAAAAAGGGCAACGCCTTCGTTTGCGACCTCACGGGCGAGCAGGTCCGCGAAACACGCGGCACGCTGACCGAACCGGGACAGAACAGCCCCTACCGCGATCGCAGCGTCGAGGAGAATCTCGACCTCTTCGCGCGCATGAAGGCCGGCGAATTTCCCGACGGCTCCCGCACCCTGCGCGCCAAAGTCGACATGGCTTCGCAGAACCTTAACATGCGCGATCCGGTGATGTACCGCATCCTGCACGCCGAGCATCACCGCACCGGTAACGATTGGTGCATCTATCCGATGTACGACTGGGCGCACGGGCAGTGCGATTCCATCGAAGGCATCACGCACTCCATCTGCACGCTCGAGTTTGAAAGCCACCGCCCGCTCTATGACTGGTTCATCGAGCAGCTCGGCGTCTTCCGCCCCCAGCAAATCGAGTTCGACCGCCTCAACCTCACCTATACGCTGATGAGCAAGCGAAAGCTGCTGCAGTTGGTCCAGCAGGGCGTTGTGAATGGCTGGGACGACCCGCGCATGCCCACCATCAGCGGCATGCGCCGGCGCGGTTACTCGCCGCATGGCCTGCGCAATTTCGCCCGCAACCTCGGCGTGTCGAAGACCAACGGCATCACCGAACTGGGCAAGCTGGAATACCACATTCGCGAAGACCTCAACAAAACCGCGCTCCGCGTAATGGCCGTCCTGCGCCCGCTCAAGCTCGTGCTCACCAACTACCCGGAAATACAGGTTGAGCATCTCGAGGCCGTCAACAATCCCGAAGACGCGGCGGCAGGTACGCGCTCCGTTCCCTTCAGTCGCGAAATCTGGATCGAACAGGACGACTTCCGCGAGGTGCCGCCCAAGGGCTATTACCGCTTGTCTCCCGGCACCGAAGTCCGCCTCCGCTACGGCTACATCATCAAGTGCAACGAAGTGGTGAAGGATCCGGTGACCGGCGAAGTCACGGAAATCCACTGCACTTACGACCCCGTAACCCGCAGCGGCCAGCAAACGCGAAAAGTGAAGTCGACCATTCACTGGGTCTCCGCCGCCAGCGCCGTTAACATCGAGGTCCGCCTCTACGACAAGCTCTTTACTGTCGAAAACCCAAACGAAACGCCCGAAGGTCAGGACTTCACCGTCTTCCTGAACTCCGCCTCGCTCACCGTCGTTCACGGCAAAGCCGAACCCGCGCTTGAGCGCGCTCAACCCGGCGACCGCTTCCAATTCGAACGCCTCGGCTATTTCTGCGTCGACAAGTCGGCCACTGCCGGACAACTTGTCTTCAATCGCACGGTTGAACTCCGCGATACCTGGGCCAAGGTTCAAAAGCAGGCGTAAGGTGCTCTGGCGTTAGCACCCCGCACCCACTTCTACATCGACTCGGCCATTCAGGCCAGGTGGGCCACAAGTGAGCAAAGCTCCATCCCTTACTGGCGAGCCGTCAGTATGCCATTTGACTTGTCTTCGGCCAAGTGCCCGCATTCGACAGAACAGCGGATTATCGGAAGCAGAACCGCCAACGGTTGGTACCGTGCCTGCTCGTACCTGTTTGAGGAACACAGCGCAACTTACCGCGAGTTATCGTTCATCGTTGGTAGGTCGCCAAATCAACAATCAGAGGGCTGCTTTGGGGGCGAAACTTTCTTCAGTCAAAGCAGTAACTACACGGTAAGATACCCACAGGGAGAAGCAATGACGCAAGCAACGAAAGCGGCCATCAAAAGCAAAGTTTGCCTCTGGTACGACAATGATGCCGAAGGAGCAGCGCGCTTTTATGCCGAGACCTTCCCGGACAGTGCCGTGGGTGAGGTTTTTCGCTCACCGGGCGACAGCCCTTCAGGCAAGCAAGGCAATGTTCTTACCGTCGAATTCACCGTCGGCGGCATTGCCTGCATCGGGCTTAACGGTGGCTCACACTTCAAGCAAACCGAAGCCTTCTCGTTCCAGATTGCGACCGAGGATCAGGCCGAGACGGACCGGCTATGGAATGCAATCATCGGGAACGGTGGTAGTGAAAGCCAATGCGGTTGGTGCAAGGACAAGTGGGGTGTGTCGTGGCAGATCACGCCGCGAGCGCTCCTTGACGCGATATCTGACTCCGACCCGGCGGCGGCGAAGCGAGCGTTCGACGCAATGATGACGATGAAGAAGATCGACATTGCGGCGATCGAGGCGGCGCGGCGGGGGCTATAGGAACAGATCGTGGCTCTTAAACGGATGGACAACGTCCTCATCGTTGTCGACGACCTCGAAGCCGTTAAGGCGTTCTTCCTCGAACTGGGCCTGAGGCTCGAGGGCGAGTCAACAAGTCGAAGGGCCTTTGGTCGGGAGCCTGATCGGGCTCAAAGATGTCCGGTCCACCATTGCGATGATGCGGACTCCCGACGGGCAAGGCATCGAGCTGGACAAGTTCCACACGCCTAGCGCGACTAGGTTTGGGCCCGTGGACGCGCCAGTCAACACGCTGGGTATACGTCGCGTCATGTTCGCCGTTGATGACCTCGACGCTCTCGTTGCCCACATGCGTGTCCATGGGGCCGAACTCATT